>JBFHOZ010000001.1:0-37387 GCA_041592975.1 Desulfuromonadales bacterium
CACAATGATGAACCGTCGTATCGACGAGGCCGGGATCCGTGACCTGCTCGACCGGATCCGCCAGTGTATGCCGGACGTCACCCTGCGAACCTCCTTCATCGTCGGTTTCCCCGGAGAAACCGACGCCGAGTACGCCAGGCTGCTGGCCTTTGTCAACGAAGGGCATTTCGAACGGGTCGGGGTCTTCCGCTATTCGCGCGAGGAGGGGACGGCGGCGGCCAGGCTGGATGACCAGATTCCGGTCAGGGTCAAACGGGCGCGTTATCACAAGCTGATGAAGGCCCAGGGGCGGGTCTCCTTCCGCAAGAACCGGGAGCGGGTCGGCCGCATCGAGCCGGTGCTGGTCGAGGGGTACAGCGAGGAGACCGAGCTTCTGCTGCGCGGCCGTTCGATCAGCCAGGCGCCGGATGTCGACGGTCAGGTCTATATCACCGACGGCCGGGCCCAGATCGGCGACATCGTGATGCTGCGGATCACCGATTCGTCGGACTACGACCTGATCGGCGAAATCGTCGAAGGGGAGGCGGTCTGACACGTGACCCGAGCGACTGCGACATTGCTGCTGCTCGCCGCATTGCTTCTTGCCATTACCCTTCTCCCTCCCCGGGAACCGGAAGGGCCGCTCATCCGCACCCGGCTGCTGATGGGGACCGTCGTTGAAATCCGCATCGAGGACACCGAGTCTGCCCGCTACGACGCGGCGGTCACGGCCGCCTTTGCCGAGATGGCGGCGATCGAGCGGCGGATGAGCCCGCACCTGCCGCAGAGCGAGATCAGCCGGATCGCGGCGGCGACCGGGACGGTCGGACTCTCCGCCGACACCGCCGAGGTGCTGCAGCTGGCGCATGATGTCGCCGAGGCCAGCAACGGCGCCTTCGATGCGACGCTCGGCCAGCTGATCCGCCTGTGGGGGTTCGCCGAAGGCGAGCCGCGTCTGCCGACGGAAGAGGAGATCGCCGCTGCCCTGGCCGGTGACGGTGCAAGCAGGTTGATGATTGCCGATGGCAGGGTGGCCAAGGTCGTCGCTCCCCTGGCGATCGATCTCGGCGGCATTGCCAAGGGGTACGCCATCGACCGGGCGGTCTCTGTCCTCGCCGCCGCCGGCGTCAGGCACGCTTCGGTCAACGCCGGCGGCGACATGCGCCTGCTCGGCGACCGTTCGGGACGCCCCTGGCGGGTCGGGATCCGGCATCCGCGCAAGAGCGGCGACATTCTCGCAACCCTGCAACTGGCCGGCAAGGCGGTCGTCACGTCCGGTGACTACGAGCGCGTCTTCGAGCTGGACGGCGTCCGCTATCATCACATCCTCGATCCCCGGACCGGCTATCCGGCCAGGGGATGCCAGGCGGTCACTGTCGTTGCCGACCGGGCGGCCCTGGCGGACGCGGTCGCGACTGCCGTATTCGTTCTCGGGCCCGGGAAGGGGCTGGCGCTGCTGGAGTCGATGCCGGATCTCGAGGGGGTGATTGTCGCCGCCGATGGTAACGTGAGCGTAACGCCCGGCCTGAGGGGGGTGCTTGAATGGCCGTGAACGGCTTCTGGCGGCGGCTGACGCGCCTCGACCGGATCATCGTCATGCTGCTATTCGCCCTCTGCATCCTCCTCTTCATTGCAGTCGGCATGCGCCCTCCGGGCAGGAGCGTTCGGGTCACGGCGGAGGGAGCCACACTCTTTACGGCGCCATTGGAACGGGACCGGACCGCCGAGCTGACGGGCCCGCTCGGGACCACCCGGATGGAGATTCGCGACGGCAAGGTCCGGATCGTCTCCTCTCCCTGCCCCTACAAGGTCTGCATCGGGATGGGGGATATCAGCCATGCGGGTGAAATCATCGCCTGCGTGCCGAATCGCCTGCTGGTGCAGATCCTCGGCGACGAGGCGGAAGGGAAGGGGCCGGGCTATGACCTCCTCAGCCGTTGATCCGCTTCGCCTGGAGGCGGAGCGACGCCGGATCTTCCTGGCGCTCTTTTCCGCGCTCGCCATTGCCCTGCACACCCTGGAGTTTCTCCTCCCGTCGCCGACGCCGTGGTTCCGTCTCGGCATCGCCAACATCCTTGCGGTGGTGGCGCTGTTTCTTTTCGGCGGCCGGGCGGCGTGGAGCGTCAACATGACCCGGATCGTCGTCGCCTCGCTGTTCCTCGGCACCTTCCTCTCTCCCCGGTTCTTCCTCTCGTTGAGCGGCGGTATCCTGGCGACGGCGGCGATGACCGCGAGCCGCCGGCTGGCGGGGGAGGGGATCGGCCCGGTCGGGGTCTCGGTGCTCGGCGCGGCCGGACACGTCATCGGCCAGATGCTCTGTGCCTGGCTCCTCCTGGTCCGGCATGACGGGATCTGGCTGCTGCTCCCTCTCTTCATGCTGCTGGGGGTGGCTGCCGGCCTGGTCAACGGCCTGGCCGCCGGTTTCCTGCTCGATGTTCTGCGCAAGTCGCCCCCTTTCGCCGTTGGCGGAAACGATGAATAACCTCACCTGTCGATCAATTTTTGCTATAATCTGGAGCCGATGAATAACCGTTTCCTGAAATATTTGGCCGGCGGGATGTTCCTGCTGCTATCGGCCTGCGCTCCGCCGCCGGCCGAGGTCCCGGAATTGCCCGCGGAGAAGCTGCAGACCCTGCCGGGCGCGCTTGTCAGCGATGACGGCCTGGTTATCAGCTACCCGGGAAATGTCCTGTTTGCCAACGGTTCGGTGCTGCCGCTGCCGGGCGGGATGACGCTGCTCGATCCCCTGGTCGCGCTGCTGATCGAACAGCGCGACTACCGCGCAGAGGTGACCGTCCGGTCTTCCGGGCATGGAGTGGAGTACGACCGGCAGCTGGCGGAGAAGAGGGCAGAATTGCTCGAGAGGATATGCAGGAACCGGGGGCTGGAGGAAAGCCGGGTGCAATTTACGGCGGCAGCCGGAGGCGGCCCCCCCCTGGAAATCACCCTTCAGCCGTCCAGTTCCGGCGGCTCGAATCGGTAGACGCGCCGGCAGTATTCGCAGGTGACGTCGACGGTCTCTTCCCCTTCGGTCATTCCGGCGAGCTCCTTCCGGCCGAGATTTCGCAGCATCCGGGCAACCTGTTCCCGGCTGCAGTTGCAGCGGAAGGAAAGGGGAATCGATTCGGCCTTGTTCATGTCGCCGTCGACGAAGAGCTTGCCGAGGATGTCGCGAATCGGCACCTGCTCCCGAAGCATCTCCGACAGTGGCGGGAGCTTGAGAATGCGGTTTTCGATCTCTCCGATCGCCTCATCGGGACACCCCGGCAGAGCCTGGACGATGAATCCGCCGGCGGCTTGGACGCCGGCATCGGGTCCGAGGGAAACTCCGAGGGAGACCGAGGACGGGACCTGCTCCGAAACGGTCAGGTAGTAGGCGATATCGTCGCCGATCTCGCTGGTCTGCAGCTGGACCATGCCCCGGTAAGGCTCCTTGAGGCCGAGGTCCTTGATGACATGCAGGAAGCCGGCCCTGCCGACGGCGCCGGCGACGTCGAACCGGTCGTTGCGCGGCGGCAAATCTGCCAGCGGGTTCTTGACCGAGCAGCGGACATGCCCGTCGGCATCGGTTTCGGCATGAAGCTTCTGCAGGGGGCCGTTTGCCTCGATCGCCAGGACGAGGCGCTGTCGCCCCTTGAGCAGGCCGCCGAGCAGGGCCGTGCCGGTTGCCACCCGGGCGAGGGCAACGGTTGCCGTCGGATCGGTCCCCTGCATGACCCGGGCGGTTTCACACAGTTCGGTCGTCACCGCGACGATGGCCCGGAAATGACCTGATCTGGTAACAAAGCGGATAAGTTGGTCGCCCATGGCAGCTCCTCGTTGGAAATGGGCGTATTATTGGCGACAGCGGGCCGGCTGTCAAGACCGGGAACACCTCACAGATGACCGTTGATGCGATCCTGCCATACCTGTTGCCGCCGCTGCTCGGTGCCGTCATCGGCTACGTGACCAACTATGTCGCCATCCGCATGCTTTTCAGGCCGCTGCGGCCCTGGACCCTGTTCAGTTTCCGCATCCCGATGACCCCCGGGATCATTCCCGCCAAGCGGGGAGAGTTGGCGGCACGGATGGGAGAGATGGTCGGCAGCCACCTGTTGACCCCCGCGGACGTCGTCAGGGCTCTCGAACAGGTTGCCTTCCGGCGCGAGCTCAAGCTGGCGGTCGAGGAGAAGCTCGGAAATTTTCTCGATCGCGACCTCGGAACGACGGTTTCGCTGGTGCCGCGATCCTTTCAGCCCCGCTTTGCCGAGATCGCCGAAGCCGCCGGCGAAAAGCTGGCTGCGATTATCATCAGCTACCTGCACACCCCGGAGTTCGCCGTCCGACTGCACGGCTTCTTGCGCGGCCAGGTCGACGCCCTCCTCGCCGCCGACCTCGAACGCTGCCTGAGTCCGCAACAGTACGATGCCGTCCGCAGCCACGCCGATACGCTGCTCAACGGCTATCTCGGCTCCGCCAATCTGGCCGGCGCGGTCGGGCGTTTCGTCGACGAGAAAACGGCGCGGTGGCTGCGCAGCGAAAGGCCCCTGCGCGAGCTGCTGCCGGAGGACCTGGTGGCGATCCTGCTCGACCAGCTGGAGAAGGAGGTTCCGCCGCTGCTTGAAAAGTTCGGGGGGATGCTCTACGATCCCGATTTCCGCCAGCGGTTGATCGTGAAGATCCGCCAGGGGATCGAGACGTTTCTCGACTCGCTCGGCGGGCTGGCCGGGCTGCTGAGCGGTTTTATCAACCTCGACAAGGTCTATGCCCGGATTCCGGATACCCTCGACCAGGTCAGCGAGGAGGTCGCCCGCTGGCTGAAGGAGGAGAAGACCCGGGCACAGATTGCCGGGCTGATCCGCGAGCGGGTGGAGGGGTTTCTGGAAAGGCCTCTGGCCGATTACGTCGAGAAGCTCCCCTTCGAGAAGGTCGACGGGGTGCGGCAGTTCCTCCGGGACCGGGCGGTCGCCCTGCTGCAAAGCCGCAAAACGGCAGAAACCCTTCTCGGCCTGGCAGAGCGCGGCGTCCAGTCGATCAGAAACCGCTCCTTCGGTTCGCTGCTCGACGCCGTCCTGCCGGAGAAAGGGCGCGAACGCTCTGTCGCCGCGCTCGAGGAGCGGATTCTGAGCCTGGCCCGGAGCGAGGAGGTGGCCTCCGGAATCCGCGAAGTCGTCGCTCGACAGGTGCACCACCTGCTGAATGAACGGCCGCTCGGCCGGCTGTCGGCAAGGCTCCCCGCCGATGTCAACGAGGAGCTGGAGGAGCTGCTTTTCCAGCAGCTGGTCGAAGTGCTGAAGAAGGAAGTCCCGATGCTGGTCGATGCCCTCAATGTCCGGCAGATGGTCGAGGCGAAAGTCAACAGCCTCGATCTGCTCGAGGTCGAGGGGCTGCTCCTCGGGGTGATGCAGGAGCAGTTCCGCTACATCAACCTTTTCGGGGCGCTGCTCGGCTTTCTCATCGGCCTGATCAACCTGCTGGTGCTGCAGCTCCGGCCGTTTTGACCGCCCGGGACTGTACAGATCGCCCGGATTCACGTATCATCGTCAAACCCGCAACACGACCACCGGAGAATTGCACATGTCGAGTACATTCGGAACCCTGTTCAGGGTCACTACCTTTGGCGAATCACACTGCAAGGCGGTCGGTGCGATCGTCGACGGCTGCCCGCCCGGCCTGCGGCTGAGCGAGGCCGACATCCAGCCGCAGCTCGATCGCCGGCGGCCGGGACAGAGCCACCTGACCACGCCGCGCGACGAAGCGGACCAGGTGCAGATCCTCTCCGGCACCGAGGGGGGAGTGACCCTCGGCACGCCGATCGGACTCAAGGTCGACAACAAGGACCAGCGGCCGGGCGACTACGGCAGCATGCGGCAGATTCCGCGGCCGTCGCACGCCGATTATACCTACCTGATGAAATACGGCATTCACGCCACCAGCGGTGGCGGACGCTCCAGCGCCCGGGAAACCATCGGCCGGGTGGCGGCCGGGGCCATTGCCGAAAAGATCCTGCGGGAACACTACGGGGTCGAGATCGTCGCCTGGGTCTCCGCGATCGGCGCGATCGACGCGCCGGAAATCGACGCCGGGGCAATCGACCGGCAGATGGTCGACAGCACCGTCGTCCGCTGCCCGGACGCCGCCGCGGCCGGGGAGATGGAAAAGGCGATTGTCGACGCCAAGGCCGACGAGGACTCCCTCGGCGGCATCATCAGCTGCGTCTGCCGCAACGTGCCGGTCGGTCTCGGCGAGCCGGTGTTCGAAAAGCTCGAGGCGCGGCTCGCCCAGGCGATGCTGTCGCTGCCGGCGACCAAGGGGTTCGAGATCGGCTCCGGTTTCGCCGGCACCCGCCTGCGCGGCTCGCGGCACAACGACATGTTCGTCAAAAGGGGGGATCGTCTCGGCACCGCGACCAACAACAGCGGCGGTGTCCAGGGAGGGATCGCCAACGGCGAGCCGGTCCTCTTCCGGGTCGCCTTCAAGCCGACGGCGACCATCGGTCTCGCGCAGAAGACCGTCGACATCGACGGCAACGAGACCGTTCTCGAGGCCGAGGGGCGGCACGACCCCTGCGTGCTCCCCCGCGCAGTGCCGATCGTCGAGGCGATGGCTGCCCTGGTGCTGGCCGATCTGGCGCTGGTTCAGAAAACCAGAAGTTGATCGAGGGCGGGGTAAGGCTAACGGCTGGAGACAGCCGGGTCGCGAATGAGGGCCTTGGCGATTTCGGCGATCTGCCCGGCGGAGAGGTGCTTGAGGCCGGCCATTGAGCCAAGGGTGTTGATGGCCGAAGCGATCCGTGCCGGCCGGCGGTCGGGAATGCGGGTCGTCTCCAGCTTGCCGTGACACCGGGCGCAGTTCTGCCGGTAAAGGGCCGCCCCGTCCGGTTCACTGTCCAGTTCCGGAACGTCCGCCAAGCCGGGGCTCACGACAACAAAAAGCACTGTTATGGCAACGAGTAGCGTCTTCATGCCGGTTGAAGACTAGCAAACGGCAGGCCAATTTTCTTCACCGAAAAAAATCCAAAAATCCACTGCGTCGCCTGAAATCCCCTGAATTTCGGACACAAATTGTCAACGTTTGTTTCAAACCCGACAACGAAAAAAATCCTGGCCGTCATATGGCTGATGTTGTTTTTCGGCTGCGGTTTCTACTGGTGGCGGTCCGGCATCCCCCTGCAAAATATCCCCTATTACCTCGAATCGTGGCTTGAGCAGTTCGGAATTTTCAAGGCATCGTTGATTTATGTCCTGTTTTATACGGTCCGGCCGTTGATCCTGTTTCCGGCTTCGCTGCTGACCATTGCCTCCGGCTTGGTGTTCGGGCCTGCTCTCGGTATTCTTTTCACCATCGTCGGCGAGAACGCCAGCGCCAATTTCGCCTTTCTGCTCGCCCGCTGGTTCGGCCGCGACCTCGTTGCCGCGCGCGAAGAAGAGGGCTCGCTGGCGGCCAGGTGGGATGAACGGCTGCGCCAAAACGGCCTGGTGACGGTCCTGGTCATGCGGCTGATCTATCTCCCCTTCGACCTGGTCAACTTCGCCTGTGGCCTGACGTCGATGCGCCAGGCCGATTTCGCCATCGGAACCTTCATCGGCATCCTGCCGGCGCTGATCTCCTTCGTCCTCTTCGGCGGAGTGGCCGCCGCCAGCAACGAGTACCGGATGCTGACGCTGGGCCTGGCGGTTCTCTTTTTCCTGCTCGGCCTGCTGATTGCCCGGCGGTTCCGGCGGCGCGAAGCAGCCGCGAGAGGCGGCGGAGAGTGAACTACGAATTCCCTTCCGGCAAGACATTCGGGGATGAAGGTTGACCGGCGGCCGGGTTCGGTTTAAAGTTGTTGGACATCCAACCGGGAGATTCCAGATGGTTCGTATGCTGCCGATATTCCTGCTGATCCTCTCCTTTTCCGCTGCCGCTCTCGCCGAGGTCGAATGGCAGGTCGTGCAGAGCCTCCAGCTCCCGTCATCGCCGGTCGATGTGACGACCAGCGGCGACGGCCAGAGAGTCTTCGTGCTGCTCGAGAATGGGGAGGTCCGGGTCTACGATGCCGGCGGGACCCTGCAGGAGTCCGTCAGGCTCGGGCTCGGCGCCGACCGGATCGCCGTGACGCCCGACGGCGAACGGCTGCTGCTGAGCGACGCCAAGGGGCGCCAGGTGAGGATGGTGGCGCTCGACTTCATCAAGCCGATCGATATCTCCGGCTCCCCCTTCAAGGGGCCGGATGACGCAAAGGTGGTGGTCGCTGTCTACAGCGACTTCCAGTGACCGTACTGCGCGCGGCTGGTGCCGCTACTCGAGCAGGTGCTCGAGCAGTATCCGAAGGATGTCAAGCTGGTCTTCAAGCAGTTCCCCCTGGGCAACCACAAGTTCGCCGGGCCGGCCGCCCTGGCGAGCATGGCGGCCAACGATCAGGGGAAGTTCTGGGAATTTCATGACCTGCTGTTCGCCAACTACAGCAGCCTGAGCGACGCGAAAATCAGGGAACTCGCCACCGAAGCCGGTCTGGATATGGTCCGCTACGATCAGGATATGAAGGAGAAGGGGAGTGACTACCTGAGCCTCGTGCGCCGCGATTTCCACGAAGGGCAGCAAATCGGCGTGCGTGGTACGCCGTCGATCTTCGTCAACGGCAAGCTCCTCCGGCAGAGGAGCCTGCCCGGGTTCAGGGCGATGATCGAACAGGAGATTGCAAAGAAAGGGAAGTGACCGGCCACCCGTCAGGGCATGAAGGTGCAAAGCATTGGTTGAAAACGAAAACAAGAAGAGCACGAAGTCGTGCTTGATTGGAAAGCGAAAGCCCCCGAAGAACTCGGGGGCTTTTTATTGATCACTGCCTTGGTTTGTGCTTGATTTTCCTCATGCCCTGGTGCCGGGGCCATTGACCTGCAGGTTATTCCAGAATCCTTTCCAGGCGCTCGAGGTCGTTGATGACCCGCCATTTTCCCTGACCGGTCTCGACCTTCTTCTTCCACTCCTCGAGCCGGCCCATGTACTTGCGCGGGTCCATGATGTCGCCGCGCAGCTTGGTGACGTTGAGGGCGACGACCTCGATCCCCTGCAGCTGCAGCGGAATGTCGCGGACGTACCCCTTGGCGAGCTCCTCCTCCATGTCGGAGAAGACCAGGATCACCTTGCGTCCGGCGCCGGTCTCGTAGAGATACTCGGCCGCCTGCAGGATGCCGCCGGTGATGTCGGTGTAGGGGGCGCCCTTGACGGTCTTGACAAACTTGTCGATGTTGTCCTTGAAATCCCGCTTTTGCTGGTTGGAGACCGACGGCCGGCCGTCGAAGGTCATCTTCTGAACGATGTCCTTCTCGCTGAAGCTGCCGGTGTCGATCCGGGCGACAGCCAGCGAATCGCCCGGCTGCAGGGTGCCGAGCAGGTAGTTGATGATCGCCGCGGCCTTGTCGAGCTCCCGGGTATAGGTCCCGGAGGTGTCGAGCAGCATGTAGACCGCCTTGGAGTGGCTGGTGGTGTCGGAACAGCCGCCGGCCATGAGGACCAGACCGGCCAGCAGCAGGGATATTTTCTTCATGGGTGCACCTCCTCGCGATGTGGTGAATCGGGCTTGTCGTCGTGTGCGGATGCGGCTTGCCTTGCCGGTTTCGGTTCCCGGTGCAGCTTCTCCTCGATCCAGAGGGCCGGGAAGATCAGCAGGTCGTACAGGGCGATGATCGCCTTGCCGAGATGGCTGATGATGTTGCCGGTCAGGCGCAGCACGAAGGCACCGGATCGCAGCGCCCAGGCGAGGGCGATGCCGATGACGGTCCGTGAAGAATGAATGAACGACTCGAGCGGAATGGCGACGAAGGTGAGGGCGAACGGCAGGACGAAGCCCATGACCATCTGCCCGGCGGTCGGGATAACGCTTTCGACCTGGGTCCTGACGGCCTCGGCTCCGGCCAGGGTCTGCCGGAGCGCCTCCATGTCGGCGGCGATCCGGTCGCGCATGAAGGCGAGCGCCGACTCGACGCCGGCGAGGGTGAAGAGGATGATGAAGGAGATCCAGATCATCCGCTTGCGCATCCGGTCGTCGAGCTGGCCGATCACCGGGAAGAGGTGGGTGATGCGCAGCGACTCCATCAGGAACAGCCCCATCGAGATCTCCACCAGAATGATGACCAGGGCGGCAACATTGGAGGTCTTGAAGTTGCCGATGTAGCTGCCGCCGCCGACCATCTCCGACATCGGCAGGGCGATCAGGTTGAAGTTGATGATGGCGCCGCCGATGGCGATCAGCATGACCAGGCCGGAAATGAAGAACTGGGTCAGCGACGAGGACGAAAGGCGTCTTTCCGCCTGGTCCTCGCCGGCGCGGATCTGTTCGTATTCGTCCATCTTCGACGTGATCAGCTCAGAGCGCTCGAACAGCCCGGTGATGGTCTTGCCGACCTGCTCGAGGGTTTCGCTGAGCTTGCGCCAGACCGGCATCATCTTGTTGAGGGTCGCGTGGCGCTCCTGGCTCGCCTTGCGGAATTCGTCCATTGCCGACTTGTGGTGCTTGTCGAGGGTCCTGTTGATCTCACCGAGAATCTCGGCGACACCGCCGTCGGTGTTCGGCACCTGGGCGACCGCTTCGATGGCGGCGATCCAGGCGGGCGGCGACGGCGGCACCTCGGTGCTCTTGCGATAGTCCTCGTCGATGCGGGTGATCAGGTCGGACATGCTGCGGTGGAAGGCGGGATAGGTCTGCAGGTCCCGCTTGACCACGGCGTCGACCCGGTGGAACTCCCGCTCCAGCTCCTTTTCGACCGCGAGCGCCCCGGAGGCGAGCAGAACCTCGCGGTTGCGCTGCTTGAGGCGCTGCTCGGCGAGAATCAGCGACTTCGAGGCCATCCGCAGCGCCTGGGCGGCGACGCGGGTAAAGGCCTTGACCATGCGATGCATCTGCTGGCGCGCGAGGTAGAGCAGCACGAGCAGGATGATGACCAAAGCCGGCCAGGCGATGAGCGGATGCGTTTCGAGAACTGATAACAGAGACATGCGAACCTCCTTGAAAAGACGCGATTCAGGATGCATCTCCTGATTTGGATTATATCTGCAAGGGGAGTTCCAGAAAATCCGGGGCAGTGAATTAAACTGCCTTCTCCCCTAATTCTCGCAGTTTTCAGGCGGTCTGCAAGGGGGCGGGTGTAATTGGTCGATTTTATTATGGTGGAAACGGGTGAAGAGGCGGAGGGGGGGTAACATTTTTCGGCGTTAACCGCCGAGGTAGGCTTTCTTGACATCCGGGTTGTCCAACAGTTCCTGCCCGGTACCTTTGGCGACGATATTGCCGGTGTCGAGGACATAGCCGCGATGTGCAAGGTGCAGGGCGAGATTGGCGTTCTGTTCAACCAGGAGGATCGTCATCCCTTCCTCATTGAGCTGCTTCAGCTTGCGAAAAAGTTCATACTTAAGGACCGGTGCGAGCCCCATAGAGGGTTCATCAAGTAGCAGGATTTCGCAGCCGGTCATGAGTGCACGGCCGACAGCGAGCATCTGCTGCTCGCCGCCACTCAATGATTCACTACGCTGATTCCGGCGTTCCTTGAGGCGGGGAAACAGATCGAAAATGCGCTCGTATTCGGAATCGAGATCGGCATCCTTCTCGCGCGCATAGGTTGCCAGCTTCAGGTTCTCCATGACTGAGAGATTGCCGAAGATTCTGCGACCCTCCGGAGAGAGGGCGAGGTTCAGTTTGCTCACCACGTCAGAAGGGCGGGTTTTAAGGATCGACTCGCCTTTGAACCGAATGTCGCCACCCACCACGCGTGGGGCTTCCGGAGGAGCGAGACGGGCGACAGAGTAGAGGGTGGTGGTTTTGCCAGCACCGTTCGCGCCTATCAGGGTGACGATTTCGCCTTCATTGACGTGAAAGCTGATCCCGTGCAACGCCTGGATGTTGCCGTACTTGACTTCAAGATTTTCGACTTGCAGAAGCATCAGATATTGTCATCTCCCAGATAAGCGGTAATAACCGCTTCGTTGTTGCGAATTTCATCCGGAGTGCCCTCGGCGATGGTCTCTCCGAAATCGATAACCTTGATATGGCTGCACAACTCCATGACCACGTCCATGTGGTGCTCGATCATCCAGATGGTGACATCGAACTTTTCGTGAATCCAGCACACCAGGCGGATCAATTCCTTGACGTCGGCAGAGTTGAGGCCGGCGGCCGGTTCGTCGAGCAGCAGGAGCTTGGGGTGGGTTGACAGGGCACGGGCGATCTCCAGTTTGCGCTGGGTCCCGTAGGGCAGGTTCTTGGGGAACTCGTCGGCAAAGCGCTTGAGGTTAAATACCTCGAGCAGTTCGTTGGCTTCCTCGGAAATCTGTGCTTCGCGCTGCTTGAAGCGTTTGGTGCGGAAGACGCTGCTGAAGAACCCGTAATTCAACCAGTAGTGCTGGGCGACGCGGATATTGTCGAGTACGGTCATGTCGTTCCAGAGGCGAATATTCTGGAAGGTGCGAGCGACACCCAGCGCGGTGACCTTGTGCGGCTTTAAGCCGGCGGTCGGTTGGCCGTTGACAAAGATCTCACCCGCAGTTGGCTGGTAAAAGCCGCTGACCAGGTTGAAAACGGTCGTTTTTCCGGCACCGTTAGGCCCGATCAGCCCGGTCAGCTGGCCTGGCATCAGCTTGAGGTTGAAGTCAGAGACGGCACGCAGGCCACCGAACTGTTGGGTCATGCCGTGAACTTCGAGGACCGGTGTTTGCGATTGTTCGGGTGATATTGAATCTGCCATATTCATCGTGTCAGCCTGCAAGTCTTAACGCAAAGGCGCAAAAGGGTGAGGCAAGGCGCAAAGAGGTGCTTTGGTTTAAAACCACCCCTTGAGACCTTCCTGTATTCCTTGCGACTTTCATTTCAACTCTGCGTCTTTGCGTTAATTGTTTACTTAAACCTGTAAAACTTCTTCAGTTTCGGAAATATATCAGAGAGTTCACGGTTGCCCATGATCCCTTCGGGGCGGAACTGCATGACGATGACCAGCAGCAGCGGTATCATCACCCACTTGATGACGCCAGCCGAAGGTTCCCAGTCCGGGAAAACCATGGTCACCGGCGAGAGCAGGCCGTCAATAATGGCCTGCGAGCGCAACAGTTCCATCAACCCGGTGAACAGGATGGCAGAGAGGATCGCACCTGAAAGGGAGCCCATGCCGCCCAGGTAAACCATAACCATTGCTTCGGTCGACTTGAGGATGTTGAACGACTGCGGGTTAACGTAACCGATAATATGCGCATAGAGCCCGCCGGCACACCCGGCGAGACCGGCGGCAACCATGAAGTTGATGATCTTGATCTTGTTGGTGTTAACACTCATGATTTCGGCGGCAACTTCGTCCTGGCAGATGGCGTTGACGCCCTTGCCATAGGTGGAACTGATGAAGCGCCTGATCACCCAGACGTTGAATGCCGTGAAGAGAAGCACCCAGAAGAGCATCCACGGGCCATCGAAGATGTCGATCATCGCCCAGACAGTATCCTTCATTCCCTGGAAACCGCGTGAACCACCGATGAAATCCATATTTTCGATCGCCGAGATGATCATGTAGTTGACGGCGATAGAAATGATCGCCAGGTAGTCATCCCGGGTCTTGAACGAAGGGATTGAGACCAGCAGCGAGGAAAGCGCGGCCACAACGCCGCCGATCAGAAGGATGACCGGAAAAACGAACGCCACCGAGGAGGCCGGCAGCAGGGGATCACCGAACTTGGTGCCGAAGCAGAAAACCGAGATGATCGAGGAGATGTAGGCGCCGACGCACATGAAACCGGCATGGCCGCAGGTGAACTCGCCCATGTTGCCGTTGACCAGGTTCAGGCTGGTCGACATGATTATGTTGATACCGATCGTCATAATGACGATCTGGATATAGTTGTCGATCCAGCCGAAGTGCCCTGCAACCAGGATGAGCGCTGCGATGAAGACCATCAAAATGTTGAGAGAATATTGTCGCATGGTTCATCCCCCAACTAGATCTTGGTGGATTGCGGGATGCCGAACAGGCCGGTCGGCTTTATCCACAGGATCAAGAGCAAAATGGTAAAGGCGAAGAGGTCACGATAGGAGGACGGGAAGAACGTCACCACGCCAACCTCGATGAAGCCGAGCAAAAAACCGCCGACAAAAGCTCCCCTGATGTCACCGATACCACCAACGACGGCAGCGATAAACGCTTTCCAGCCGATCAGCATACCCATGAACGGTTCCAGCACCGGATAGCTCATGGCGAACAACAGGCCGGCGAGACCGGCGAAGCCGGAGCCGAGGACAAAGGTGATGACGATGATGTTGTCCATCGGAATCCCCATGAGAGGGATGGCAAACTTGTCGTAGGAAATGGCTCGCATCGCCATGCCGACCCTGGTCCTGGTGACCACCCAGTGCAGGAAGAGGAACACCACGATCGCTGCGGCAATGACCAGAACCTTCAGGTTTGTCACGGTTATGCCACCGACATTCCAGACCTGCTTTTCGATCAGCTCGGGGAATTTCAAGCGGCTGGCGCCAAGCACGGCCAGGTTTGAGTATTCCAGGATCAAGCCGCACATCAGGGCGGTGATGACCACGTAGAGTCGGTGCGCGCCTTTGCGTCGCAATGGACGGTAGGCGATCCGCTCCAGGGTCACACCGACACAGGCGGTGAGGAGCATTGTCAAGGGAACGGTGATGAGAAAGGCCCATGCCGGGGAGAGTCCGACGATGGGACCGAGCAGAAATCCGGCGACAAAGAATGAGATGTATGCACCGACCATGAAAATATCGCCATGGGCAAAGTTAATCAGGCGCAGTACACCGTACACAAGGGTGTAGCCGAGCGCGATGAGGGCGTAAAAGCTCCCCCACTGCAGAGCGTTCAAAATGTTTTGGAAAATGAAATCCACCTGGGGTTCTTCCTTAAGATGATCTTTTGTGGTGCCGCTGAAGGCTCTGCGGCACAATACTTTGTTTGCCAGCCACCAACTTTAATGCTTTTTGGTGGCTGCATCAATCCCTGTTTTATATCTCCGCCTCGGGGGTGCGGTGGTTTTGACATAAAAAAGCGGGGGCCGTTAAAGGCCCCCGCACTATCTTGACAGCCTGTATGTCGCCAATATTACTCGGGGCAGACTGACTCCTCGAACTGGAAGCTGCCATCATCGGCAACTTTGACAATAACAGCACACTTGATCGGGTCGCCCTGCGCGTCGAACTTCGACGAACCGGTGACACCGTCAAAAGACTTGATCGCGGCCAGGCCGTCACGAATGGCAGCACGCATCTTGCGCGGGTTTTTCTCGACCTTGCCGGCGTTCTTGATGCCTTCGACCAGCAGGCCGATGGAGTCCCAGGTCAGGGCGGCGTAGTCGGCCGGCTCGGCCCCGTACTTAGCCTTGTAGCGGTCGATAAAGACCTTGGTGGCGCCCTTGGCGCCGGCGGCGGCGTAGTGGGTGGAGAAGTACTGGCCGTAGCACTGCTCACCGCAGAGTTTTACCAGGTCAGGGGTGCCCCAGGAGTCGGAACCCATGAAGGGGCCCTTGTAGCCGAGGTCACGGGCTTGCGGGATGATCAGGGCCACCTGGTTGTAGTTTTCGGGAACGAAAATGAAGTCCGGCTTGGCCGCAATAATGGTGGTCAGCTGGGCCGAGAAGTCCTGGTCCTTGGTGCCGTTGGACTCGTAAGCAACGACCGGACCGAGCCCTTTTGCTTCCCAGGCGGACTTGAAGACTTCGGCCAGGCCGACCGAGTAGTCGTTGTTGACGTCGTAAAGAACGGCCGCTGTTTTGGCGCCAAACTTTTTGGCGGCAAAGTTTGCTACAACCGGACCCTGGAAGGGGTCAAGGAAGGCCGCGCGGAAGACCCAGGGGCGATCGAGCGTGGTGTTCGGGTTGGTCGACCAGGGGCTGATCATCGGAGTGCGGTTATCGTTGGCTGTACCGCCACCGGGAACAGCCTGCTTGGAGGAGTTGGGGCCGATGATGGCGACGACCTGTTCCTGCTCGATAAGCTTGAGAGCCGCACTGACTGCCGATTCGGCCTTTGCTTCGTTGTCCATGTAAACAAACTCGAGCATGTACTTCTTGCCGCCGACCTCGAGGCCGCCGGCGCCGTTGATGTCTGCCAGGTACATCTCGGCAGCATTTTTCGAACCTTCCCCGACTTCCGGGATGTCACCGGTCAGGGGAATGTTGAAGCCGATCTTGATGGTGTCGGCTGCCAGCGCCTGGGACGATGCCAGGACGGTGGCGACAACGAATACGGAAAGAATCCCTCGCAACATGATGCAACCTCCTTTGTCTGATGGATCAAATGAGGCGGGGGAAACGTCGCTGCCCCCGCCATGAAGAAACCGGATGGAAGCTTCTATTACACAGCAGAAAATTGAAATGTCAAGCATTTGTGGTCGCGCTGGCAACTATGTTCTCAACTGTTTCCGGATATTTATGTTACTATCTTCACCGTCGGGACGAAAGTCGCGGCATCGGCACGGACGGGCGATTCGGGACGGCGAACGTCACGGCGGCCTGTGCGCTGGCCGACGAAGAGCGTGGGAAGCCCCCCCCGTGGTGGCGGGTCGATCGGCGTTGCCTCAAGTATCGACGTCAGCTATATTTGCAGTTCTGAGCCGATGAAGGGGTGGCGACCTGCAACTGCCGGCGACTGCTTCGGAAGATTGTATCCGCTTCCGGGCCTGCAGCTTGACGCACCGGAGAATTTCTGATGAAAGAGAAACACCGCCTGCTGCTGGTTGACGATATCCGCCTGATGCGGGGGATCGCCAAGAATTATTTCAACCAGTCCGAGTTCCAGATCTCGACCGCGCGCGGCGGCCAGGAGGCGCTGCGCATGGCGGCCGCCATCCGGCCGCACCTGATCATCATCGATGTCGACATGCCGGGAATGGACGGTGTCGAGTGCTGCCGGCGGATCAAGAACGACCCCGACCTGTTCACGACGCCGGTGATCCTGCTGGCGGAGAATGACCGGGAGAAAATCGAGCACGGCTGGAGTTCCGGCTGCGACGGCCTGCTGGCGAGGCCGGTCGGCCGGCGCGAGCTGCTGACCGCGGCGCGCCAGTATGTCACCCTGGCCAACCGGGCGGCACCGCGCATCGACCGCAATATCCTGGTGCGCTACGGCATGGACAAGGGGGAGGAGCGGCACGACTACGCCTGCAACCTGGGGACCGGCGGGCTATACCTGACCTCCGAGCGGATATTCGGCGAGGACGACGAGTTCGACATCGAGTTCCTCGTTCCGCGCAGCGACAGTGAAACCCGCTGCCGCGTCCGGGTCGCCTGGGTCAATCCGGCGGGCAAGTTGAAGCGGAACGACCTGCCTCCCGGAGCGGGGCTCGAGTTTGTCGACATCGACCGGGACTGCCGCTACCGCCTGCAGATGTTCGTCCTCGATTCGGCCCGCATGCAGCTCGGCGGAAAATAGCGGCGCTTGTCGTCGCGGCGGTGTCGGGCAGGTGGCCTGGCACTGTCGTTCTTTCATGGAGAAGGAGGGGGAAATGTCTCGTAAGAAAGTTGTCGTTATTGATGATTGCGCCCTGCACCTGCAGCTGGTCAGGGATATCCTCGAACCGGCGGGGTTCGAGGTTCTGACCGCCGATTCGGGTATCGTCGCCAACACCTACATTTACACCACTCCGGTCCCGGATCTGCTGCTGGTCGATGTCGAGATGCCGATGATCAACGGCACGGAAAAGGTCCGATTGCTGAAAAAAAGGGACAAAAGCCGACATATCCCGACGTTGCTGATGTCGGCCAAGGCGCCGGAGGAGATGGCGGCGCTGACCCGTGATGCGGGCGCCGAGGGGTTTATCTGCAAGCCGTTCGACCAGGAGCAGCTGCTGTCGGTCATCTCCCGGTACCTGTGACGTTTTCATCCCCGGCTTCGGTGCTACAGTTGCTGAGTCGGCAAACTTCGCAACGGAAGGAATCATGACCAATCGGTGCGCACAGGCACTTTCGTTTCTTCTTGTCGTCCTGCTCATCTTTCCGGCAGGCTGCAACCTTTTGGAAAAGAAGCCGTTGCAGATCGGCTTCGTCGGCGGGCTGACCGGCCGGACGGCGAGCCTCGGCGTTGCCGGCCGCGACGGCACGTTGCTGGCCGTCGAGGAGGTCAACCGTGCCGGGGGGATCGACGGCCGCCCGGTCGAACTGGTCATCAGGGACGACATGCAGAACGAGGCGGAAGCCCTGAAGATCGTCAGGGAGTTTATCGACATGAAGCTGCCGGTCGTTATCGGGCCGATGACCAGCTCTATGGGGGTGGTCATGGCGCCGGAAATCAGTCGCAGCGACACCCTGATGGTCAGCCCGACCGTCGGCACCATGCTGCTCGGACAGCAGGACGACAATTTCCTTCGGGTTTACCCGCAATGCATGATGATGTCCCGGTCGCTGGCCGAATTCGCCTACCATGAAAAATCGCTGCGCCGCTTTGTCATCATTTACGATGTCGGCAACAGCGCGTTTACCGAAAGCTGGAAAACATGCTTCAGCGAGCAGTTCTCGGCGCTTGGCGGTGAGATCGTCGCCGGAATCAGCTTCACCTCCGGCGGTCAGCACCGCTTTCTCGGGCTCATGGAGGAGGCTTTCGGCCATGACCCGGACGGCATCCTGATTCTCGCCAACTCCCTCGACACCGCCTTGCTGGCCCAGCAGGGGCTGAAGATGGGGAAGGCTATCCCCCTGTTTACCAGCGAGTGGTCGATGACCAGGGACCTGCTCAGCTCCGGCGGGCAGTCGGTCGAGGGGATCACCCTCTTCCATACCTTCAACGAGGCGTCGCGGGAAAAACGGTTCCTCGACTTCAAGGAACGCTATGTCGGGCGATTCAGCCACCCCCCCTCCTTTCCGGCGATCCATGCCTACGATGCCACGCGAATCGTGCTGGAGGGTCTCCGCGGTGGCGCCCGAAGCGGCGCCGAACTGAAGCAGACGCTGCTGCAGCAGGCGTCCTTCGAAACGCTTCAGGGGGAACTCAGCTTCAATGCCTACGGCGATGTCAACCGGGATCTGTTCCTGACAGTGGTTCGGGAGGGGGAATTCATCGTCGTTCGCAAGGTGCCGGTCACGGATCAATGATGCGATGAAACCACTCCCCGCGCTTCTGTTCACCGTGGAGCATGGCGACAACAAGGTTCCCGAGGAGTTCGCCCACCTCTTCGCAGGAGAGGAGTCGGTCCTGGCGAGTCATCGCGGCTACGACCCCGGCGCCGGCGAACTGGCCGTCCGCTTTTCCACCCGCTTCCACGCGCCCTGCGAGCATGCCGAGATCACCCGGCTGCTGATCGACCAGAACCGCTCCCTGCACAATCGCCGGGCACTCTTCTCGGAATATACGCGCCACCTCCCGAGGGAGGTCAAGGAGCGGATTGTCGAGGTCTGTTACTGGCCCTACCAGTACCTGGTCAGGAAGAGACTCGACACCCTGCTGGCGGAGTCCGGATCGGTTCTCCACCTGGCGATCCATTCCTTCACCCCGGAGCTGCGCGGTCGGGTGCGCAACTGCGACGTCGGACTGATGTACGACCCGCGGCGCGCGAAGGAAGCGGCGTTCTGCCGCAGGTGGCAGGAAGCGCTGCGCGGGATCTCTCCCGCGGTTCGCGTTCGGCGCAACTACCCCTACCGTGGCGCCAGCGACGGCGTTGTCCAGTCGATGCGGCGGCTTTATCCGGAGCCGGCCTACACCGGGCTGCAGATCGAGGTGAACCAGAAATACCCGTTTGGCGATCGCCAGCCCTGGAAAGAGTTGCAGAAGGTGATTGTTGACAGTTTTGCGGTCGCTCTGGAAGGATTTTAGCCGGGAGGGTCAGAGGGCCTGCTTGTGCCGCTGGTTCGTGCGATTGTAGACCCGTGCGTTGTGCTCGGCCAGTTTCTGCGCCAGATGCTCGACCTCTTCGGCGGCAAGAATCCCGTTTTCGACAAAGTACTGCCCGAGTTTCTTGTGCAGGGTTCGCTGGTGCAGGATCAGGGCCTTCACCTGCCCCGGTGAAAGCAGTCCCATGCGGATCGCCCGTTCGCCGAAGCGGGCGTACGGGCCGCGCTGCCTGATGACCGTCAGGGTATCCTCCTTTTTCAGCCAGCCGATGTTGACGGCCAGCTCGCCAAGGAGGGGGCGCTGCTGTCGCTGCCAGACCAGGGCGTTGATCAGCTGGGTGTAGCTGATCAGGCCGCGGTGGTAGAGATAGTGGCCGAACTCGAGGGTTCTCTCCGGGATGCGGCAGGAGCCCTTCCGCGTCGCCGGGGCATGGCGGCGGGTTCGGGGCGCTCCTGAATCTGATGATGGCGGCTGCCACCCCCCGCGGTCCCGTTCCTGGAAGAAGGCGCGGAGCAGGTCGTAGGCGCGGTTGACCTCCTGGAAAAAGGCGGTCTGCTGCCTGCGCACCGTCGGGGAAGAGCCGGCGAACCGGTCCGGGTGGGCCTCCTTCGCCTTGAGGCGGTAGGCGGCCTTGA
Organism: Desulfuromonadales bacterium; assembly: GCA_041592975.1. Taxonomy (GTDB): domain Bacteria; phylum Desulfobacterota; class Desulfuromonadia; order Desulfuromonadales; family UBA2294; genus BM707. The sequence continues at coordinate 20,386 of JBFHOZ010000001.1, forward strand.
CGCCGTTCGGCTGAAGATAACTGAGGAATTCGCGGGAAAGCAGGAGTTCGTCCCCGAAGAGGGTACGGCAGGCGTCTATCAGGGTCGATTCAGAGAAAGCCGACATAGATCAGGTTCCGTCAGGCAGGGCCTCTTTCTGCTTTATTTGGACAAAACTCAAGGGAAGAATACAACATCCTGTATTCCACGGCAAGAGATTACAGCTGTCGATGGTGTCCGTCCGGCGTGGTCAGTGTTTGTGGTGGACGATAAGATTTTCCGCCCGGGCGAGGTCCTTTTCGGCAACGTAAATCTGCATCGGACCCCTGCCGGTGACCGGTTCGGGGTGGAGTTCGTAGCGGATGCCGTATTCTCTGAGGAGGTCTTCGACACGCTGCTGGTCCGCTAGGTCGTGAGGATCGTAAAACAGTGACATGGCCTGCCCCCTTTCCGCCGCAGGAAGTTGTCCGTACATTATAGCAGGCCGCGGCATGAATATTAGCCCCCTCTCATATCTTGCGCCGATGACGTTTTTTCATCCGGGCCCGGCAAGAACCCTGTGAAAACCATAAGCCGCCACCGGCCCCCCCCCTTCCGCCGTGCGAAGGGCGCTGGTCAGGGCAAGGAGGGAGGTCTCATTCTGCCGTCTGCGTTGATGCGAATCGATTCCTGTCCTGTTGCTGAATGCAGACGCAAATTTCAGCATGGGCATCCTTGCCGACTTCATTTATCATGGGGTGCGTGTTTGCTGGTCTCTCAGGGGAGGCAGGGCAGCCTGTTCTGGTGCCGGAGGGGGCCGATGGCGGCCCTTCGCGATTATCCGCCGGGAGTGGAATGAAGACTTTTCGCATCATCGCCATCGTCGCCACCCAGGCCCCGCTCATCTACTTCGAGCTCGGCAGCCGCGACCTGCTCGGCGGATTCAACCAGACCAGCGAGGGGTTCTTTCTGATGGTCGGCCTGTTTGTTGCCGTGCCGCTGCTCAACCTCGCCTGGCTGGTTCTGGAAGCGGCGCGATCCTTCAGGATGGCCCGCGAGAAGGGGTGCAGCCGGACGATCTTGCTCCCCCTGGCACCGCTGATTTTCGTCGCCGAAGCCATCGCCATCGACCTCTACCTGCTCGGTCATGTCCGGATGTAGTCATTGTTGGCGACGTCGGCTATAATTTCGATCAGTCTTTTCCGGTCACCCGGCATTTCATGAGCCAGGGGGCGTGACATGAACAAGCTGAAGCGCATAGTTGTCATCAACGTCGAAAAGATTGTCGAACGACTCGATCTGACCTGAACCGAAGACGACGGGAGGCGTTTATGCAGATCGGATTCATCGGCCTGGGGCACCTCGGCAAGGCGGTTGCCGGGCGGCTCATTGACTGCGGTCATCAGCTGATCGCCTGGAACCGGACGCCGGCAAGGCTGGAGGGGCTTGATGCCACCGCCGCCATCTCCCCGGCCGCCGTGGCCGGGCAGAGCGATGTCGTCTTCCTCTGCCTGTACGACAGCAGCGCGGTGCGGGCGGTTTTGGGCGGAGACGACGGGCTGTTCGCCGCCGATAACAACGGCCGGGTTATCATCGACCTGACCACCAACCATTACGGCGACGTCGTCGAATTCCACCGGCTCTGCGCCGACAGAGGCGCCGCCTATCTCGAGGTGCCGGTTGTCGGCAGCGTCAACCCGGCGAGCAAAGGGGAGCTGACCCTCCTGGTCAGCGGCGAGGAGGAGAGCTATCGGCGGGTCAGGCCGATTCTCGAAAACCTCGGCGCGAACATCTTCTGTCTTGCCAGGCCGGGGGACGCCTCGAAGATGAAGGTGATCAACAACATGGCCCTCGGCGCGATCATGGCGGCCAGCGCCGAGGCGCTGGCGATGGCGGAGCATGCCGGCATCGACCGACTGCAGGCCCTGGAGATCCTCGCGGTCGGCGGCGGCAGTTCGCGCATCCTGACAGCCAAGAAGCAGAAACTGCTCGACGGTGATTTCTCCGTCCATTTCTCCTCGGCCCTGCTCTACAAGGACTTCGCCTGCCTGCTGGATCTGGCGACGACCGAAAAGAAGCCGCTGCTGATCGCATCCCTGGTCAAGGAGCTGTACGGGCGCACCTTCGAGGAGGGGATCGCGCAGGAGGATTTCGCGGCCATCTACAAACTGTTCAGCAGGCACAAAAAGGAGCCTGACGATCTGCCCGCCTGACGGCAACGCCCCGCTGCAATCAACTCCCGGCTTGTTGTATAATGGACCAATGAAGAGAGGAGTTGCATCATGAATATTGCCTTGGCGATGCAGGATCCGGCCGGCGTCTTTGCGCGGCCGATGGATGTCTGCACCGAAGAATCGCTGACCCGCAGCCAGAAGATCGAGGTACTGAAGCGCTGGGAGTACGACGCCCGCGAGCTCGAGGTGGCCGAGGATGAAAACATGGCCGGCGGCCCATCCAGTCAGCTGGATGAAGTGCTGGCGGCCCTTCATCGACTCGGCGCCGGCCCGGGAACCGGCCATTCACCGCCGACCCGACAGGGGGGCGAGGGGTAATTGGCCGGCGCGTCTTCGTTATTCGGTTCGCTGCTGTTGCAAAGTTCCGTGCTTCGTTCATAATTAATGAGAATAAGAAATGCCTCGTCCGCTGGAATTCAATTTCATGCCACGCAGAAGGAGCATGCCTATGCCACAGGAATTCAACATGCAGGAAGCGATCAAGATGGCGATCCAGACGGAGAAGAACGTCATGGATTTCTATCTCCGGGCTGCGGAAATCACCAAGAACGAAAGGGCCAAGAGGGTGTTCGAGACCCTTGCACGCGAGGAGCGGGAGCACGCCAGCAACTTTTTCGACATCTACTCCGGAAAGGATCTCGGCTCGTTCGAGGAGTTCATGGCGACCGAGCCGAAATTCGACACCACCGTCCTTCACAACCTCGAGAAGGCGCTGAACGAGAATGTCCACGAGCGCAATGCAATGGAGTTCGCTCTGCAGGAAGAGGAGGATCTCGCCAGGCACCTCGAGATGACCGCCGAGAAGATCGTCGACCCCGGCGTGCGGGCGGTGTTCGAAAAAATGGCCAAGGAGACCCGCAACCACTACGCCATCATCGAGTCGGAGTACGCCCACTGGATGGGCATGGTACACGAGACCGATATCGACACCTACGTAAGGGAGTAAACCTGAGAGATGAAATCGACTGCATTGCTGGCGCTGATGCTCCTGTCAGGGGTGACGTTCGCCGTCGCCGCCGATCCGAACGACCCGAAGGAATACCAGGAGATCATCAAGAAACGCTGCACCATCTGCCACAGCCAGGAAAGAATTGAAAGCGCGATCAGAGAGGGTCGCGACATGAACGAGATCCTGGGGAAGATGATGAAGATGGGAGCCACCCTGACCGACCAGGAGCAGAAAGTTCTCGGCACTTTCTGGGGGTCGCCGATGAAAGAGAAGTGAGATTCGGATGTCATAACCTGAACATGAGACCGGCCGCGGCCGGTCTCTTCTTGCGTGGAGGGGGAGATGAGAACGATCAAGGAGTGGCCCGAGGACGAACGTCCGCGGGAGAAACTGCTGCGTCGCGGGCCGGCGGCACTGAGCGACGCCGAGCTGCTGGCGCTGATTATCCGCACCGGCAGCGCCGCTGACAAAACCAGCGCCGTCGATCAGGCGCGGCAGCTGCTGAGAGGTTTCGGTTCGCTGCGGGCCCTGGCGTCGGCGCATACCCCGGAGCTCTGTCGACAGAAGGGGATCGGGCCGGCCAAGGCGGCCGAGATCCAGGCGCTGTTCGAGCTGGCCCGCCGTTTTGCCCGGCAGGAAATCCGCCCGGGCGACCGCTTTACCTCGTCGAACGACATCTTCAACCATTACCACGAGAAGCTGCGCGACCGGAAGAAGGAGGTTTTTTTCTCCCTGCTGCTCGACAGCAAGAACCGCCTGATCCGGGAGATCCAGGTCTCCGAGGGGAGCCTCAACGCCAGCATTGTCCATCCGCGCGAGGTCTTTGCTCCGGTTATCCGCGAATCGGCGGCCGCGGTACTGTTCGTCCACAACCATCCCTCCGGCGACCCGACGCCGAGCCGCGAGGATATCGACCTTACCGAACGACTCTCCGAGGCCGGCAACCTGATGGGGGTGCGGGTGCTCGATCACATCATCATCGGCAACGGCAGCTACGTCAGCTTCTGCGACCGTGGGTTGCTCGGCTGAATCCCCTTGCCACAGACAATGCCGCATGCTAGCTTCTTAAATATAACCGGCCGGGTAATTTAACCCGGCTTCATTATTCGAAAAGCCTCTTGGGCCACGAAGACACTAAGAAAAGAAATTTATAGATTCTTTTAACGGAGAGGCAGCCTCTCCGTTAAGGTCGATTTAGTTTTTCTTCGCGCCTTCGTGTCTTCGCGGCAAGTATCTGGGTATGACAATAAATCTCAAAAAACCTGAACTTCTTGCACCGGCCGGCTCGCTCGAGGCGTTCTTCGCCGCCATGGAGAGCGGCGCCGATGCGGTCTACGCCGGGCTCAAGGAGATGAGCGCCCGGGCCAAGGCGAAGAATTTCTCCCTCAAGGAGCTGGAGCGGATGATCTCCTACGCTCACGGCCGCGACCGAAAGATCTACGTCACCCTCAACACCCTGGTCAAGGAGAGGGAGCTGCCGCAGCTGGTCGAGACCCTCTCGGCCCTCGAGGCGATCGGCACCGATGCGGTCATCCTCCAGGACATGGCGGTGTGGCGACTGGCGCGGGAGCACTTTCCCGGGCTCAACCTGCACGCCTCGACGCAGATGACCATTCACAACAGCGCCGGAATCAAAATGCTCGAAGAGCTCGGCTTCAAGCGGGCGGTGCTGGCCCGCGAGCTGACCCTGGAGGAGATAGCCGAAATCCGCCGGCAGACCGGGATGGAGCTGGAGCATTTCGTTCACGGGGCGCTCTGCTTCTCTTTCTCCGGCCAGTGCTACTTCTCCTCCTTCCTCGGCGGCAAAAGCGGCAACCGCGGCCGCTGCGCCCAGCCCTGCCGGCGCCGCTACCGTCACCGCCGCGATCAGGGGTACTACTTCTCGACCAACGACCTTTCGGCGATCGACCTGCTCGACGAGCTTGCAGGCGCCGGCGTCGGCAGCTTCAAAATCGAGGGGCGGATGAAGTCGGCCGAGTATGTCGCCAACGTCGTCGCGGCCTACCGCTCGGTGATCGACGCCCCGGCCGGGATGAAGCAGGCAGTCATCAAGGAGGCCAAGGAGCAGCTTCGGGACTCCTTCGGCCGGCCGCCGACCCGCGGCTTCCTGCAGGGGCCGGCGCCGAACGACATCGCCGTGCCGAACGTTCACGGCGCCACCGGCCGTTTCCTCGGAAAGATCGAGCAGCTGCATGGTGCCCGGATCAGTTTCCGGACCGGCGCGCCGCTGCACGTCGGCGACCGGGTCCGCATCCAGCCGCAGAGTGACCAGGCCGGCAAGGCCTTTACCCTCAAGGAGATTTTCCGCGGGCAGAAGAGAAGCGGTCAGGCGAAACAGGGGGAGCTCGTCACCATCGTGTCGCCGTTCCGGGGCGAATTCCGCAAGGGAGATGCAATCTTCAAGGTCTCCTCCAGCGCCGCCTTCACCATGAGTGATGCCGCCTGTCACCGGTTGCTGGCCGCCGCGGCCGAACGGACGAACCGGGTCGTTCTTGCGGTCTCCATGCCGGACAACAAGACCCTCGAGCTGACCGCCGTCGCCGGCGGCGTTGAGCTGTGTGAGTGCTATCCGGTCGAGGCTTACCCGGCGAGAGAACGCCCCCTCGACCGCGAGGTGCTGCTCTCGGTCTTCGGCAAGGGGGGGCAGGACGGGGTTGAGCTGGCGGAGTTGCGTTGCGGCAAGCTGCCACCGGTGGTCATACCGCCGAGTCGGCTCAAGGAGATCCGCCGCGACTTCTACCGCCGGCTGCGGCAAAGCCTTTCGTCGGTTTCCAACGGCAATACGGCGCTCCGGAGGCGGGAGGCCCTCGGCAACCTGCTGCAGCCGGCGACTGAACCTGTGGAGCGCAGCCGACGCCTGACGGTCGCCATCCGCTCCCTGCAGGAGGCGAGACTGATCGACAATCCCGAGATCGACCGGATTCTTGTGCCGCTCGAGCCGGGTGTCGAAGCCCGTCTCGGCAAAATGCCGCGGCGGCTGAAGAACGATCGGCAGCTGCTGGTCTGGGATCTCCCGTTCATCATCTTCGAGCGCGACTGGGACAGCTATGCCGCGACCGTCAGGGCGCTGCTTGCCGCCGGCTGGCGCCGCTTCCGGCTCAACAACCTGGCGCATTTCCGTTTTTTCGAGCCATCCGACGAGGCGCTTCTCGCCACCGGTTTCCGGCTCTTCACCCTCAACTCCCAGGCCGCCCTCGCCTGGAGAGAATTCGGCGCCGAGGAGGCGACGCTCTATATCGAGGATGACCGCGAGAACATGCTCGACCTGACCCGACGGTCAGCCGGCCTGGATTACACCATCGTCGTCTACGCTCAGGTGCCGCTGATGACCACCCGGGTGCCGATGCCGCGCGTCCGTCCCGAAAGCCCGCTGGTTTCCGGGCGCGATGAGCACTACCTTGTCCGGCGACAGAAGGGGACCACCACCCTCTCCGCCGAAACCGACTTCTCCCTTATCGGCCAGCTGCGTCAGCTGCGCCCGGTCTGCGCCAGTTACGTCATCGACCTGTCGCACCTCTCCGCTTTTTCTCCGGAAGGGAAAAGCATCCTCGCCGCCTTCCAGGCCGACCGGCCGGTACCGGCAACGTCGTTGTTCAATTTCGCCTGCGGCATGGAATAATTCTCCGCCTGCCGCTTGACTTGCCGGCGCCGCCATCTAGATTGGTAAGGTGGCCTGCCTGCCAGGATCGCTCGAGGAGGCTTGCAGGAAGTGCTGTATCGTTTTCCTGCGCGCCCTGATTGCGTCCGGCATCTCGCCCCCCCATGCTGAGATGCCCCGGAGGGGAAGGCATGGCGGTCATTTCGCACGCTACAGGAAATTCTCCGCATGCCTCTTGACCGCACTGGGCCGGATAGGAACGGTCGGTGGACGCGTCAGCGGCCACAAGGTGATGGTGAACAACGACCGGATCGGCGCCGGGCCGGTCAAATGATCGCCTGGGCCCCGGCTGTTTGGCCGAACGCCGGCGCCCGGACCGCTCCTCGCGAAGAGCATTCCAACGCATCTTGTGCGGGAATTCCGGGGCGTTGCGACATCTCGTTATACGCAGCCGGAGCCGTCCCGTTCCGGATATGACGGTGGCGTGATCGTTGCATATTCTATTGTTCAATCATTCCAGATGCTCCAACCTGCTGTAGGCGCCAGCTGGAGCCCGGGGGGGACGGATTGCCGGACAGATTTCTGAATAGAGTACAGAATATCCGCAAACGGGTTCTCTGGCCTCTCGGCCTGACGCTGACGTTTTTCCTCCTTCTTTTTCTCGCCGTTTTCCAGATATATCTCCAGCGTGAGCTGACCCGCGAACTGGACGGCCATATCAACTCGGTCTGGCACCTGTACGAAGAAATCCTCTCAGAGCGTGCCGATGACATGACAAGCTTCATTGGCGCGATCGAGGGGAATGAGCCGCTCCGCCAGGCGATGGCGCTCCAGGACCGCGAGGCGCTCCTGGAGCACGCGGGACCGATCTACCGCAAGCTCCAGAAGAACCAGCCGTTCACCCACTTCTATTTTCACGCCCCGAATGGGATCAACCTGCTCCGGGTGCACAAGCCGGAAACGCATGGCGACCTGATCGATCGCGTGACCATGAAGCAGGCCCGCAGCGCCCTGCAGGTGAGTTCTGGCGCCGAGCTCGGGCCGCTGGGAACCTTCACCCTGAGGACGGTCTTCCCCTGGTTCGTAAACGGCAAGCTGATCGGGTTCATCGAGCTTGGCGAGGAGGTCGAACCGCTCATCGAGATGGTCGCCCGCCAGAGCGGGTCGCAGATGGCCATTCTGGTCAGCAAGAACCGGCTGACACGCAGCGGCTGGCAGTCAGGACAGGAGATGCTCGGCAGGGCCGCCGACTGGGAACTGCTGCCGGGGCATGTGGTCACGGCGGTCACCGACAGCCAGTTCCTGCAGAAGTTGCCGCGGATCGTGACGCCGGAAACCGTCTCCGGCGAGAAGAGGGTTGATATCAACCTGTTCAACCAGCATTTCCGGGGAGGATTTCTGCCGCTGATCGACGTCAGCGGCCAGGAGATTGGCGTGATGCTGGTGGTCAGGGATATCGATGCGACGATGCAGAACCATGGCGTGGCGACGGCGCTGGTGACGGTCTTCTGCATTCTCCTCGGCGGCGCACTGTTCCTGTCGGCTTACTCGATTCTCGGCCGGACGGAGCACACCCTGGAGCGTGCCCGACAGACCCTGATCGACGAGATCGAAAAGACCAGCCAGGCCAATACCCAGCTCGGACTGGAGATCGGCGAAAGGCGGGCCGCCGAGGAAGCCCTGCGCAAGGCACACGACGAACTGGAGCGACGGGTCGTCGAGAGAACGGCGCAGCTCGATCAGCAGAAAAAACTGCTGGAAAACCTGCTCACCAACATCCCCTCGCTGGTCGCCTGGAAAAATCTCGACCGGGAGTACATCGGCTGCAACAGCCGCTACGCCGCGCTGGCCGGCAGCAGCGAAGAGGAGATTGCCGGAAAGACCGACGGCGACCTTGCCTGGCGACCGTCGCTCAGGCGGCATCTGGCCGCAATCGAGGAGGAGGTCCTTGCCGAGAACAGGGCGGTGCTGGGATATGAAGTGGTCGACGAGAGCCCCGACGGAAACGACTATTATATCTGCAGCGCCGTACCGCTGCGCGACGAGGCCGGAGCGGTGTTCGGCATGGTCAGCATCATGCAGAACATCACCGAGCAGAAGGAGCGGCAGCGGCTTCTGGAAACCACTCTGGTCGAATCGCGACAGGCGAGTGACCGCATCGCCGGGGTCATGCGCTCGGTCGATGATGCCCTGTTCGTCGTCGATGCGGATGACAACATCCTGTTGATGAACGCGAGTGCCGGCGCCCTGCTGCGGCTGAATCCGAACGAGGTCATCGGCCGGCCCGTGGCAAAGGCGATCTGGGTCGAATCCCTGCGGGAAAAAGTCATCGAGATCCTGCGTCGGCGCGAAGGGGGTGCGGTTTTCGATTTCGAGATCGGCGAAGACGGCAAGGAGGCGCAGGTGATCCTCCAGGCACACAGCTCTGTCCTGGTCGACCCGCAGGGACGCTACGAGGGGATGATCTTTCTGGCGCGGGACGTGACGCGGGACCGGAGCATGGACCGCCTGAAAAGCGACTTCATCTCGGTCGCCGCCCATGAATTGCGAACGCCGCTGGCGACCATTCTCGGTTTCTCCGAACTGCTGCTGGACGGCAATGTCGAGAGTGAAGAGGACCGACGGGACTTTGTCCGGACCATACACGACAAGGCGGATGCCCTCTCCCGGCTGCTGGACGATATGCTCGATATCAGCCGGATCGAATCGGGTCGGGGGCTGGAGCTGTTCATCGAGAAGATTCCGGTCGAGTCGCTGTTCCTGCCGGTTCTCAATCAATACCGCAAACGGTTCCCGGAGCGGCGGTTCGATATCGATCTCGACGACCCCGAGCTGTTGCTGCTGGCCGACCCGGAGAAGATCGCCCAGGTTCTCGAGAATCTCCTCAGCAACGCGGTCAAGTATTCGCCCGAAAAAAGCCGGATCGCGATCGTCGGCAAAACGACTGTCGACGGCTACCGCCTGTCGGTCATCGATGAGGGGATCGGCATGACGCCCGAGCAGGCCAGCCACGCCTTCGAAAAGTTCTACCGGGGGGACAATGCCGACAAGGCGATCAAGGGGACGGGCCTCGGACTGACTATCGCCAGGCATATCGTCGAGCAGCACGACGGGACCATCCGGCTTGAAAGCCGGCCGCAGAAAGGGACCTGCGTCCACGTCCTGCTGCCGGTCGCCTGAGCTCAGGGCACCTTTCCGAGCAGCTCCCCGACCCGCGCGAAATACTCCTCGCCGTTCATCATCATGATGCTGTTGTGGTCCCCTCGCGGGAAGATTCTGATGGTCTTGTCGGCGCTGGTGGTCGCGCCGTAGAGCTCTTCGGCGTGCCGGACGTCGACCAGGCCGTCGTTGGCCGTGTGCATGATCAGCACCGGTCCCCTGAACGCTGCGATCTTTTTTTTCTGGTCGAGGGCGGCAGCGACCGCCCGCTGCAGCTCCTGCGGACTGGCCCCGAGTTCGGTCGGGTGGACCCGCAGCAGCAACCGCTCGAGGACATCGGCGATGCCGCTTTCGATAATCAGGCCACCGGCATCGGGCCACAGCCGCGCAGCCTGCAGGGCCGGGATCGAGCCGACCGAGCGGCCGAAGAACACCGTCAGGCGCGGCTCCGAAGGGAGTGCCTCCAGCAGAGGCGCGACATCGTCGACGATCCGGCCGAGTTCCGGCCGACCGGTCGACATGCCGTATCCGCGGAACTCAACCAGCAGTGAGTTGCAGCCGAGGCGGGCGAACACTCCCGGCAGGAAGTCGAGGTAGTCGGCGACGACCTCACCGTTGCCGTGGAAGTCGACGATGGTCGGGGCCTGCGCGTTGACTTCATGATAATGGCAGGCGAGGCGGGCATCGCCGCAGTCGACCCAGAAGGGGTCGGCGAACGATTCCCGGCGGGGAAAAAAGTAGCGTTCGCTGATGAGGGGGTGATTGAGAATCCCGTCCGGCACGACGGCCTCCTTCTGATATAATCGTTCAGGCGCGATTCTTATTATCCGCTATCCTCCCCGGTCCCGCAAGGAATGGAGATGAAAGAGCATTATCGCCAGGCAGCCGAGCTGGTCGCGCGGGCGCACCGTATCGTCGCCTTCACCGGTGCCGGAATCTCGACCGAGTCGGGGCTGGCCGACTTCCGCTCGGCCGGCGGACTCTGGGAGCGTCACCGGATCGTCACCTACCAGGAATTCGTTGCCAGCCACGAGGCGCGCATCGAGTACTGGAGCATGCGCCGCGAGCTGATCCCGGCGATCCTCGCGGCGAAGCCGAACGGGGCGCACAAGGCTCTGGCCGAGCTGGAGAGGATGGGGAAGCTGCAGACCGTCATCACCCAGAATATCGACGGACTGCACCAGGCCGCCGGCAGCGGCGACGTTATCGAGCTGCACGGCACCAACCTGACCGCCAGCTGCCTCGACTGCGGGAAAATGTGGCCGATCGCGGAGATCCAGGAGCGCCTCGAGGCCGACGACCTCGACCCGCAATGCGACCGTTGCGGCGGGGCGATCAAGCCGGACACGGTCTCCTTCGGCCAGGCGATGGCGCAGTGGGTGATGAACCGGGCCTTCGAGGTGGCCGATGGGTGCGACCTGATGATCATGATCGGTTCCTCCCTCGAGGTGCAGCCGGCCGCCGCGATTCCCGGGGTCGCCGCCCGGGCCGGCGCGAAGCTGATCTTCGTCAACCGGACCGAAACCCCCTATGACCGGATCGCCGACCTGATTTTCCGCCGGGGGTGCGGCGAGGTGATGCGGGGGATATTGGCCGCGGGATGATCGCGCCGGCGGCCTTGGCCTGATTCCTTTCGGGAGGATGTCTCCTGATCCGCGAACAGTCGGAAACGACTCGCACCGCTCCTTTCTCCGGGAAGCGAAATCCCTCACCCTCGCCCGAACCAGGGAGACAGCCGCAGCAGCCGCACCGCCAGGGTCTCGACCGAAATCCGTGTCTCGAAATCAAGCTTGCGCAGCCACCTGTGCGGCAGGGCATCCAGGCCGTAGAACGCACCGGCGATCATGCCGCCGATGGCGCCGGTGGTGTCGGCGTCCCCCCCCTGGTTGACGATGCCGGTCAGGCACTCCTCGAAGGATGCGGTCGAAAAGAGGAAGTGGAACACCGTCCGCAGGGTCTCGACCACGTAGCCGCTCGCCTGGCCATCGTAATGATTGAAGCGGAAGTTGGGGAACTCGGCGACCAGCGCGCGGGTCAGGCGATGCAGTTCGAAGCGGTCGGCACCGAGCATTGCGGCCTGGACCATGCGGCCGGTGCAGATACAGGCGGCGTCGGAGAGCGGATGGTGGTGGGTCAAATGTGCCTGTTCCAGGGCGCAGTGCTGCAGCAGCTCGTCGTCGCCGAGGGTGAAGAGGGCGACCGGCGCCATCCGCATCGCCGCACCGTTGCCGGCATCCCACTCGTTCGGCGCCACCGCCAGTTCGCCGGTACGCATGTGCTGGCGGATCCCCTTGCGCACCGTTGAGCCGATATCCACCGGTTTGCTCCGCATCCAGAGGACGAAGTTGCGGGCGATGTCGGCGAGGTTCCATTCGCCGCAGGTTGACAGGCTGCGGGCGATGGCAAGGGACATCTCGGTGTCATCGGTCACCTGCCCCGGCTTGAGGTTGAGCCAGCCGCCGCCGACGATTTTCCGGTGGACCTTGAATTTCGCCCGGATCTCTCCCGGCGTCATGAACTCGGTCGTCGCACCGAGTGCGTCGCCGAGCGCCAGGCCCAGGAAGGCGGCCCTGCCGCGTGATGTGACCTCGTCGCGATCATCCACCGGTCAACACCTTCACTTCGTACTCGCCGCCGATCACCATCACCTCCTCCTCCCCCTTGAGCAGGGCATTGGGGAGCAGGTCGGAGCGGAAGACCATCTTGACGACCGGCACCTCGGCCTGCAGAACCCGGGTTCCGAATTCCCAGGCCCGCTCGAAATCGGTGGTGAAGGAGACCAGGTTGTTGAGCCGCACCAGGTGGTGGTTCCGGCCGAGATCCCTGAGAATACGCTGCTCGTTGAAATCGTTGATGCCGCGGTAGAGGGTGAGGGACGCGGTGACCGGCAGGGCGAGGCCCATCTCGTACTGGGCATATTCGTAGAGCAGGTCGAACTGCTGGTAGATGGCGCTGGACCGGGCCTTTCCCTGCATCCGGTCCTTGAGGTAGCGGTGGTAGGCTTCGGAGTGGATGTCCTCGATCGGCCGGTGGTGAAAGGTCGGCGCCAGGCCGAAGCGGCTCTCGACCCACCCCTTGAGCACCGCCCCCTCGCGCGAGTTCGACTCGAACATCCAGCCGCGCAAAAAACGGAGGTAGCTGTTCTTGAGGCTCTTGCTGCCGCTTCTCGACGCCTCCTGCTCCCACTGGTGCAGCTGGAAGGTGACGTCCATGTAGTCGTGGAACTGCAGGCCGCGCATCTCGCGGGTTCCGAGCTTCGCCAGCCGGTCGAACAGCAGTCGGTTCGCCTGGCGCACCCCCTGGATCTCGAGCGGCTTCGGGTTCCGGTTGAAATAGTGCGAGGCGATCACCCAGGGGGGCAGGTTGCAGAGATTGAGCGACGCCGACTGCACCGGATCAGCTCTCCATCAGGATAATCGCTTCGGCGACTTCCTTCATCGACTTGCGCTTGTCCATGGCGATCTTCTGCATTTTCCGGTACGCCTCCGGCTCGCTCATCCCCTTCTCCATCAGCAGACCCTTCGCCTTGTCGACCTGCTTGCGGGTTTCGAGCGCCTCCTTGAGCTTGGCGTTCTCCTCCTGCAGGTTGCTGATTTCGATGAAGCGGTGGATCGCCAGCTCGACCGCCGCCCTGAGCTGGTCGGCGTTGAACGGCTTGAGGATGTAGTTGCTGACGCCGGCGTCGCGGGCCCGCTCGATCGTCTCGGTTTCGGTCGCCCCGGTCAGCAGGACGATTGGCGCCGCGACCTTTTTGCCTATTTTTTCGGCAGCGGTGATGCCGTCCATGACAGGCATCGAGACGTCGAAGACCATCAGCAACGGGTTTTCGGTCGGTGCCAGCTCGACCGCCTGGGCGCCGTTTTCCGCCTCGACGATCCGGTCAAAGCCGTAATCGGCGAGGGTTTCCGCCACCTGGCGGCGGATCAGCGGTTCGTCGTCGGCAATCAATGCAGTCTTCATTTTATTACTCCTCCTCTGGGGTGAAAACCATATAGTGCATATACGGTGCCATATGGTCTGCCGAAGGCGAGGACGCCGGCCCACGATGGGAAAAGTGGGGGAGCGCTCCGGCGATTCACTCCGGTGCCGAGGCCAGTCTGTGCAGCGTACAGCCGGATGGCGCCGCAAAAAGCGCCTGCAGCAGATCGCGGTCGCGACCGTAGATATCCTCGCGGAAGTTGACCCGGTCGTTGTCATCGACCCAGGCGGTCCAGTAGAGGACATGGACCGGCAGCGGCCGCTCGAGATAGACCCGCTGCGGTGTTCCGGCCGCCATCGCTTCGGCGATATCCGTGTCGCCCCACCCTTTCTCCTCGAGGAGGTGGCGGGCCAGCACCTCCGGCCGCTTCAGCCGGATGCACCCGGAACTGAGCGGGCGGTTGCGCTGCCAGAAGTGGTGCCGCTCGTTGGTGTCGTGCAGGTAGACGGCGTAACGGTTCGGCAGCATGAACTTGACCCGTCCGAGGGCGTTCCACGGCCCCGGCTTCTGGCGCAGCAGGCCGGGGAAGTCGTCGCTGCCGACCGTCTCCCAGTCGATTTCCGCCGGGTCGAGCAGCGTCTCGCGGTCCCAGGCGACCAGCTCGTAGTGGTTCTCATCGATGTAGGCGGGGTTGCGGCGGATCAGGGGGAGCTTGTCCTCCACGAGAATGGTCTTCGGAACGTACCAGTAGGGGGCGAACTCGATGTATTCCAGCCAGGCGGAAAACACCGGCGTCTTGCGGTAATGGTTGCCGACCACCGCCGGCATGGCGAGAACCGTCTCGCCGTTCTCGACCAGCGCGACCGAGAAATCGGCGATGTTGACCAGCAGGTAGTTCCGGCCGAGGGTCTTCGGCAGCCAGCGCCAGCGCTCCAGGTTGATCTCGATCTGCCGGACTCTCTCGGTGACCGGGACGTTCAGGGCCGCCCGGGTCCCCTCGCCGAGCACGCCGTCCGCAGCAAGGCCGTGGCGGCGCTGGAAACGCCTGAGCGCCGCGGCATCGCCGTCGGCCATGTTTTCCGGATTCCCCGCGGGAACCTGCTCGAGGTCGCCCGAGAGCAGCAGACGGGTCCGCAACAGCGGCAGCCGCGCGTCGCTCATCCCGGGATGTACCGGTTCCCCTGCGGGAATCGTTGGCCAGCCCCCCATCGCCGCGACCTCGCGGTAGCGCTCGAGGGCTTGTTTCAGGGCGCGATAATGCTCATGATCGGGCTGCAAGTCGCGCAGCACCTTGTCGAGCTGATCGTTCTCGAAGGCGAAGCGGATGACCCGGGAGACGGCGACCTGCTCCTTGCGCAGGTCCCAGCCCTCCTGGATGGCGTCGGACGGCACCCTCCCCTCGATCATGTGGAGAAAGTAGTGGAACAGGGCGTCGGTCAGCAGGATGTCGTACCAGCCGCTCCAGCGCAGGAGCGGCAGTCCGTAGACATGCTCCTCGATGGTAAAATGCGACAACAGTTCGCGGAAGAAGGGGAGGTGGTAGTCGGCGCCGCACAGGCCGCTGTCCGGAGTTTCGCCGAAATGGCGCAGCGCCGTCCTGATCTGTGCGCGTCCCCGGTGGTCGTCCGTTCGCCAGAGCGGCGCATAGCCCCGCTCGCGGTAGAAGCGGAGCAGCTCCCCGGCCATGAAAACCGGCTCGCCGGCGACCTTCAGGCCCGGTTCGGCCGCGATCTGGCCGATGATCTCCTTCAGGGCGCCATCCGCCCCGTCATCGGCGACCAGCGGTGTCGCCGGCACTGACAGGAAGAGCACAAGCAGCAGTGCGCTTCGGGTGAGAATCCCAAGATTGACCATACGCCGAGCCCTCTTTCTATCATACCGCACTTCCGGGCAATCGGCCGTCGGCGATGCGCCTCCCCTCCGGGAGTGAGGGGAAGGCGCTGCCGGGAGGTCAGTTCGTGGTAATCGCCGCCGGGCGCAGGATAATCTCGATCCGGCGGTTGCGGCGCCTCTCTTCGGGGGTGTCGTTGGGGGCGACCGGGCTGTTCTCGCCGAAGGATATCGCCAGCAGCCGGTCGGAGGGGACCCCCTGCTGCTCGAGCAGGCGCACCACGCTGGCCGCCCGCGCGCCGGCGAGCTCCCAGTTGCTCGGGTACCTCTCCTTCAGCTTGCCGCTGATGGCGACATTGTCGGTGAACCCGGCGACGACCGTCTGGTAGGGGCTCTCCTTGAGATCCCTGGCGGCCCGGGTGAGTACCTCGACCCCGGTTTCGTTCAGGTCGGCCGAGCCGGACGGGAAGAGGATCTCGTTGGAGAGGTTGACCTTGACGCCGGACTTCATCATCTCGATCTTGACCTGGTTGGCCGCCTGCTCCCGGGCAAAGGTCGCCTGGAGGCTGTTGTACACCTGCTCCTGCCGGTCGAGCTCCGCCTGGGCGGCCGCCGCCTCCGCTGCCGCCAGCTCCTTCTGCCGCTCGATTTCGAGAATCTGCACGTTCAGGGCGGCCTTCTCTTCCTGGAGCGCCCTTTTCTCGGCATCCAGCCGGGCCTTTTCCGCCTCGAGCTCTTCCTTCTCCAGCTCGACCCGCGCTTTTTCGGCGACGACCTGGTCCCGCTCCTGGACCATCGATTCGTAGGTGCCGGACGACACGCAGCCGAACAGAAGCAGCAGGGGGACGCAAGCCAGTGCGCACAGCAGCGCCGGGTAATTCAACGAAGCATAACGATCGGTCTTCATGTTTTTCTCCTTCTTCCGATACAGCTGTTGATCATGAACGGGATATTGCCTCAAGGCCGTGGATTTCATGCCCCCAATTCTAGCAGAAAAAAACCGCGCCACGCTGCCGGCGCATTAATATTTCCGCGGGGGATGGACGGCGGAACGCGCCGGGCTGGAGCATCCTCGCGGCCCGCCGGGAAGGGAGCGAGCGGCCTCACCACCTGTACCGCAATACAGCTGCAGCGCAAGCTGTTCTGGGTGGTCAGCTGGTAACCTGCAAAAAATCGCGCGCCCGGTTGATCGCCTCCTGGTCGCCGAGCAGGATCAGGGTGTCGCCCTGTTCGATCAACTGACCCGGGGTGATGCCGTAGTCGGTCTGATCGTTGCGCACCAGGCCGAGAACGGTTGCCCCGGTGTTGGCGCGGAAGTCGAGCTCGGCCAAGCTCTTGCTGATGCAGCCGGCATC
>JBFHOZ010000002.1:0-33176 GCA_041592975.1 Desulfuromonadales bacterium
CCGATGTTGACAACCGTGAAGAGGATATCGCCCAGCTCATCACCGATCTCCCCGGCGTCGCCACCGGCAATCGCCTCCTTCAGTTCGTCCATCTCCTCTTCGAGCTTCTGGATGACCTGTCGGTGATTTTCCCAGTCAAAGCCCGCGCCGGCAACCCGGTCGGAAATTTTCTGTGCCAGAAGCAACGCCGGCAGGTTTCCGGGGATGTGGCCGAGCATCGACTTCGGCCGGCTTTTCTTCTCCGTCCGCTTGATCTCCTCCCATTGCCGGTCGAGCGCGGCGAGATCTCTTTCATTGCTGCCGCCGAAAACATGCGGGTGCCGCCTGACGAGTTTCTCGCAGATCGATGCGGCAACGTCGTTGAAGTCGAAGGCACCGCTTTCGCGAAACAGTTCGGACAGGAAAACGATCTGCAGCAACAGGTCGCCCAGCTCACCCCTGACTTCCAGGGGGGCGTCACTCTGCAACGCGGCGAGAACCTCGTAGGTCTCCTCCAGCAGGTAGGGTTTCAGGGTGTCCGGAGTCTGTAGCCGGTCCCACGGGCATCCGTCGGGCGAACGCAAACGGGTCATGATTTCGAGCAGGCGCTCAACCGGGTCGAGCGGGAGTTTTTTCGTCATATGGTATCCTCGTCATTCGGGACATCGCGTCCTCGCGACAACTCAGGAAAGAACAGGAATTTTAACGGTTTTCAAAGGAAATTTTAGCTTGCAAATTCACAATCTTTGGGCTAAAAAAGGTCTTCCGTCACAGCGGGCGGCATAAATGGATTTCGCTTGACAAGCGAAGTCCAGTCTTTATACTAGCCGACTTCGATTGCGTCAAGACCGGGTTGCACTTGTTAACAGTTCAATTTGATCAGATAAAGAGCAAGGGTCTGCTCCTCGAGGGCACGATTCCTCCCGATCGTTTTCCGCAGCTTCAGGAGTTGGGCGAAAAGGGCGAACTGCTTTTCCCCGAACCGCTCTCTTACCGTCTGGATGTCAGCAGGATTGCCGATATCGCTGAAATTGACGGCCGTATCGAGGGTGTGGTGGAGCTGGCGTGTGGTCGCTGCCTCGAGCCTTACAGGATGCCGTTCTCGTCGCGATTCGCACTTGCCTTTACCAGGCAGCTGCCAGTATTTTCCGAAGAGGATGGTGTGGAGGTCGAACTCTCTGCCGATGAACTCGGTCTGATACTTTTTGCGGGGGATGAATTCTCCCTGGTCGAGCCCCTGCAGGAGCAGGTGCTCATGGCCTTGCCGATACAGCCGCTCTGCCGGAAATCCTGCAAAGGACTTTGCAGCCATTGCGGAGCCAATCTGAACGATGCTGACTGTTGTTGCGAAGAGCCGGTTTTCGATACCCGGTTCGCGGCGCTGAAAGGCTTCAAGGCCGGAATAGATAACAAGGATTGAATAATACGCCTCCTCGAGGCTGATACAAGGAGATAAATTCTCATGGCAGTTCCTAAGAAGAAAACGTCCAAGTCAAAGCGCGACATGCGCCGCTCCCACGATTCCCTGACACCTGCAGGGATGTCCACCTGTCCGCAGTGCAAGGAGCTCAAGCCGCCGCACCGCGCCTGCCCGAGCTGCGGCACCTACAAGGGAAAAGAAGTTCTCGGTAACGACGAGTAGAACCAGGACTTGCCGGTGAAACAACTCGCTACAGTAGCCGTCGACGCAATGGGGGGGGATCATGCTCCGGCCGTTGTCGTCGAGGGTGCCATTGCTGCCGCCAGGCGCTGGGGTATACCGATTATTCTTGTCGGAGACTCGCCTGTGGTGGAGGCCGAATTGTCCCGACACGACCGTAGCGGCCTCGATATCTCCGTCGTCCACGCCTCGGAAGTGGTCGGTATGCATGATTCGGCCTCCGACGCCGTGCGCAAGAAGAAGGACTCTTCCATCCGGGTCGCCTTTGAACTGGTCAGGGAGGGGCGGGCCCAGGCCGTCGTCAGCGCCGGAAACTCCGGTGCGACCATGGCCGCCGGGATGTTCGTTCTCAAGCGGATTCCCGGGATCGACCGACCCGGCCTGGCGACGATTTTCCCGAACCAGATCGATCGCACTCTCATCCTCGATGTCGGCGGGAACGTCGACTGCAAGCCGCTTCACCTCGAGCAGTTCGCCCTGATGGGAGATGTCTACGCCCGGCAGCTGATGGGCAAGGAATCTCCCCGGGTCGGTATCCTTTCGAACGGAGAAGAGGAGGGGAAGGGGAACGATCTTACCCGTGGCGCCCATCGGGCGCTGGCTTCCGCGCCATTTAATTATGTCGGATACGTCGAGGGTCGTGATATATTCAACGGAAGTGTGGACGTCGTCGTCTGCGACGGATTTGTCGGCAACGTTCTCCTCAAGGTGTCCGAAGGGCTCGCCGACACGATCGGCAAGATGCTGAAAGCGGAGATCAAAAAAAGTTTTCTCGCCAAGATCGGCTACCTGCTGTCAAAAGGCGCTTTCGACAGGTTCCGGAAGCGGATCGACTATTCCGAGTACGGCGGGGCGCCGTTGCTCGGAATTCAGGGAACCGGCATGATCTGCCACGGCGGCTCGAACCCCAAGGCGATCATGAATGCCATCCGCATGGCAGACGAGGCGGTGCAGCAGGGCGTCAGTGAAAAGCTGGCTGCCATTCTGTGCGCGGCCGAAGGTTCTTAGCAGACAGGAGAGTTGTTTTGAAAAGAGCACGTATCATCGGAACCGGTTCGTACGTCCCGGAAAGGGTCATGACCAATCACGATTTCGAGAAGTACCTCGATACCAGTGATGAATGGATCGTCGCCCGGACCGGCATCCGTGAACGCCATATCGCCGCCGACGGCGAATTCACCTCGGACATGGCCGTAAACGCCGCCAAAAAGGCGCTTGAAATGGCCAATGTCTCCGCCGCCGACCTCGACCTGATCGTTGTCGGCACGATTACCGGCGACTACCCCTGGCCGGCGACGGCCTGTATCGTCCAGAACAAGCTCGGCGCCGGGCAGTGCGGCGCCTACGACCTTTCCGCCGCCTGCAGCGGATTCATCTATGCCCTCAACAACGCCGTCGCCCAGATCGAGACCGGAACCATCAGGCGCGCGCTGGTGATCGGTGCGGAAACCCTTTCGCGCATCGTCGACTACCAGGACCGCAACACCTGCCTGCTCTTCGGTGACGGTGCCGGTGCCGTCGTCCTGGAAGGGGTCGAGGGGGACCGTGGGGTCCTGTCGACCCATCTGCACGCCGACGGTTCCTATCTCGAGCTGCTCTATCAGCCCGGTTTCGGCACCGCCATGACGCCGACCGAGGCGATCGTTCGCGATCGCGGCTATTTCCTGAAAATGCAGGGGAACGAAGTCTTCAAGGTCGCGGTCAAGATGCTCGCCGAGGTCGCGCAGGAGGCGCTTGACGCCAACGGCCTGTCGGTTGACGATGTCGACCTGCTGATTCCCCATCAGGCCAACATCAGGATCCTTGAGGCGACCGCCAAGCGGATGAAGCTTCCCGACGAGAAGGTCTATATCAACGTCGACCGTTTCGGCAATACCTCCGCGGCGACCATCCCGATTGCCCTGGACGAGGCGAACAGGGGTGGTCGGCTCAACGAGAACGATATCATCGTCCTGAATGCCTTCGGTGGCGGTTTCACCTGGGCATCGGCTTGCCTGCGCTGGTAAGGAGTTGCAAAAGATGATCGCTTTCGTATTTCCCGGACAGGGTTCGCAGCATGCCGGCATGGGCAAGGAACTGTGCGACAACTTCACGTCGGCCAGGGAGGTGTTCGAGGAGGCCAACGACGCCCTCGGTTTCGACCTGGCGGCGCTCTGCTTCGACGGTCCCGACGAGGACCTGAAGCTGACGACCAATACCCAGCCGGCGATCCTGACGACGAGCATTGCCGCTCTCAGGGTCGTCGAGCAGGAGACCGGCCTGAAGCCAGACTTCGCCGCCGGCCATTCCCTCGGCGAGTATTCGGCCCTGGTCTGTGCCGGCGCCATGCAGTTCGCGGACGCTGTCCGGACGGTCCGTCAGCGCGGCGCCTTCATGCAGGAAGCCGTGCCGGTCGGCGTCGGCTCCATGGCCGCGATCATCGGCCTGGAAGCCGACCTTCTTGAAGCTGTCTGCTCCGAAGCCGCTGCTGGCGAGGTCGTCTCCCCGGCCAACTTCAACAGCCCGGGCCAGGTTGTCATTGCCGGTCACGCATCCGCGGTCGACCGCGCCATCGAACTGGCCAAACAGAAGGGGGCCAAGCGCGCCCTGCCGCTGCCGGTCAGCGCGCCGTTCCATTGTTCGCTGATGGAACCCGCCGGCGTCAGGCTCGCCGACGTGCTGGGCGACGTTGCCGTCGCCCCGTTCCGGGTGCCGGTCGTCACCAACGTCGAGGCGCTGCCGAACAGCGACCCGGCGCGGGTCAAGGAGCTGCTGGTCGCCCAGGTGAGCGCCCCGGTCCGCTGGGACGCATCGGTCGCCAGGATGGTCGCCGACGGCGTGCACCGTTTTGTCGAGATCGGCCCGGGCAAGGTGCTCTCCGGTCTGGTCAAGCGTATCGAGAAGTCGGTCGAGGCCGTCAATGTTGAAGATTGCGCTTCTCTCGATAAACTGTCAAATTGTTGATTGCTTGAGGTGAGTATGCTGAATGATCAGGTGGCAGTCGTAACCGGGGCGTCGCGCGGTATCGGTCGGTGCATTGCATTGAGCCTGTCGCGGAGCGGTGCCAGGCTTGTCGTCTCGGCGCGCAACGAGAAGGCCCTGGCCGAACTGGTCGAGGAAATCAGGTCCGGTGGCGGCGAGGCCGTCGCTGTCGCCGCCGACGTCGCCAGCGGCGACGACGCGGACAGACTGGTCGCGACAGCGACCGAGGCTTACGGGCGTCTCGACATCCTGGTGAACAACGCCGGCATTACCCGGGACGGTCTTTTGCTGCGCATGAAGGATGAGGACTGGGATGCCGTTCTCGAAACCAACCTCAAGGGGGCATTTCTCTGCACCCGGGCGGCGGCCAGGGTGATGTCCAAGCAGCGCTACGGCCGGATCATCAACATCTCGTCGGTCGTCGGCGAAATGGGCAACCCGGGGCAGGCCAACTACTGCGCCAGCAAGGCCGGCCTGATCGGCCTGACCAAGTCGAATGCGCTCGAACTGGCGCGCCGGAACGTCACGGTGAATGCGATCACGCCCGGGTTCATCGTCACCGACATGACCGAAGAATTGAACGACAAGACCAAGGAAGAGTTGACGTCCAGGATCCCCCTGGGAAGACTGGGGGAGGCGGAAGATGTCGCGCAGGCAGTTCTGTTCCTGGCATCGGCGGGGGCAGGGTATATTACCGGCCAGTCCCTCGGTGTCAACGGCGGAATGTATATGTAGGATTAAATAGCTGCAGACCACACGTACAAGGAGGAAAAAATGTCAATTGAAGAAAAAGTCAAGCAGATCGTTGTAGAGCAACTTGGTGTAGACGAAGATCAGGTAACCGAAGATGCCGCCTTCATGGATGATCTCGGTGCCGACTCCCTTGACACCGTCGAACTGGTTATGGCCCTCGAGGAGGAATTCGACATCGAAATTTCCGACGAGGACGCCGAGAAGATCCAGACTGTCAAGGATGCTGTCAACTACATCAAGGACAACTCCTGATAGATCAAGGGGAGGAGAGTTTTTTCTCCTCCCCTGCTCATCAGCCGGACCGGGGTCATTGCCGGTTCGTGGTCCGGGTTCTCGTGGAGGTAAATTGTCGTAATGCGTAGAGTCGTCGTTACAGGTGTTGGCGCCGTGTCGCCGCTTGGCACAGGCACGGAGAAGAACTGGGATGCCCTGATGAAGGGGCAGTCGGGCATCGCTCCGATCACCCGCTACGATGCGAGCGGGCTGCCGACGCAGATTGCTGCCGAGGTCAAGGACTTCAACGCCGATGATTTCATCGATAAAAAAGAACAGAAGAAGATGGACCTCTTCATCCAGTATGCATTGGCCGCTTCCGAAATGGCGATGCAGGACTCCGGCTTCGAGGTCACCGAGGAGAACGCCGAACGCGTCGGTGTCCTCGTCGGCTCCGGACTCGGCGGGCTGCCGACCATGGAGCATTACCACAACGTCATGCAGGAGAAGGGATACAAGCGGATCACGCCGTTCTTCATTCCGATGCTGATCATCAACCTGGCGCCGGGGCAGATCTCGATCCGTTTCGGTGCCAAGGGGCCCAACCTCTCTTCCGTATCGGCCTGTGCGACCGGAACCAATTCGATCGGCGACGCCTATCACATGATCGCCCGCGGCGACGCCGATGTCATGATTGCCGGCGGCACCGAATCGACGATCACCCCCCTGGCGATGTCCGGTTTCAACGTCATGAAGGCGCTGTCGACCCGCAATGACGACCCGGCCGGCGCCAGCCGACCGTTCGACAAGGGGCGCGACGGCTTCGTCATGGGCGAAGGCGCCGGTATCGTTATCCTCGAGGAGATGGAGTCCGCCAAGAAGCGCGGCGCCAAGATCTACGCCGAGGTCGGCGGCTACGGACTGACGTCCGACGCCTATCACCTGACCGCACCGGCACCGGAAGGCGAGGGCGCGGCCCGCTGCATGAAGATGGCGCTGCGGACCGCCGGCGTCAATCCGGAGCAGGTCGGCTACATCAATGCCCACGGCACCTCGACGCCGTACAACGACATGTACGAAACCATGGCGATCAAGTCGGTCTTCGGCGATCACGCCTACAAACTCAAGGTCAGCTCGACCAAGAGCATGACCGGGCACGGGCTGGGCGCCGCCGGCGGCATCGAGGCCGTCTATACGCTTCTGGCGATGGATCGCGGCGTGCTGCCGCCGACCATCAACTACCAGGATCCGGATCCCGACTGCGATCTCGATTACGTTCCGAACAACCCGGTTGATGCCGATGTCGATGTCGCCATTTCCAACTCTCTCGGCTTTGGCGGGACCAACGCGACGATTCTTTTCCGGAAGGTCTGACGTGGAGGGGAAATTCGTTATTGCCAGCGATCACGGCGGCCTCGAACTCAAGGAGGCGATTGCCGGTTACCTCAGGGAGGTCGGGGTCGACATCGACGACCTCGGCACGATGAGCGACGACTCGGTCGACTACCCCGATTTCGGCATCAAGGTCGCTCGGGCCGTATCGACCGGCGAGGCGGACAAGGGGGTGCTGATCTGCGGTACCGGTATCGGCATGTCGATCGTCGCCAACAAGTTCCCGGGCATTCGCGCGGCGCTGATTACCGACGAGTTCACCGCCAGGATGTCCAAGGAACACAACAACGCCAACATCATCGTCATGGGCGGACGGGTCCTGTCCCCCGAGCAGGCGCGCAAGATGGTGCAGGTCTGGCTCGAGACCGCTTATGAGGGAGGACGCCACCAGCGGCGGCTCGACAAGATCGCCAACCTTGAAGACGATATCCGCTCAGGCGGAGTGTAGATATCAACATTGAAGGCAGGCCTGGTTCCTGCCTTTTATTTACGTAAAGACACTGTGGAGGTCGTTCAGCCATGTCTCAGTCTCTCGCCGGGTTCGATCCGGAAATCGCCAAAACCATCATCGCGGAAACCGAGCGCCAGGAGTACAGCCTCGAATTTATCGCCTCGGAAAATTTTGTCAGTGAGAACGTGCTCGAGGCCCAGGGGTCGGTACTGACGAACAAATATGCCGAGGGTTATCCTTCGAAGCGCTATTATGGCGGCTGCGAGTTCGTCGATGTTGCCGAACAGCTGGCGATCGATCGGGCCAAGGAGCTTTTCGGAGCCGAGCACGTCAACGTGCAGGCGCATTCCGGATCGCAGGCCAACATGGCTGTCTATTTCGCGACCTGCCAGCCGGGCGACACGGTGCTCGGCATGAACCTGGCGCACGGCGGCCACCTGACGCACGGCTCGCCGGTGAATTTCTCCGGCAAGCTTTTCAATATCGTCCCGTACGGCGTTGACAGGGAGACCGGGCGCATCGACTACGAGGAGGTCGAACGCCTCGCCGAGGAGCACAAGCCGAAACTGATCGTCGTCGGCGCCAGTGCCTATCCGCGGGCCATCGAGTTCGAGCCGTTCCGACGCGTCGCCGACAAGGTCGGCGCCATGGTTATGGTCGACATGGCGCACATCGCCGGGCTGGTTGCGGCCGGTGTTCATCCGAGTCCGGTCCCTCACGCCGAATTCGTCACCACGACGACCCACAAGACCCTGCGTGGCCCGCGCGGCGGCATGATCCTGTGCCGCGAGGAACACGCCAAGAAGCTGAACAGCAACATCTTCCCCGGCATCCAGGGAGGCCCCCTGATGCACGTCGTCGCGGCCAAGGCGGTGGCCCTGAAGGAGGCGCTGTCGCCGGAGTTCAGGGACTACGCGGCCCAGGTGGTCAAGAATGCCAGGGCCCTGGCCGAGGGGCTCGTCGGCCACGGCTTCAAGCTGGTCTCCGGCGGCACCGACAACCACCTGATGCTGCTTGACTTTACCGGCTCCGAACTGACCGGCAAGGTAGCCGAGGAGACCCTCGAGAAGGCCGGCATCACCGTCAACAAGAACGCCGTTCCGTTCGATACCCGTTCCCCCTTCGTGACCAGCGGTATCCGCATCGGGACCCCGGCGACCACGACCCGCGGCCTGAAGGAGGGGGAGATGAAACAGGTCGCCGACTGGATCGCCCGGGCGCTGGAAAACATTGACAACGAACCCGAACTGCTGGTAATCAGGAGTGAAGTCAAGGAGTTGTGCAAGCGGTTTCCACTTTATGCGCATCGGTTGAAGTAGATGGAACGTCCCAGCTGGGAAGAGTATTTCATGGATATCGCCAGGCTGGTGTCCAGGCGGTCGACCTGCCTGCGTCGCCAGGTCGGCGCGGTCATCGTCAAGGACAAGAACATCCTGGCGACCGGCTACAACGGCACGCCGAGCGGCATCACCCATTGCTCGGAAACCGGCTGCCTCCGGGAACAGCTGAAGATCCCTTCCGGTGAGCGGCACGAGCTCTGCCGGGGGTTGCACGCCGAGCAGAACGTCATCGTCCAGGCGGCCAAGCACGGTATCAATATCGATGGCGCGACGCTGTACTGCACCAATTCCCCCTGTATCATCTGCTCGAAGATGATCATCAACGCCGGCATCAAGAGAATTGTCTACCTGGATGGCTATCCGGACATTCTCTCCAAGGACATCCTGGCCGAGTCCGGCATCGAATTCCGTACCTGCAATATCCCGGTGCAAACAAGCGAGGAAGACTGATGAAGTGCCCTTTCTGCGGATTCGCTGATACCAAGGTCGTCGACTCCCGCATGGGGCGAGAAGGGAACAACATCCGTCGCCGTCGCGAGTGTACCGACTGCGAGCGGCGTTTCACGACCTACGAACGGGTCGAGGAATCCCTGCCGATGATCGTCAAGAAGGATGGCCGCCGCGAGAGCTTCGACAGGAACAAGATCATCGCCGGCATGCGACGCGCCTGCGAAAAGCGGCCGGTGGCCATCGCCGCGATAGAGAAGTTCGTCGACTCCCTCGAGCAGTCACTGCAGGAGAGCGGGGAAAAGGAGATGGATGCCAGTCGGATCGGCAGTGCCGTGATGGAAGCGCTGCACGAGATGGATCAGGTTGCCTATGTCCGTTTTGCCTCTGTCTACCGACAGTTCAAGGATATCAACGAGTTCATGTCCGAGCTGACCGATATTCTCGCCCGCAGCGGAGAGAAGGGCTCCTGACCCCGATCGCACATCGTCCGCGTAACACCATGTCCGAAAAAAAATATATGCAGCTGGCGCTCGAGCTTGCCTCCCGGGGGGAAGGGCGTACCGCCCCGAATCCACCCGTCGGAGCCGTCGTCGTGCGCGATGACGTCGTGGTCGGGCAGGGGTTCCATCCCCGGGCCGGCGAGCCGCATGCCGAGATCCACGCTCTGCGGGAAGCCGGCGACCGCGCCGCCGGGGGGACGCTCTACGTGACCCTCGAACCCTGCAACCATCAGGGGCGCACCGGCCCGTGCACCGAAGCGGTGATCGCTGCCGGTATCGCCAGGGTGGTCGTCGGCTGTCAGGACCCCAATCCCGAGGTCTCCGGGAGCGGCATCGACAGGCTGCGGGAGGCGGGGCTCGAGGTTGCGGTCGGGCGCCTCAATGAGGACTGCCGCAGATTGATCGCGCCGTTCGCCAAGCACGTCACCACCGGGTTGCCGCTGGTCACCCTGAAGATGGCGATGACCCTCGACGGCCAGACCTCGACCTCGACGGGCGATTCGCGATGGATCAGCGGCGAGATGAGCCGGCAATACGTTCACCGGATGAGGGATCGGGCGGACGCCATCATGGTCGGTATCGGCACGGTGCTGGCCGACGACCCGAAGCTGACGACGCGCCACCCGGAAGGGGGGAGGGATCCCCTCCGGGTTGTCGTCGATACGCACCTGCGGATTCCGGAAACTGCGCAGCTTTTGACCGTCGATTCGCAGGCCGGCACCATCGTCTTTACGACCGATGCGGCCGATGCACGCAAGCGTGAGAGACTCGTGAAGATCGGCGTCGAGGTCGTCGTCGTCCCGGCGGTCGAGGAGCGCGTCGACCTGCAGTCGGTCATGCTGGATCTCGGCCGGCGCAACATCCAGTCGGTCCTCCTGGAGGGGGGCGCCACCCTGGCCGCCGAAGCGTTGCGGCGTCGCGTCGTCGACCGGGCGGCTTTTTTCATCGCGCCCATGCTGTTCGGGGGGGACGACGGCTCGGCGGTGTTCAGCGGTCGCGGCTGCCGGCTGGTGAAGGAAGCCGTCAGGCTCGACAATGTCCGTATCCGGCAAATCGCCGATGATATACTGGTCGAAGGGGAGGTGGCCTGATGTTTACCGGACTGATCGAGGATTGCGGATCGATTGACAGCCTGAGACGGACCGGCAACGGGATGCAGGTGTCGGTGCAGACCGGCCTGCCGGTCGACGAGCTCAATCTCGGGGACTCGGTTGCCGTCAACGGCGCCTGCCTGACCGTCGTTGCCAAGGGGAGCGCGTCGTTCTCCGCCGACATGTCTCCGGAGACGTACGACCGGACCACCTTCAGCTCCCTTGTTCGCGGCAGCCGGGTCAACCTCGAGCGGGCGTTGCGCGTCGGCGACCGTCTCGGCGGGCACATCGTTACCGGCCACGTCGACGCCGTCGGCAAGGTGATCTCTGTCAGGACCGTCCAGAACGCCGTCGTCATCGGCATGGAGGTGCCGGCGGATTGGGCGCGTTATCTCGTGCCGAAGGGGTCGGTTGCCATTGACGGCATCAGTCTTACGGTGAACGACGTCACGGACAACCGGTTTTCGGTCAGCGTCATCCCGCATACGCTGGCGGCCACGACCCTCGCCGACTGCAAGGCGGGAGACGCGGTCAACATCGAAACCGACATCCTCGGCAAGTACGTCGAACGCCTTCTCGGCCATGGGGCCGGGGTGAAAGGGGATTCGAAAGTGACCGGCGAATTCCTTGCCAAGCACGGCTTTATGTGACATATTTGGCTGTTCGAAAGGATTGACACATGCCGATTGCGAATATCGAAGCTGCCCTGGAGGACCTGCGCCAGGGCAAAATGATCATACTGGTCGACGACGAGGACCGGGAAAACGAGGGCGATCTCGTCATTGCCGCCGAAAAAGTCACCCCCGAGGCGATCAATTTCATGGCCCGCGAGGGGCGCGGATTGATCTGCCTTTCGCTGACCGAACGGCGCGCCGACGAACTTGAGCTGCCGCTGATGGTGCAGGACAACTCCTCCTCTTTCGGCACCGCCTTTACCGTTTCGATCGAGGCCCGGACCGGGGTTTCGACCGGGATCTCCGCTGCCGACCGGGCACGGACCATTCAGGTGGCCATCGACGACGAGACCCGCCCGTTCGACCTGGCCCGCCCGGGACATATCTTCCCCCTGCGCGCCAAGAAGGGGGGGGTGCTGGTCCGCGCGGGGCAGACGGAGGGGTCGGTCGACCTGTCGCGACTGGCCGGGCTGAAGCCGGCCGGGGTCATCTGCGAGATCATGAACGACGACGGCACCATGTCGCGCATGCCCGAGCTTCGGGCCTTTTCAAAGAAGCATGGCCTGCGCATCGTCACGATCGCCGATCTTGTCGCCTACCGGCTGCAGAAGGAGCTCCTCGTGCGCCGGGCGGCCGAAGTTGTTTTGCCGACCCCGTACGGCGGCGACTTCAAGGCGATCGCCTACGAGAACGAGGTCGACAATGCCAATCACCTCGCCCTGGTCAAGGGGGAGGTCGACCCGGAGAAGCCGGTGCTTGTCCGGGTGCACTCCGAGTGCCTGACCGGCGACGTGTTCGGCTCGCAGCGGTGCGATTGCGGCGATCAGCTGCATTCGGCCATGCAGCAGATCGACCGCGAGGGGAACGGCGTGATCCTCTACATGCGCCAGGAAGGGCGCGGGATCGGCCTGATCAACAAGCTCAAGGCCTACTCGCTGCAGGACCAGGGGCACGACACGGTCGAGGCGAACGAGGTGCTCGGCTTCAAGGCCGACCTGCGCGATTACGGCATCGGCGCACAGATCCTCAACGAGCTCGGAGTCCGGCAGATCCGCCTGATGACCAACAACCCGAAGAAGATCGTCGGTCTCGAGGGGTACGGCCTGAAGATCGTCGAGCGGGTGCCGATCGAGGTCGCGGCCACCGGCAGCAATATCGAGTATCTCAAGACCAAGCGGGAAAAGATGGGACACCTTCTGGAAAATATCTGACCTGGGGAGATGAAAGAATGGCCAAACTGATTGAAGGAAAACTGGATGCGTCCGGTCTGAGGTTCGGGCTGCTGGTCAGCCGGTTCAACAGCTTTATTTCCGACCGGCTGCTCGAGGGGGCGACCGACGCACTGGTCCGCCACGGCGCTTCCGAAGAGAACCTGACCGTCGTCAAGGTCCCCGGAGCTTTCGAGCTTCCGGTCGCCGCCAGGAAAATGGTCGCCACCGGCAAGTTCGACGCGATCATCTGTCTCGGCGCCGTCATTCGCGGCGCGACGCCGCATTTCGATTACGTCAGCGCCGAGGTCTCCAAGGGGATCGCGTCGGTCAGCCTCGATTCGGGCGTTCCGGTCGCTTTCGGCGTCCTGACGACCGACAACATCGAGCAGGCGGTCGAAAGAGCCGGGACCAAGTCGGGCAACAAGGGGTTCGAGGCGGCTGTCGGCGCCATTGAAATGGTCAACCTGTTCCGGGCCATGGACGCCTGATGGGACAAGGTACTCGTCGTCAGGGGCGCGAACTCGCCCTGAAAGTGCTTTACAGTCTTTACGATCACGACAGGGAAATCGATTTTATCCTCAAGGACTTCTGGGACAACTTCCGGTTTCACGACGATGTCCTCGGGGAGCCGATCGAGGATTCCGTGCGCACGGTGCCGGCGCACGTCAAAGCATTTGCCGAGACGCTGATCAGGGGCGTCGTCAACAACCTCTCCAGCATCGACGCGATCATCGAAACGCATTCGACCAACTGGGCTCTCGACCGGATGGCGCGGGTCGATCTTTCACTGCTCCGACTCGCCGTATTCGAGCTTCTTCACCAGCCGGACGTGCCGGCAAGCGTGGTGATGAACGAGGCGATCGAAATCGGCAAGCGCTACGGCACCAAGGACACGCCGCCGTTCGTCAACGGCATCCTCGACAAGATATCGCAGCAGGTTGTCAGGCCATGAGCGAAACGCATTTTCTCGACCTGCCGCCGGACCGCATGGAGGGGGAGGTGGCAGTGGTTTTCTTCTTCGAAGACGACCGCCCCCTGCATGGCGCCGCCTCGCTGCTCGACTGGCGACTCAACGGCAGGATGACCGAACTGCTGCTCTCCGGGGCGGTGACCGGCCGGCTTGGCGACGTGGTTGTTTTTCGCAACAACGGCAAGCTGGATGCCGACTGGGCGCTCCTCATGGGGGGCGGTAAACGGGAGCGGCTGTCGGTCGCCCTCTGGGAGCGGCTGCTGAAAAAAGCGATCAAGGTCTGCCAGAAAGCCGGCTTCGAGCGCGTCGCTTTCAGTCTCGACAGCCAGGCCGATGTGCCGATGTCGCAGATCCGGAAGGTGGCCGAGAATCTCCTGGGCGAGCTCAGGGACACACCGCTGGAATGTCTTTTCTCATTTGACACCGTGCCGGTTCTGGCGACGGACAGAAGCGACAAGCAGACCTCATTATTGTAATTTACGCCAGAAAGGGACTGATTGAAGGTATGAAACAGATACGCGCAGGTTTGCTGGGGTTCGGCACCATCGGCACCGGAGTCGTCAAGGTGTTCCAGAAGAACTCGGAGCTTCTCAAGGCGAGGCTCGGCGCCGAGCTGATGCTGGCGAAGATCGCCGATCTCGATATCACCACCGACCGGGGGGTCAGTCTTCCCGAAGGCGTGCTGACCACCAGCGCCGACGACGTGCTGGTCAATCCGGAGATCGATATCGTCATCGAGCTCATCGGCGGCTACGAGCCGGCCCGCACCTTCGTGCTCAGGGCGATCGAGAACGGCAAGCACATCGTTACCGCCAACAAGGCGCTGCTGGCGCTGCACGGCGATGAGATCTTCGCCGCGGCGGCGAAGCACGGCGTCGAGGTCATGTTCGAGGCATCGGTCGGCGGCGGCATCCCGATCATCTCGTCGATCAAGGAGAACCTCTGCGCCAACAACTTCCGCTCCGTGTTCGGCATCCTCAACGGCACCTGCAACTACATCCTGACGCAGATGACCAACGAGGGGGCCGAATTCGCCGACGTCCTCAAGGTGGCCCAGGAGAAGGGGTACGCCGAAGCCGACCCGACCTTCGACGTCGAGGGGGTCGACACCGCCCACAAACTGGCGCTGATGATCGCCCTCTGCTTCGGCACCAAGGTCCGGTTCGACGACGTCTACACCGAGGGGATCAGCAACATCACTCCCCTCGACATCGAATACGCCGAGCTTTTCGGCTACAAGATCAAGCTGCTCGCCATCGGCAAGGCCGACAACGGCAAGATCGAGGCCCGCGTCCACCCGACCATGGTGCCGCAGCACTACCCCCTGGCCGACGTCGACGGCGTCTTCAACGCCGTCCGCCTGGTCGGCGACTTCGTCGGCCCGGTCATGCAGTACGGGCACGGGGCCGGCATGGAAGCCACCGCCAGCGCCGTCATGGGGGACGTCATGTCCATCGCCCGGGGGATCGCTTCCGGCGCCGGCCAGCGCACCCCGCCGATGGCCTATTGCGCCGACGCCATCCGCAAGATCGAGGTCAAGCCGATGGCCGAGATCGTCACCGAGTACTACATGCGGGTCGGGGTGATCGACGCGCCGGGGGTCCTCTCGAAGATCTCCGGCATCCTCGGCGATCACGGCATCAGCATCGCCTCGATGATCCAGCCGGAGCGGGAGGAGGGGGGCTCGATCCCCATCGTCTTCCTGACGCACGAATCGCGCGAAGGGGACGTCCGCAAGGCGATCGCCGAAATCGACCAGCTCGACATCGTCACCGAGAACACCCACTTCATCCGTATCGAAGCCGAAATGGAATGAGCCACATGACGATATGCTTTCCTGAAAGGCACCCGCCCCGGGTGCCTTTTGTTTTGCCTGCCAGAACAATTGTTTATTTGACTTGCATTCGGCTATCGCCGACGTTATCCTTTTTTATCTTTCTGTAATCACTAACAATGGAGGCGAACATGAGAGTGAAAGTTGGGGTGCTGGTCGTGTTGGCAGTACTTTTCGGTTTCTCCGGCAGCGCCATGGCGTCCGGGTTTGCTCTTGCCGAGCAGAGCGTCAGCGGCCTCGGGAATGCTTTTGCCGGCGGTGCGGCGTCTGCCGAAGACGCATCGACTGTCTGGTTTAATCCTGCCGGAATGACGCGGATCAAGGGGAAGCAGGCAATGGCGGCTATGCATGTAATAATCCCCAAGGCTAAATTTACAAATAAGGGTTCGCTAGCTGCGACTACACCAATTGTAGCGGAAACAGTTAATACGACTCCACCGCATGCGACTATTACACCGGCAATCCCTTCCTTTGGTCTGATGGGTGGTGGTAATGGCGGCGACGCTGGTGGCGCAGCGCCTGTTCCGAATGCTTATTACGTAGAAACATTTGATACAGGCTGGTCTTTTGGTCTGGGCATTAATGTTCCTTTCGGGCTGTCTACAGAGTACGACCGGAACTGGGTTGGTCGTTATCATGGTGTGAAATCTGAAGTACAAACCATTAATCTCAACCCTGCAGCGGCACACAAAGTAAATGATAACTTCAGCTACGGATTTGGTGTCAGTATCCAGCATCTGGACGCTTCATTGTCGAACGCTGTTGATTTTGGTCTTTTGGATGCTCTTGGTTTCTTTGACCCAGTATTGACTGACGGTACAAAGGACCCGGTTTTTTTAATGACCCCACAGGGTGATGATGGTTTTACCGAAGCTGAAGGTGACAGTTGGGGCTTTGGTTTTAATATCGGCTTTCTTTACGAATTTGATGATTCGAAAAGAGTAGGTTTTGCGTACAGGTCCAAGATTGAACATGATGTTGATGGCGATGTAACCTGGGCATTACCTACAACCAACAATTTTCACTTAGCGATGGCAGCGAACAATACTTTCCAGAATGGTGGTGTAAAAGTTGATATTAAACTGCCGAGTTCTGCATCCCTTAGCTACTACCAGGATGTCAATGAAAAGCTGTCGTTCATGGTCGACATCCAATGGACCGAATGGAGTGTTCTTGATAAGTTGGTCTTGAATTATGCCGACACGACTCCAGACGGTGTTACAACTTTCGAGTGGGACGACACCATGCGTTATTCGGTTGGTGTGACCTATCAGTACAATGACAAGTGCAAGTTGCGTGGTGGCATCGCCTTCGATGAAACTCCGATCCCGAACGAAGTACTGCGCGGTGTCCGGGTTCCGGGAGAAGATCGCACATGGTTAACTCTTGGTGGTAGCCATTCTTTTGATAACGGATGGAGTTTTGATCTGGCTTATGCACATATCATGACCGATGACCCGAAAATCAACAAGGTCAACTCTTTCACATCAGAAGACGTAACACGTGGTTGGATTAATGGCGAATATGACGCCTCAGTCAGTATCATCAGTGGCCAGTTGAACTACAATTTCTAAGAGAATCATTGCAGGAACGAAGCCCGGCCTCTCGGCCGGGCTTTTCTGTTGTTCCTGACGATCTCAACTGCGTGAAGTGAAAAGAAAAAAACCGTTTTTTTGCCGTAAAAACTCTTGACTCGCATGGGTGGTTCTGATAATAATTGCGTCCGCTGTTGATTGTAGGCACGTAGCTCAGTGGGAGAGCACTACCTTGACACGGTAGGGGTCGGCAGTTCAATCCTGCCCGTGCCTACCATAAACTGCACAGCAGCTTTTCCGATAAAGAGGCATCCGACGATGCCTCTTTTCATTCATGGAGCATGGTTGATGAGTGAGGTTCGCATAGAACTGCCGGACGGTTCGGTCAGGGAACTCGCGGCGGGAAGCACCCCGCACGATGTCGCCCTGTCGATCGGCGAGGGGCTGGCCAAGGCGGCGATCGCCGCCAGGGTCGACGGCACCCTGGTCGATGTCGATACGCCGCTCGAGCGTGATGCCCGAATCGAACTGGTGACCCTCAAGTCGGAAGAGGGGCTCGACATCTACCGCCATTCCGCCGCGCACCTGATGGCGCACGCCGTCAAGGACCTGTACGGCGACGACGTTCAGGTGACCATCGGCCCGGCGATCGAAAACGGCTTCTATTACGACTTCTTCAGCGACAAGCACACCTTCTCGCCGGAGGAGTTCGACAAGATCGAAAAGCGGATGGCCGAGATCGCCTCGCAGAACCTGCCGATCGAACGCGAAGTCCTCTCGAAGGACGAGGCGATCGCGTTCTTCCGGTCGCTGGGCGAGGACTACAAGGTCGAACTGATCGAGGACCTCGACGAGCCGACCGTTTCCGTCTACAGGCAGGGGGACTTTGCCGACCTCTGCCGCGGTCCGCACCTCCCCTCGACCGGTCATATCAAGGCGTTCAAGCTGACCTCGGTGGCCGGCGCCTACTGGCGCGGCGACGAGAAGAACGCCATGCTGCAGCGCATCTACGCGACGGCGTTCCCCGACAAGAAGGAGCTCAAGCAGCACCTGGCCAGGCTGGAGGAGGCGCGCAAGCGCGATCACCGCAAGCTCGGCAAGGAGCTCGATCTATTTTCGTTCAACGAGGAGGCCGGCGCCGGCCTGGTGATCTGGCACCCCAAGGGGGCCATGCTGCGGACCCTGCTGGAAAACTTCGAGCGGCAGGAGCACCAGAAGCGGGGCTACGACATCGTCATGGGGCCGCAGATACTCAAGACCGAGCTCTGGAAGACGTCGGGTCACTACGAGAACTACCGTGAAAACATGTATTTCACCGAGGTCGACGAGCAGGGTTACGGCGTCAAGCCGATGAACTGCCTGGCGCACATGCTGATCTACAAGTCGAAGAGGCGCTCCTACCGCGACCTGCCGCTGCGCTACTTCGAGCTCGGCACGGTGCACCGCCACGAGAAGTCGGGGGTATTGCACGGCCTGCTGCGGGTGCGCGGTTTTACCCAGGACGACGCCCACATCCTCTGCATGCCGGAGCAGCTCGACGGCGAGATCAAGGGGGTCATCAACTTCGTTCAGGACGTGATGGGCATCTTCGGTTTCGAGTGTTCGATGGAGATCTCGACCCGGCCGGAAAAATCGATCGGTTCGGACGAAGACTGGGACCGTGCAACCAGGGCTCTCATCTCGGCCCTGGACGACACGAAACTCCCCTACGAAGTCAACGAAGGAGACGGTGCTTTCTACGGTCCGAAGATCGATATCAAGCTGAAGGACTGTCTTGACAGGGAATGGCAATGTGCTACAATCCAGTGCGATTTTACCCTGCCCGAGCGTTTTGACCTCACCTACGTGGGGGCTGACGGCGAGAAGCACCGGCCGGTCATGGTTCACCGGGTCATTCTCGGTTCCATCGAACGGTTCATCGGTGTTTTGATCGAGCACTACGCCGGAAACTTCCCCCTCTGGATTTCTCCGGTTCAGGCCGTCGTCGTCAATGTCACCGACAATCAGGCAGAGTACGCCGAACAGGTTTTCAGCCGGCTCCGCGAAGCCGGTATCCGCGTCCAGAAGGACCTGCGCAACGAAAAGCTCGGATTCAAGATCCGCGAGGCGCAGATGGAAAAGATCCCTTACATGCTGGTCATCGGCGACAAGGAGATGGAGGACGGGACGGTGGCGCCGCGCTACCGCTCCGGCAAGAACCTGGACCCGATGACGGTGGATGAATTCATCGCTTTGGTAAGGGACGAATGCAATCAGTTCAAATAGGAGGTGTACCATAGCCAGGGAAGAGTCGACGAGGATCAATCAGGATATCCGGGCACGTGAAGTCCGGGTGATTGATGATGCAGGTGAACAGCTCGGAATTCTGAGTATTACCGATGCCCTGAATGCGGCGGATGAAAAGGGGCTCGACCTGGTCGAGGTCTCGCCGAACGCGTCGCCGCCGGTCTGCCGGATCATGGATTACGGCAAGTACAAGTACCAGGCGCAGAAGAAAGCGGCCGAGGCCAAGAAGAAAACAGCCAAGGTCGAACTCAAGGAAGTCAAGCTCCGCCCCAAGACCGAGGAGCATGATTTCAATTTCAAGCTGAAAAACGCCAGGCGTTTCCTCGAGGCCGGCAACAAGGTCAAGGTCACGATCATGTTCCGCGGCCGCGAAGTGACCCATCCCGATTATGGGCGCCGTCAGCTCGAACGGATCGTCGAAGAGGTCAAGGACCTGGCGCAGGTCGAAATGATGCCGAAAATGGCGGGGCGGTTCATGACCATGGTTCTCGCCCCGATCAAGAAATAACAGGAAGCAAGGAGAGGGTTATGCCCAAGATCAAGACATGCCGCGGTGCGGCCAAACGATTTCGTAAGACCGGAAGTGGCAAGATCCGCCGCAACAAGGCGTACACCAGCCACATCCTGACCAAGAAAACAACCAAGCGTAAGCGGGATCTGCGCCAGGCGACCCTGGTCGATCCTGCCGACGCCAGGAACATCGCCAGCCTCATCCCCTACATGTAACAGGGCGGGGCGCATCTGGGTGGGCACCGAGAATTGCGGGGCAATGTCTCCCCCTGCAAATCCGGTTACGGAAGCCCATCGCTTTTAACAGGGTCACAAGGAGTACGTTATGCCAAGAGTCAAAAGAGGTTTCAAAGCGAGACGACGCAGAAACAAGGTGCTGAAACTTGCAAAAGGGTATCGCGGCGCGCGCGGCAAACTGTTTCGGAGTGCTACCGAGGCGGTTGATCGTGCTCTGAAATACTCGTTCCGCGACCGGAAGGTCCGCAAGCGGGATTTCCGGGCGCTCTGGATTGTCCGCATCAATGCTGCGTCGCGTGAAAACGGGCTGTCCTACAGCCGCCTGGTCCACGGCCTGAAAAAGGCCGAGATCGGACTGGACCGCAAGGTCCTGGCGCAACTGGCCGTGTCCGAGCCGGCTGCCTTTAGCGCGATTGTCGACAAGGCCAAAGCGCAGCTTCAGTAAGAGCGAAAAAAAGATGAGGCTGTAGCGGCCTCATCTTTTTTTTTGAACCAGACCGGAACGATGGGAGTTGCTCCCATCGTCCTTTTTTTCATTGCGCAGCATCAGGGTGAAATAATGAAACAACGACTGGAACAATTGCTCGCCAGCGGCCGGGAGGCGATTTCCGTCTCCGGCGATGAAACTGCGCTGCAGGATGTCCGCGTCCGGCTGCTCGGCAAGAAGGGGGACCTGACCGCCATCATGAAGGGGATGGGTCAGCTGACCGCCGAGGAGCGGCCGGTGATCGGGGCGCTGGCCAACAGGGTCAAGGAGGAGCTCGAAGCGCTGATTGCCGATCGCCAGGTCGTCCTCAAGGGGGCGGCGGTCGAAAAGCGGCTCAGCAGCGAGTCGGTCGACGTCACGCTCCCCGGCCGGCGGTCGCGCAAGGGGTCGAAGCACCCGATCACCCTGGCCACCGAGGAGATATCGGCGATCTTCGCCTCCCTCGGTTTCGGTGTCGAGGAGGGGCCGGAGATCGAGAAGGATTTCTACAACTTCGAGGCGCTCAATATTCCCAAGGATCACCCGGCCAGGGACATGCAGGACACATTCTATATCGATGACGATATCGTCTTGCGGACCCACACGTCGCCGGTACAGATCCGGACCATGCTCAAGTACGAGCCCCCGGTGCGGGTCATCGCTCCGGGAACGGTCTATCGTCGCGATTCGGACCTGACCCACAGCCCGATGTTCCACCAGGTCGAGGGGTTCCTGGTCGATCGCGACGTCACCTTCGGCGACCTCAAGGGGATTCTCACCACCTTCGTCAATCGCTATTTCGGCGAGGGGATCGGGGTCCGTTTCCGCCCCTCCTTCTTCCCGTTCACCGAGCCGAGCGCCGAAGTCGACATGCAGTGCGTCATCTGCGGCGGCGGAGGCTGCCGGGTCTGCAAGCAGTCCGGATGGCTGGAAATCCTCGGCAGCGGCATGATCGACCCGGAGGTCTTCAGGTCGGTCAATTACGACGCCGACAAGTACAGCGGTTTCGCTTTCGGCATGGGGATCGAACGGATCGCCATGCTCAAGTACGGGGTCAACGACCTGCGTCTCTTTTTTGAAAATGATGTGCGCTTTCTCGACCAGTTCGCTTGATATTCAAGACCTTGCACGGTCATATCTCTAAAAGGCATTAAGATGGTTGTCACCTATAATTGGCTCAAGGAATTCGTAGATTTCGATTTCTCTCCCGAGGAACTTTCACATCGCCTGACGATGGCCGGTCTGGAAGTCGATGCCATGGAGAAGCTCGGCGAGGGGCTGGAGTCGGTTGTTGTCGCCCGGCTGATCAGCGTCGAAAAGCACCCGGAGGCGGATCGCCTGACGGTCTGCCGGGTTGACGCCGGCGACGACGAGCGGCAGATCGTCTGCGGGGCGACCAACCACAAAGCCGGCGATTACGTCGCCCTGGCACAGGTCGGTACGGTTCTGCCGGGAGAGTTCAAGATCAAGAAATCGAAGATCAGGGGCGAGGTCTCCGAGGGGATGCTCTGCTCGGAAAAGGAACTCGGACTTTCCGAGGAGTCCGAAGGGATCATGATCCTGCCCGCGGGGCTGCGTGTCGGCCAGCCGGTCTTCGATGCGCTGGGGCTGGCCGATGTCCGCTACGAACTGGGACTGACGCCGAACCGCTCCGACTGTCTCAGTATTGTCGGCGTCGCCCGCGAGGTCGCAGCCATGGCCGGAAAGCCGCTGCAGATCCCGAACCCGGTCGTCGTCGAATCCGGCGCACCGATCGGCAATGACACCTCGGTCGAGATCCTCGATGCCGAGAAGGGTCCGCGCTACATGGCGCGCCTGATCAGGGGCGTCAAGATCGGTCCGTCACCGCAGTGGCTGGTGAAGAGACTGGAGTCGGTCGGTGTCCGCTCGATCAACAACGTCGTCGACGTGACCAATTACGTGATGATGGAGCTCGGTCATCCGCTGCATGCCTTCGACTTCAATCTTCTGCGCGGCGGGAAGATTGTTGTCCGCTGTCCCGGGGAAATGAATTTCACGACCCTCGACGACCAGGAGCACCGGCTCACCGATTCCGACCTGGCCATCTGCGACGCCGAAGGGCCGGTCGCCCTGGCCGGCATCATGGGCGGCCAGAACTCCGAGATCCAGCCCGAGACGACCGACGTGTTGCTCGAGAGCGCCTATTTCGACCCGCTGACAGTACGCCGCACCGGCAAGCGGCTCGGCATCCACACCGAGTCGTCGCACCGCTTCGAACGGGGCGCCGACATCAACATGGTGCCGGTCGCTCTCGACCGGGCCGCCGCGCTGATCGCTGAACTCGCCGCGGGGACGGTGTCGAAGGGGGCGATCGACGCCTACCCGAAGAAGGTGGCCGGCCGGCAGGTGGCGATCACCCTGGCGAAAACCAATGCCATCCTCGGTCTCGAACTCAGCCTGAAGAAGGTCACCGACCTGCTCGGCTCGATCGGGCTGGAGGTCTCTGCCGGCAAGGAGGCCGACACGCTCTCGGTCGGCATTCCGACGTTCCGACCCGACCTGGAACGGGAAATCGACCTCATCGAGGAGGTCGCCCGGCTGAACGGTTACGACAACATCCCGGTGACCATGCCTGGCGGCGAGACGGTCGATCACCCGGTGCCGAAACACCAGGCAGTTGTCAGGCGGCTGCGCGACACGATGGTCGCCGAAGGCTTCTCCGAGGTCATCAACTACGCGTTCATATCGACGGCGGCCTACGACCGGATCAGTCTCGACAAGAACGACGGCCGGCGTACGAACGTCGCCATCAGGAACCCCCTGACCGAGGAGCAGTCGGTCATGAGGACCAGCCTGATTCCGAGCCTGCTCGACAATGTCGCGCGCAATCTCTCGTACCGCTGCCTCGATCTGTCGCTGTTCGAACTGCGTCCGGTTTACCGGCCGATGCCGCAGGAAGAGCTCCCCTATGAGCCGACCTTCCTCTCCGGAGCCATGTGCGGTCGCCGCGAGCCGTTCGGCTGGAGCCAGGGCGGGGAACCGTGCGACTTCTACGACCTCAAGGGGGTCGTCGAGTCGCTGCTCGAATCGCTCCGTATCGGCGATATCAGGTGGGTGAACGCCTCCGGCGAACCCTATCTCCACCCCGGGAAATCCTGCGCGATTTTTGCCGGCGACACGCGGCTCGGCGTTCTGGGAGAGGTGCATCCCGTCGTCCTCGAGAATTTCGATATCGACGGACCGGTCTTCGTTTTCGACCTCGATGTCGAAATGATGATTGCCGCGGCCGGCGGCGGAATCGCCTTCCGGCCGATATCCCGATTCCCCGACGTCTACCGTGACAGCGCCTTTCTGCTCGATGACAGGGTCGCCGCCGCCGAGATTCTCGCGACGATCGCGCGGGCGCAGGCGAAGATGGTCGAAAGCGTGACCCTCTTCGACGTCTACCGCGGAAAAGGGGTGCCGGAAGGGAAGAAGAGCGTCGCTATCCGGGTTCAGTACCGCTCGAGCGAGCGGACCCTGACTGACGATGAAATCAACAAGGCTCACGCGCGCATCGTCAGGGAGATGGAGAAACAGCTCGATGCGCAGCTAAGATAATGTAGTAAAAAGAAAAAAACGGTTGAAGGTTATCATTTCCTGTGGTATAAAACCGTGTAAATTCAATGGTCTTTGCGACTTCAGGAGGTGGGCTATGACCAAAGCCGATCTGATTGAAAATGTTTATCTCAAAACCGGTTTCTCCAAGAAGGAATCAGCGGACATCGTCGAGACCGTTTTTGACCTGATCAAGTCGACTCTTGAAGATGGCGAAAAGATCAAGATCGCCGGTTTCGGCAACTTCGTCGTCAAGGAGAAGGCGACCCGTCGCGGCCGCAATCCGCAGACCGGCGAAGAGATTGAGATCTCAGCCCGTAAAATCCTGACCTTCAAACCGAGCCAGGTTCTCAAGAACGCCATCAACAATGGCCAATAACCATCGACCAGCCCCTGGCATGCGATGGCTGTAGACATCCCCGACAAACTCTATTTCAAAATAGGTGAAGTGGCCGAACTCGCCGGTGTGAAGCCTCACGTGCTGCGCTACTGGGAATCAGAGTTCGGCTCTTTTCGTCCGGCCAAAAGCAAGAAGAACCAGAGACTCTACAAGCGCAAGGACATCGAGCTTGTCCTGCAGCTCAAGGAGCTTCTTCACGAACAGGGGTACACGATCGCCGGTGCCAGGAAGAAGCTCCGGGAGATTTCGCGCGGCGGTGGAAGCCTCGCCGCGCCTCCGGAAGATCTGTCCGGGGGCGATCCGGACAACCAGATGGCCCTGCCGCTGATGTCCGGTTCCGACAGCCAGCTGCTCGACGAGATCCGCGACGACATTGTCCGCCTGAGGGATTCCCTGAAGAGAGACCCTGCCAAGAAGGTCAAGTGAGAAAATCGTCTTGTTGATCCTGGTAACGAATGATGACGGTGTCCTGTCGCCGGGATTGACCGTACTCGCCGAAGCGCTTGCCGACGTCGGTCGTGTCGTGGTCGTGGCGCCCGACCGGGAGCGGAGCGCCATCGGGCACTCCCTGACCCTGCATGCGCCGCTGCGCGCCGAGGAGATCCGGCGCGATTTTTTCTCGATTTCCGGAACCCCGACCGATTGCGTCAATCTCGGCATCCACGGCCTGCTCGACGCCAGACCCGACATCGTCGTCTCCGGCATTAACCGTGGCGGCAACCTCGGCGACGACATCACCTACTCGGGGACGGTTGCGGCGGCCATGGAGGCGACCCTGATGGACGTCCCCGCGTTTGCCATCTCCCTCGATTCAAGGAGGTTCGCCGCCGAGGATTTCAGGGAAGCCGCCGGTTTCGCTGCCTATCTGACACGGCTCATCAGCAAGCACGGCCTGCCGAACGACACCTTCCTCAATGTCAATGTCCCGGCCGGGGAGATCAGGGGGGTTCAGCTGACCCGCCAGGGGAAGCGCAACTACACCGAAACGGTCGAGGAGAAGATCGACCCGCGCGGCAAGAAGTATTACTGGATCGGCGGCGGCGAGCTCGGCTTCCACAACGTCGAGGGGACCGATTTTCACGCCGTTTCCGGCGGCTGCATCTCGGTGACTCCGCTGCACCTCGATCTGACCAATTACCGCTCATTCGACACGCTGTCCGCCTGGGATATCGACGGCAACTTCCTGAAGGAAGATGCCGGCCGATGATGAACGATTATGCTATCGCCAGGCGCCGAATGGTTGCCCAGCAGATTGTCGGCCGCGGGATCACCGACCCGCAGGTCGTCTCCGCCATGGAGGCGGTGCCGCGGCACCTTTTCGTCACTCCGGGACTCGAGGACCAGGCCTACAGCGACTACCCGCTGCCGATCGGCCACAAGCAGACCATCTCGCAGCCGTACATCGTCGCCTACATGACCGAGGCCCTGCAGCTCGACGGCAGCGAGCGCGTCCTGGAAATCGGCACCGGGTCCGGATACCAGGCTGCCGTGCTGGCGAAAATAGTTCGCCACGTCTACACCGTCGAGCGGATCTCCGACCTGGCGCGCACGGCCCGCAAGGCGCTCGACCGGGCCGGTTGCTACAACGTGCACATCAAGGTCGATGACGGCACCTGCGGCTGGCTGGACCAGGCCCCGTTCGACGCCATCATCACCACCGCCGGGGCGCCCGAGGTCCCGGAGGCATTGAAAGCGCAGCTCGCCGAAAACGGGCGGCTGGTCATCCCGGTCGGCACCCAGGGTGCCCAGGTTCTCAAGCGGATCGTGCGGGTCGATGCAGAGCGCTTTTCGGAAGAATCACTGCTCGACTGCCGATTTGTCCCCCTGATCGGCAAGCACGGCTGGTCGGAAGGGAACGCGCAATGATCCTGCTGCGCCGTCTTTACGATTGGGTGCTGGGCTGGGCCGAGACCCCTTACGGGCCGCTGGCGCTGTTTCTCCTCGCTTTCTGCGAGGCGT
This sequence comes from Desulfuromonadales bacterium, assembly GCA_041592975.1. Lineage (GTDB taxonomy): Bacteria > Desulfobacterota > Desulfuromonadia > Desulfuromonadales > UBA2294 > BM707. The sequence continues at coordinate 26,431 of JBFHOZ010000002.1, forward strand.
CGTTCTTCCCGATACCGCCCGATGTCCTCCTGATCGCCCTGTCGCTATCCCTGCCGGCACAAGCGCTCTGGTACGCCTTTCTCTCGTCGCTCGGCTCCGTTCTCGGCGGCGTGGCGGGTTATCTTGTCGGCCTTTTTCTCTGGCAGTCGCTTTCGGGATACTTTTTCGACTATATCCCCGGTTTTTCGCCGGATGTCTTCGCCAGGGTGCAGGGGTATTTCGATCAGTATGATTTTCTGGTCGTTTTCGCCGCCGGCTTTACCCCGATCCCCTACAAGGTGATCACCATCGGTGCCGGAGTGTTCGGCGTCAACTTTCCGGTTTTCGTTGTCGCCTCCGTCATCAGTCGCAGCGCCCGCTTTTTCATCGTCGCCGGGCTTCTGAAACGTTACGGGCTGCCGGTGCGGTCTTTTATCGAGCGTTATTTCAACTGGCTGGCCATCGCCTTTATGCTCCTGCTCATCGGCGGATTTGCCGTGATCGGCCTGATCAGATGATCCGCCGCACGGCGCATATTGACTGTCGTTGCCAGTTTTCGTTAGAGTATGGCGAAACCATCGGGATATGCCGTCAATGACACTCCGCCTGCTCACAACCGCTCTGCTCCTGACCGTACTGTCCGCCTGTGGTGCATCCCGGCAGGCCGGCATCTATCATACCGTCAAGAAAGGGCAGACGCTCTACACCATCAGCCGGGTCTACGAAGTGGACGAAATTTACCTTGCCCGGATCAATGGCATCGCCGACCCGACCGAGCTGCAGATCGGCGAGCAGATTTACATCCCCGGCGCGACCCAGGCGCGTCCGGTGCCGATAACGGTCAAGACCGCACCTGATCCGCCGCCTCCACCGCCGCCAATAGCCGCACGGGCACCGATCACCGCGGAGAAGAAACCCACGGTGAGCAGGCCCGCTCCGGTGGCGACGGAGCCGAAACCGGCATCGTCGTCTCCGCCCCCTTCGGGAACCGGGCGCTTCATCTGGCCGGTCAAGGGGACGATCGTCAAGAAGTTCGGGGTCGATTCGAGCAAGGGGCTGGAGATTGCCGTCGACAGCGGCACCCCGGTCGCCTCGGCCGCGGCCGGGAAGGTGATTTACAGCGGCTCGGGGATCGCCGGCTACGGCAACCTCGTGATTGTCCGTCACGACGATTCTTTCTTCACCGTCTACGGCTACAACCAGAAAAACCTGGTCAATGCCGGCGCCTTCGTCAGCAAGGGAGAAAAGCTGGCCCTTTCCGGCAGACCGCCGTCCGGAGGCGGCAATCGCATTTATTTTGAAATTCGCTATGGAAAAAAACCGGTAAATCCGTTAACTTATCTACCCTGACTTTTTAAGCGCACGACGAACCGGAAGGAATGGTGCCATGAGCACTTCCGAAAACGACGAACTGATGGCCGAAAACGACGACAGCCAGGCCGCGACGAGGGAGGAAGAGGGGACGGACAGCCACTACGGCGACGCCATCAAGCTCTACCTCAAGGAGATCCAGAAAAGCACCCTGCTGACCGCCGAGGAGGAGAGGGAACTGGCCATCCTGATCGGCAAGGGGGACGAAGGGGCGCGGGCCAGGATGATCGAATCCAACCTGCGGCTTGTCGTCAAGATCGCCAAGCGCTACATGAACCGCGGCCTGCCGTTTCTCGACCTGATCGAGGAGGGGAACATGGGGCTCATCAAGGCGGTCGAGCGCTTCCAGATCAGCAAGGAGTGCCGCTTCTCCACCTACGCCACCTGGTGGATCCGCCAGTCGATCGAGCGGGCCCTGGTCAACCAGAGCCGCACGATCCGGCTGCCGGTGCATGTCTCCGACGACATCAACAAGTATCTCAAGATCGCCCGCGAGCTGGTCCACGAGCACAACCGGGAGCCGGAGCCGGAGGAGATTGCCGAAATCATGGAGGTCGAGCCGGCTTACATCAGGCGCCTGATGGTGCTGGTCAAGAAGACCTACTCGATCGAGCACCCGATGGGCGAGAACAACGACTACACCCTGATCGACACCATCGAGGACGCGTCCGCCGTCGACCCCGAGAATCTCATCGAGGAGCTGAACAAGTTCGCGCACGTCTCCGAATGGCTCGACACGCTGGCCGAGAACGAAAAGGAGATTCTCGCGCTCCGCTTCGGACTCAACGACCGCGAACCGCAAACCCTTGACACCATCGGCCAGAAGTTCGGCGTCACCCGCGAGAGGATCCGGCAGATCGAAGCCAAAAGCATCGAGAAGCTGCGCAAGATGCTCGAGGATCGGCAGACGGAAATGGAGCGGATGGAGTGAGAGGCCGGAGAACGACGCAATGGAAGAATTGAAAAGCATCATTCGCGACATCCCCGATTTTCCCAAGGAGGGGATCGTCTTCAAGGACATTACGACGCTGCTGCGTGACGGCAGGAACTTCCACCGGATGATCGACCTGATCGCGCACCGGTATGTCGGCATGAAAATCGACCAGATTGTCGGTGTCGAGGCCCGGGGGTTCATTCTCGGTTCGGCTCTGGCCTACAAGCTCGGCGCCGGGGTGACGCTGGTCCGCAAGCCGGGCAAGCTCCCGGCAAAGACCCGCGCCGTCTCCTACGATCTCGAATACGGCACCGACACCCTGGAGATCCACGAGGATGCCTTCAGCCCCGGCGACAGGGTCCTCATTGCCGACGACCTGCTGGCAACCGGCGGAACCGTCGCCGCCGTCGTCGAGCTTGTCGAGGGGCTCGGCGCGGAAATCGTCGAGTGCTGCTTCATGACCGAGCTGACATTCCTCAACGGCCGCGCCCGGCTGCCGAAGAACAAGGTCCACTCCCTGATCCATTTCGACTGATCGAAATCTCACGGTTTAGGCCCCGTAGCTCAGCAGGATAGAGCAACCGCCTCCTAAGCGGTAGGTCTTGGGTTCGAATCCCGACGGGGCCGCCATTTTTAAAGCCTGCTTCAAGCAGGCTTTTTCATTGGCCGTCAATAGATGTTCCAGATGCCATCGTCGCGGGGGAATCGGCGGAAAAGGGCGCGATCGCCGGAATTTATCCGGCAGGAATCTTTACCCCTCCGGGGTTTCCTCCAAAACAGTCCTTGCCATTGGGCGTTAGTTTGGAAATAATGCTCGATTATGTATCTAGAGCATTTCGGCCTGAAAGAGAAGCCGTTCAACATCACCCCGAATCCGCAGTTTATTTTCCTGAGCAAGAACCACAAGGAGGTTTTTGCTCATCTTCTCTACGGACTTCAGAGCCGCTGCGGTTTCATCGAGATTACCGGGGAAGTCGGTGCCGGCAAAACCACCGTTCTCCGGACCCTCTTCGAACAGCTGAAGGACGACGCGTTCCGGCTGGCGTTCATTTTCAACCCGAGCCTTTCGGCGGACGAACTTCTTCTCGAGATCTGCCGCGAACTGGATATCGACACCGGCGAGGCCCGGGGTGGCCGGGTCCTGCCGCTGATCAACCGCTACCTGTTGCAGGAGAACGCCGCCGGCCGTACCGTGGTGCTGGTGATCGACGAGGCGCAGAACCTGGCGGCGCCGGTTCTCGAGCAGATCCGTCTCCTTTCCAACCTCGAAACCGAAACCGACAAGCTGATCCAGATCATTTTGGTCGGCCAGCCGGAACTCGCCGAGGTTCTCGGACGTTCCAATCTGCGTCAGCTCAATCAGCGCATTTCCGTCCGCTACCATCTCCGGCCGATGGATGAAGCGGACTCCCGCGCCTACGTCCTGCACCGGCTCAAGGTTGCCGGTTGCGATGATCGTACGATCCTCACCGACAGCGCGCTGAAGATGATCTGCCGGCACTCCGGCGGCTTGCCGCGACTGATCAATATCCTCGCCGACCGCGCGCTGCTGGCCGCATTCAGTGAAGACCGGGCGCCGGCCGACCGGGCCGATGTCAGAACGGCGATCGCCGAGCTGCGGCAGGCCGGGAGCAAGCCGCCCTGGAACCCCCTGCGGCGCCCCGCCGCGACGGGCTGGCTGCTCACGGCAGCTGTCGTACTGACAACCGGTCTGTTCTTTTACGTCAATTCGCTGCCGTCCGGCGGTACCGCACCGGAGCGGGCGGCGGCCGATTCCGCGGCGGTACCGGAAGTCGGCCAGACGGCCGATTTCGAACAACTCGAGCCGTTGCGTGCCGCCCTGGCCGCCCTCGGCGAAAGCGATAGCTTTTCCCGGGCAGCAACAGCCGTCTCCGCCCGCTGGCATGCGGATTTTGCCGGCGGTCTCGCCGGCGGGAACTTCACCAGCCGCGATTTTGCCTCCCTGCTGGAAAGAGACGGCTGGCAATGGATGACGTTTCAGGGGAGCCTTGCCGAACTTTTGGTGTGCGACACGCCGGTCCTGCTCGAACTGATCCTCCCCGGCGTTTCGGGCAGACGTTACCTGGCCCTGACCGTTCGGGAGGGGGATCGCTTCATCGTTGCGCCGCAGATTGCCGGTCGACAGAGCCTCCATCGGAGCGAATTGAATGCCCTGTACAGCGGCAGGGCATATCTGCTCTGGAAAAATTATCTCGACATCGGCTACGTTTCGACTCCGGGGACCACGTCGGCCGATATTCGCGAAATCCAGTCGCTGCTGCAAGGCGCCGGTGAGGGCAGCCTCGTCATCAGCGGCGTTTACGACGACCGGACGATCCGGGCGGTGACACGCTTTCAGGCCTCACGGGGGATTGCGCGGGACGGACGGGTCGGCCCCCTGACATTGCTGCTGCTCTATCAGCAGAGCGGCTATTTCAATCCGCCACGATTGAGAGGGTAGGGAGAATGAGCTCGATCCTGAAGGCCCTGAAAAAGCTTGAAAGCGAAAAATCGCAACGCGACGAGTTATCGACCGCGGTTGCCAGCGAGATCCTGCGCTCGTCGCGGGTGCAACGGCGTTCGTCGGTCCCGGCAATTCTCGCCACCGTCCTTTTCGCGCTGGCGATCGGGGCAGCCGGTTATTTTATCGCTCTGGATCGATCAGGGGAGCACCGGGAGCCGACCGACCGGTCTCCGGCAGAACTGGCAGAGCCCTCTCCGGTGCCGAAGGACCGATCCGTTTCATCGCCGCCGCCCGCCTCCCCCCTGCCGCGCCTGAGCGGTATCGTCTACCAGCAGGATCCCGGCAGTCGCCTGGCGATCATCAATGATCTGCCGGTCATGGTGGGGACTCTGGTCGAGGGGTACGATGTCAGGGTGATTTACCCGGACAGGGTTGTCGTTTCCAAGGGCGGGGCTGAATTCACTCTTTTTCTTGAGAAGGTAGAGCCGTAGAGCCGGCTGCCTGTCTCCGTTTGAACGTTCCGGGAGGTTTTCGCATGCGCCTCAAGTCTCCACTGTTCTCGTTTGTCCTGATGCTTCTGTTCATCTCACTGCCGATCGATTCTCGGGCTCAGGACGGGCGGAATGCGCCCGTCAGCCCGGGAGAGACCGCTGTCCAGGCCGACATCCTGCCGCCGGCTGCCGTTCCCCTCGGCGAGCAGGAGCAGAACGGCATCCTGGCGCAGGCGTGGTTTTATCGTCCGCCAGCCTCCGCAACCGGGTCGTCGCCGGACGGGAATCGTCCGAACGCGGTGCTTTTTCTCCGTTTCCTGTCGGTCGAAAACTACCTGCCGGTCGAAAAGGGACTTGTCGCCTACAAGATTGAAAACGAAGAGGCGGTAGCGCCGCCGGCGAGGAAAATGCTGTTCCGGGAGGGCTATTTCGTTGCCGATCTCGAACCGTTATCCCGCGGCAAGTACCTCCTGCGTATCGGCAGCAAGCTTGAGGACGAAAAAAAACGCCAGTTTCACTTTGACCTGACGATCAGGTAAGTCAACGGGCCGTCGCACGGATACGGCCCCTGTTTCTGTCCGGCCGGAGCTCAACACGGATGAATCCAGACCACGCGGCAATGCATTGTCGCAAATGCCTATATCTGAGGATTATTGCCGCCGTTTGCTGGTCTGTCGGCCTGGTGTCGCTTTCGCTTCTGCCGGACATGGACGCTCCGCTGCTTTTCAGGGGACAGGACAAGGTGCTTCATTTCTGCTCTTATCTGCTGCTGGCCTGGCTCACCTGCAGAGTGCTGCAGATCTATTCCTCAGGCAGGGGAAAAAAACTCCTGATGACATTGACGTACTGCCTGGTTCTTGGCGCATTGCTTGAGCTTGCCCAGGGGCTTTTCATTCCCGGCCGTACGGCCGAATGGCTCGATGTGCTGGCCAATGCCGCCGGTGCGGCGAGCGGCTGTGCTTTATTCTGTCTGTGGCCCCTGCCATCCTCCAGACGTGATGATAAGCCGTAACCGCCTCATCGAGACGTTGCGTACCGGAACGCTCGCCCTGACCGCGACCAATCGTCTCGCCCGCCAGATCGTTGCCGATTATGATCAGGCCATGATCGACGCCGGGCTGACTGCCTGGCGTCGACCGCCGGTGCAGACGCTCGAAGCCTGGCACGCCGACGCGGCGGCGAAGCTTTACGGCGGCGATGCGCGCCTGTTGAGTCAGCAGCAGGCGTCCTGCGTCTGGGAAGAGATTGTCAGGGACGATCTTCAGATGCAGCAGCACGATCTGCTGCTCGTGCAGCCGACCGTGAAGAAGGCGCGGCAGGCATACCGGCTGCTGTGCGATTACGGGGCGACTTTCGATCCGTCCGTTTCGTCGGAAGACCAACGGGCCTACTGGCGCTGGCATCAAGCCTGGGAACAGCACCTGCAGGAGAAGGGGTGGCTGGACCCTGCGACGACGCTGCGGCTGGTCGTCGATGCCATCGAAGCCGGCACGCTGGCGGTCGGCGA
>JBFHOZ010000003.1:0-30158 GCA_041592975.1 Desulfuromonadales bacterium
GCCCGTTTGCGTCAGACCGCCACCCTGTCGGCCATGCTCGAGGAGATGGGGGAGATGCTCCCGTCGGTGAAGAACATCCTCGTCGACGAACGGGACACCTACATGGCGCATTTCATCGGCAAGGCCAGGGGGGAAAAGATCGTCGCGGTCGTCGGCGCCGCCCATCTGCCGGGGATCATCAATAAGCTCGGGCAAACCATTTCGGACGGCGAGATCGCCGAGATCTCGATCATCCCGGCCAGGCCGACGGCGTCGAAGATCGTCCCATGGCTGATCCCGGGGGTCGTCATCGCCCTGTTCGTCGCCGGCTTCTTTCTCGGCGACCGCGACCGCTTCACCGAAGCGGCGGTCGCCTGGATCCTCGCCAACGGCATCCTCTCGGCCGCCGGCACAGTCCTGGCCCTCGGCCACCCGCTGACCGTCGTCACCGCCTTTGTCGCCGCGCCGATCACGTCGCTGAACCCGACCATCGGCGCCGGCATGGTCACCGCGCTGGTGCAGGCGCTGGTGGCATCGCCGACCGTCGGCGACCTCGAGACCGTCGGCGACGATCTGGCGACGGCGCGGGGCTGGTGGCGCAACCGCACCACCCGGGTCCTGCTGGTCTTCTTCCTCTCGTCACTCGGCTCGGCCATCGGCACCTTCGTGGCGTTCGGGTGGTTGAAGGATATTCTTTAAAGAAGAATCGGGATATGAAGAAAAAACAGGGACACTTTCCGATGGGAGAGTGTCCCTGCCTGATTTCTGGTGCCCTGCGCCTCCCCCCCCCGGCGCCAGGCGATTCAATCGCCCCCCTCCCGGGAGATTTCGTCCTCCCGCCGCAGAACGTAATACGCTCCGGCAACCGCAACGATGAGCACCGCCAGACCGATCATCGAGGTATACTCGACCTCCTTGAAATCGACCAGGACGACCTTCCGCGACAGCGCCAGCAGGGCGACCAGAATGACCGCCCGCACCTTGACCAGCGGCGCCTTGACGGTGATGTCCGCCAGCACGGTATGGTTGAACTCGAGGGCGATCAGCACGGTCATGAAGGTGCCGAAGACCTTGATGAACGCGTCATGGTTCAGCAGGTGGGTATCGGAGACGACCACCTTGTAAAGGGCAACGCCCGACTGCGCCAGGGTCAGCAGGACCGACAGCGCGACCAGCAGCGTCAGGGCGGCGATGACCAGTTTCTCGAACCACTGGTACCCCTTGGTGCCGAAAATCAATCGTTTCAAGGCAGTCCTCCCGCAACAGGAAATCTTAAGAATCGTTCAAATTCTGCCCGATGCCGGCCGGAATTGCAAGCCGGCAGGACGCAACTTGCCGACCGGGATGTTTTCTGCGATAGTAATGAAAATCCGGAAGGGACTTCGAAATGGACTGGAAAGACTTCTTCGACCGACTCGGCATGAACGGCAGCCGCTGGCAATGGCGGATCATGAGATGGGAGCGCACCTGGAAAGCCTTCTGGGGCGGCGACGCTGCCTCTGCCGGCCTCTCCCTGAGCCGCGGACTGATCTACCTGAACGTCGCCCTCTTCGTTCTGATGGTCCTGGCCGGCCTGCTCACCGGCAGGGGGCTGTCCACCCTGCTCTCGCCCGACATCCAGCTGCTGGTTGATTCCGGCGGACAGTTCTGGCCCTACACCCTGCAGTTCAACCAGTGGTGGCGCTGCATCACCTACGCCTACACGCACGGCGGAGCGATCCATCTCGCGTTCAACATGATGGTGCTCTACCAGGTCGGCCCGCTGATCGAGCGGGAAATCGGCACGGCCCGGTTCCTTGTCCTCTACACCGTCGCCGCCCTGGGAGCCACGGCCGCCGGCTACGCCTGGCATCCGCAGGTCGTCGTCGTCGGCGCCTCCGGATCGCTCTTCGGCCTGATCGGCTTTGCCGTCGCCTACTTTCACCGGGTCGGGCCGGCGGCACACGATCTGCGCAATTTCATGTTCAAGTGGGCGATCTTCGCTTTTATTTTCGGCATCATGGTCGGCGCCGACAACGCCGCCCATCTCGGCGGTGCCATCTGCGGGGCCGTCCTCGGCATGCTGCTCCCGATCGGCGTGCGCGGCCGGCACAAGCTCAGAAGTGTGTTCAACCTCACCGCAGCCATTGCCGCCGCCGCAACCCTCCTCAGCCTGGGGTTCCTGCTCGTCAGCTGGACCCTGCACATGGTGCGCTGACATGGCGAAAAACAAAGCGCCGGTCACGCCGGCCACCCGCCTGCTGCGACAAAACCGGGTCGACTATTCCGACCATCTCTACGCCTACGAGGACAAGGGGGGCACCGCCGTTTCGGCCCGCGAGCTCGGCGTCGACGAGCACGCCGTCATCAAGACCCTGGTCATGGAGGATGAAAGCCGGGCTCCCCTGCTGGTGCTGATGCACGGCGACCGGGAGGTGTCGACAAAGAACCTGGCGAGGGAGATCGGCAGCAAGACCGTACGCCCGTGCGAACCGGCCACGGCACAGAAGCATACCGGCTACCAGGTCGGCGGCACCTCCCCGTTCGGCACCCGCACCCCGCTCACAACCTTCGCCGAGGCATCGATATTTTCCCTTGAGCGTATCTGGATCAACGGCGGAAAGCGGGGCTACCTGGTCGGCATCGATCCGGCCGATCTCGAGACCCTCCTGACCGTCCGCAAGGTCAGCGTCGCGATCGAATAAACCACCGGAGGGGCAGCATGGATGAGACGTTGTTCAGGGCCGCGGAGACGATCCGTTCAGCAAAATCGATGGTCATCACCGCCGGGGCCGGCATGGGGGTCGACTCCGGCCTGCCAGATTTCCGCGGCGACAAGGGGTTCTGGAACGCCTACCCGATGTACGAGCGGCTCGGCATCAGCTTCATCGGCGCCGCCAATCCGGTCCATTTCTCCCGCGATCCGGAATTCGGCTGGGGCTTTTACGGCCACCGGACCAACCTCTACCGCCGGACCGTTCCGCACGACGGTTTCCACATCCTGCAAAACTGGGCCGAGCGCTACGGACTCGACACCTTCGTCGTCACCTCCAACGTCGACGGCCAGTTCCAGAGAGCCGGCTTCCGCGAAGACCAGATCCTCGAGGTACACGGCTCGATCCACCACCTGCAGTGTCTCTCCCCCTGCAGCGGCGCCATCTGGGATAACGACGAGGAGATTCCGGTCGATTTCACGACCATGCGCGCCGGCCACGTGCCGACCTGCCCGCACTGCAGCGGCACCGCCCGGCCGAACATCCTGATGTTCGGCGATTTCTCCTGGCTTTCCAGCCGCACCCACGGACAGGAAATGCGCTTCGACATGTTCCTCGGGCAGCACCGGGATGTCCCGATGGTCGTGGTCGAGATGGGCGCCGGCACTGCGATCCCGACCATCCGTCACATGAGCGAACAGCTCGGCTTCCGCTTCGACGCCACCGTCATCCGCATCAACCCCCGCGAGCCGTTCATCGACGACCCGCATCTTTCGCTCGAATACGGAGCCCTCGAGGGTCTGCAACAGATCGACGCGGCGCTATGAACGCCCCCTCCCTGCTATACTGAAGCCATGGAGGAGCAGACAGCGATGACACTTTCGGCGCTCCATACCGATCTTTACGAGCTGACCATGCTGGCCGGCTATTTCCGCCACGGGATGCACGAACAGGACGCAACGTTCGACCTCTTCTTCCGCCAGCCCCCCTTTCGGGGCGCCTACGCCGTTTTTGCCGGACTGCAGCCGGCCCTCGATTACCTGGAGAATCTCCGCTTCGGCAAGGAGGAACTCTCATACCTCGCGCGGCTCAAGCTCTTCTCCGGCGAATTTCTCGACTACCTCGAAGCGTTCCGGTTTTCCGGGACGGTCACCGCTCCGGCAGAAGGGACCCTGGTCTTCCCCGACGCGCCGATGCTGACTGTCGAAGGGAGGCTCGCCGAGGCGCAATTCGTCGAAACCGCGCTGCTCAACATTGTCAATTTCCAGACCCTGGCGGCGACCAAGGCGGCCCGCATCAGGCAGGCGGCCGGAGAAGCCGAGGTGATCGAGTTCGGTCTGCGGCGCGCCCAGGGACCGGACGGCGGACTCGGCCTGACCCGTGCGGCGAGCGTCGGCGGTGTGCGCAGCACCAGCAACGTGCTCGCCGGCATGGTCCACGGCCTGCCGGTCAGGGGGACCCACGCCCACAGCTGGGTGATGTCCTTCGACGACGAGCTTGACGCCTTCCGCGCCTACGCCGATGTTTTCCCCGACAACTGCGTGCTGCTGGTCGACACCTACGACACCCTCGCCAGCGGACTGCCGAACGCCCTCATCGTCGCCCGGGAGCTGCGTGAGAAAGGGCACGAGCTGCGCGGCATCCGCCTCGACTCCGGAGATATCGCCGGCCTGAGCATCGCAGCGCGCCGGATGTTCGACGATGCCGGCTTCCCCCGGGTCAGGATCGTCGCCTCGAACGAACTGGACGAGGAGCGGATTGCCGCCATCCGCGCTGCCGGGGGCCGGGTCGACACCTACGGCGTCGGCACCCGGCTGGCGACCTGCGCCGGAGAGGGTGGGGGCGCACTCGGCGGGGTCTACAAGCTTGTCCGTCTCGGCGATCGCCCCCGCCTGAAAACAACCGGCGATCCCGACAAGAGTACCCTGCCGGACCGCAAGAATCTCTGGCGGATCGTCTCGCAGCAGAGGGGTTTTCTGGCGGACCTGCTCACTCTCGCCGACGAACCGGTCCCGGACGCCGACATGCTGGCCGCCCGCCACGGTTTCCCCGGCGATTGCCGGGTGGTGAACGTCCGGCGGTCCGTCATGCGGAACGGCCGGCAGCTTCACCCCCGCGAGGAGCTGCCGGCGATGGCGGACCGCTGCGCCGGGCAACTCTCCCTGCTGGGAGAGCCATTCAGATCGCCGGTGTGCGAACAGCGTTACCCGGTCATCATTTCCGACCGGCTTGCGGATTTGCAGCTGCAGCTCCGCAGGTCGCACGAAACAGGCTCTTAGGCTTTGCATTCGGCGGCCATCGCGGGTAATATGGAACGGTCACAGATCCTAGGAAATTCGGCAGAGTTCGATGGCTTACGCAATGATAAAAAGACACGGCCGCTCGCTCTTCAGCGACGGCTACGAGTGGAACGGCAGGATCCTCAAGCCGTACGGCAAATCGTCATCCAGCGGCTGGGAATTCAACGGGATCCTGCTGAAGCCGGCCGGACAGTCGATGAACAAGGGCTTCGAATGGAACGGCAAGGTTCTCAAGCCACACGGCCGGTCCAACTTTTCCGGCTACGACTGCAGCGGCGTCGTCATCAAGCCGTACGGAAAATCGAACGACAAGGGGTGGGAGGTCAAGAACAACGCCTGCGTCCCTTTCGGCAAGTCGGCCCAGGAGGGGTGGGAGATCCAGGGGAGCCTCCCGGTTCCGCTGATCGCCCTGGTGGTTTTCGATCTCGCATAAAAAAAGACCGGGCCGTGGCCCGGTCTTGATGACCGTGAACCGTCCTTGACGGCTCACAGCCTCCCCCCTCCGCTGTTGCTGTACGCACCCCACGCTACGGAAGCTGTTTGTATACGAATGACACCGGTCGTCCGGTCGGCATGATGTCCGGCGGCGTAAAGCGCCCGGTCTGCTGCCGACGGGCATAGACCTCGCACAGGTTCTTTGAATGGCCGTCGCAGTAAAGTCTGAAGATCGCCTGCCAGACGTTGCTCTGCCGGGAGCCGAACTTCCTGTAGAACGCGCAATCGACAATGTACTCGCACCGGCATTTTTCGCGATTCATCAACTGCTCCTCACAGTTCCCGGATCAGGATGTAGGTCAGAACAAAAGCGGCCAGGAACAGCGCTCCGACGATCAAGTATGCGAACAACATCTCCCCCTCCGAACCTGTCATTTGAGCTCTATTATAATGACGATTTCTTACATTTTTCTTACATTTTGATTAGAAATGCGTTCAGAATAAAAAAACCCGCCGGCCATGGCGGGTTTTTCGGCCGGCGAAGCGGATCGCTACAGCACAACCAGCTCCTCATCGGCGATGGTGATGTACTTCAATCCGTCGCCTGACACCCAGAAGGTGTTCTCGATGCCGACCGCTCCCTGGCCGGGGTAGACCACCTTCGGCTCGAAGGCGAACACCATGTTCTCCTGCAGCTCGAAATCGTTGAAGCCGCGGGCGATGAAGGGGTACTCGTCAAGTTCGACGCCGACCCCGTGGCCGATGAACGACACCTGCGCCCCCTTCGCCCCCATGAAGTGGTCGGCGTACCCCATGCCGGTCGCCATCTCGAGGCATTCGTCGTAAACGCCTCCCCAGGTTGCCCCCGGGACAGCGATCGTTCTGGCATGTGCCTGGATCGCCTGCATGTCCTCGTAGGCCCTGAGCAGGTTGTCGGGCAGGCCGCCGACGCAGAACATGCGCGTCTGGTCGACGATATAGCCGTCGAACACCCCTCCGAGATCGACGGTCACCGGCTCGCCAGAACGGATCGTCTTGTAGCTCGCCCCCTGCGGGAAAGAGGGGCTGACCCCCACCCCCCCCAGCGGGGTATCCGAGTAGGTCGGCACGGCGCTGTCCGGCCCGGAGAAGACATGGCCGTAGAAGAGCTCGCTGTTGAACCCCCGCATGCGCACCATCCCCTGGTGCCCGGCCCGGCGCATTTCGTATTCCAGCTCTGCAGCCACTTCGAAATCGGTCGCCCCTTCGCGGATCACCTCTTTCGCCCGCTTGTGGGCCCGCCCGAGAAGCAGCGCAGCGTCCTTGAGGATAGCGATTTCGTACGCGGACTTGACCGCCCGGACCGTGCGGATCAGGTGCGAAGCGTCGGCCGTCCGGCAGTCGCCGAGCGCCTTCTCGAACCTCCTGAAGGTCGCCACCGGCAGCACGTCCAGCTCCATGCCGACGCACTCCGGCATCGCCACGCCGTGTTCGCCGAGGATGCCGGCGATATCTTTCGGGCTGCGAAACGGAACGACATGCTTCAGGCCGCACTCCATCCTTGCCCGGGAGTGGTCCTTGCGCACCATGTAGAGGGGCTCGCCGGCAGCGGGAATAAACAGCACCCCCTGCTGGATCGACCCGGCGAAATAGAAGAGGTCGGCGTTCTGCAGGATCATCACGGCGTCGAGTTTCTCGGCGGCCATTCCGGCCTGCAGTTTCCGGATGCGGTCGTACAATTCAACGGCTGGCGTGATGCGCATCGGCATTCCTTCCTTTGCGGCAAGAGAAAACCACGTTACCCACAGGTCGCTATAACATGTTGTTAATAAAAGGTATTTCTGGATAGCACAGGCGTCCGGCGAGGTCAACGTTTTTCCGGACGATCAGGGGCATGAAAAACATATCATTCTGCATATATGTGGATAAATATCGGCCAAAACAGGAGCGCCCTGGTCATGCTTTTTTTTTAGGCAAGATGCAACAAAGGCCGATCTGACCATAAGATCTTATAGCGCGACCAGACTTTTCCACATCCCTTTCCACAGAAATTGTGGACAGGCCCGGCGACAAAAAAGGCACGCCGGGATCGGCCTGCCGTAGATACGAACGAGGGGCGGGATTCCGCCCCTCGCCACAGCGGCAGCTCAGGCTCTCACCGGCCGGCGGAACGGGTGGCCGGGAAAACCGAGTCCGCCGACTTGCGGCGTTCTTTCCGCCATGCTGCCAGTCTATCGTACTTCCGCAAAAACGGAAGAAAAAACCGGGCAGTTTTCGCTGTCCGATACTCGATAAACTCAGGTTTGTCTAGAGAAGCTTAGAGAGCATTTCACATCTCGCTTATCGCCGGGTTCCGATCAGGTCGGGGATGTCAAGCGATTGTACATCCGCACCACCCTTCCCTTTCCCCCCTCGGAGATGGGCGCACAAATGCAACTCTCCGAAAAAGAACCGCATTCGGGAGTTAATGAAACCGCACCCTGTGCACCTGCTGCATCTTCATGAAATCGCTGACCAGCTCGTTGCGCTGCACGACCCCGGTCTGGGCGACGACGAAGCTGTAGATGATCTCGCCGCTCTCGCGGTCCTTCTCGAAGCCGAAGGTGACCACCCTGAGCTTCCGCTCGGCGAGGAATGCCTCGAGCATCGGCAGGCACTTCTCGTCGTAACGGCAGTGCACCCGCAACGAGCGGTAGCGCTCCTTGCGGAAGAGCCGCTCGAGCCGCTTGAGGAGTATGAGGCTGAACAGGGAGATCACCGTCACCACCAGGGCCGGGAAATAGAAGCCGGCGCCGACCGCCATGCCGATGCCGGCCGACACCCAGAGGCAGGCTGCGGTGGTCAGACCGCGGACGGCGTGCCCTTCCTTGATGATCGCGCCGGCGCCGAGGAAGCCGATACCGGTGACGATCTGCGCCGCGACCCGGGCCGGGTCGAGGCGGATGACCGATTCGCTGTCGAACGCTTCGTATTTGAAAAAGAAGATCTCCGAGACGATCATCATCAGGCAGGCGCCCAGGGCGACCAGCAGGTGCGTGCGGAAGCCGGCCGGCCGGCCGTGGATCTCCCGCTCGATGCCGATCAGGCCGCCAAGGGTGGTGGCCAGCACCAGGCGCCAGATGATCGCCAGTTCGTCGTAATGGGTGGAAAAGGGGTCGAGCCACTCCATGTTTCACCTCGGAGAAACGGGTCAGGAGTTAATGGGGTCTGCCGCAGTCCTCGGTCTCTCCCCGAACGGTCTTCAGCGCGTGCGGCAGGGCCGGCAAAACAGCTTCGAGGCTCTCGCGCGCGGCCCGCTCGCTGCCGGGGAGGTTGACGATCAGGGTGCGGCCGCGAATCCCGGCGACCCCCCGCGACAGCATGGCGTGCGGCGTCTTCTGCAGGCCGGAGAGGCGCATCGCCTCGACGATGCCCGGGGCCTCCTTGTCGAGCACCTCGCGGGTCGCCTCCGGGGTGACGTCACGCGGGGCGAAGCCGGTGCCGCCGGTGGTCAGGATCAGGTCGAGACCCTGCGCCGACCACTGCTTGAGCAAATCGGCAATCAGCGCTCTCTCGTCGGGAATGATCCGGTACTCGACAACGGTGCCGAGCCCCTCGACCAACGCGCGAATCGCCTCGCTGCTGGTGTCGACCCGCTGGCCGGCGGCGCCCTTGTCGGAGAGGGTCAGGATGCCGATTCTGAAGAAAGCTTCTCCAGACATTTTACCGTCCTTCGCCGCTGCTTGCCAAAAGTATAACGGTATCGCCCACGGCGACATCGCCACCCGAACGAACGATCGCGAAGATCCCCTCGCGCGGCATGACGCAGTCCCCCGCCTGGAAGTAGATCTCGCAGCGCTCGTGGCAGACCTTGCCGATTCGGGTGATCTCCAGCTCGACCGTACTTCCAACCCTGAGCACGGTGCCGATCGGCAACGTGCAGAGGTCGAGACCCGCAACCGCGAGATTCTCGGCGAAATCTCCCGGGCCGACATCAAGCCCGGCGGCGCGCATCTTGTCGATGCTCTCGACCGACAGCAGGGAGACCTGTCGGTCGCCGGGTCCGGCGTGGGCGTCCCCCTCGATACCGTGGTCGGCAACGACACGTGCCCGGCCGACATCCTGCTTCTTCATCCCCTTGCCGGAGCTGATGTTGACGGCGACGACCCGTCCGCTGCGAGGTTTTTCACTAGCCACCCTTTTTCTCCTTCGCCATCAACATGCGCCGGGCGTTGTTGACGATCGCCGCCGGCAGGTCACGACTCTTGGCGACCGCCTTGAGATCCTTCTCGCCAAAAAAATTCATCAGCCGCATCGCCTTGTTGAGCGGCGTGCGCGGATGCAGGGCGATCGCCTTTTTCATCTCATACGACTTCATCCAGTCCTTGTTCATGGTGATGATCCGGATGAGCTCGTCGCTGGTGGTCTTCAGCTTGGCCAGGGCGAGCACCTCGCCGTCGGTGATCCGCGGGTTCTTCAGAGCCGCCGACGAGACCAGCTTGTTGGAATCGCGCAGGAAGATCGAGCGCCATTCCTTGTCGCCGGTCATGGCGATCTTGATCTTGTCGGCGACGCCGAGCTCGAGGGCCTGCTGGTACTTTGACAGCCCCTCCTCCTCGGCCTCCTCGATTTCCCCGGGGGGATCCTTCTCCTGGGGTGCAGCGTCCTGCCCGGCGGCGGTTTGCGCCGGCTCCTCACCGGCCTCCTTGACCTCCTCGTCCTCCTCGATCAGCGCCGGGGCCTCCTCGTCGACCCAGCCGAAACGGAACTTGAGCGCCTTGCCGGCATGCGGGTTCTTGAGGATGGCGTCGACGATACGCGGCGCCCGCGCCAGGCGCTGGGCATTGTTGGCGATCATCGACAGCATCGGCTCGTGCACGCGGGAGGCGCAGAAGACCATGGTCTCGTCGGCCAGGGCGGGGTTCTGCAGCAGCAGCTCGAGAAGCGCGGCCGAGTCGTAGCGCTCCCGGGTCAAAAAGTGCAGCAGGTGCGGATGGGTGTCGCCGCTGCGGGCGACCGGACCGAGAACCGATACCGGCAGCTCGCGCACCGTCGCCAGGGCCAGCGATTTCAGCTCCTCGTCCTTGCTGTTGGCGAAGAAGAAGAGAACCGTCACCAGGTCGTTGCCAGAAAGGGGCAAGGCCCCCCTTGCTGCAGCCAGCTGCATGTCGCGGGGGGCCTGCGTGCCGACGATACGCGCCGCCTCCGGAGAAACCCTGACGCGTACAGTGGTCTTGTTGTCACTCATGATTCGTTATCTGCGCTCCGGCAATCAGCGGTTCTTGACGACCTTTGCCTCGACCCCGCCGGATCTCGCCTGGCGGGCGGCGGTCGCGGCGGCATCGGTATCGGCGAAGGCTCCGAAGGTGACACGCTGCAGGGTCTTCTCGACCTCCACCGGCACCTCTTCGAGGCGGATCCCCCTGGCATACATCCGGTCGGAGAAATGCCGCGCCTTGTCGACGACCAAAAACGAGCCGGCGTAAACGGTCTCCTTCTCCCCCTCGCGGATCCCGAACACGCCCGGCGCCAGCGGCTTGAGCTCCGCTTTCTTGGCGGCCGCCTCGGCGAGCGGGTAGGTTCCGACCTTCAGGCGGGTCATGGAGACCTTCCCCTTGACCGGCGAAACGACCGGTTCGTAGCCGAGCGCGCGGATTTTCCCGGAGACGTTCCTGACGCTCGAGTCGAACAGGAAGGTTCCGGCCGTCAAGGTATAGGCTCCGCCCGTCGCACGGAGGTCGGCGGCCGGTTTCTCCGCCGGCGTTTCGAAGACCTTCGCCGTTTCGGCCTCCGGCTTTACCGGCGCGGCCGCAGGTGAAGGTGCAGGTGCAGGCGCGGGTTTCTCGGCGACCCCGGCAGGCGCCGGCTGTGCCGGTTGCGGAGCGGTATCCGCCGCCTTGACCGGCATCGGCTTGGGCTCAGGCTTCTCGGCCGGTTGCTCCTGAGTCCCCTTTTCCGGAGACGCCGGGGCAGGTTTGCCGACCGGCGGCTTGGCCGGCATGGCCACCGGCTGTTTCTTGACCTTGACGACGGCCTTCGGCGGCGCCCCCGGGCCTTCGTCCTGCGGCATCATCATAAAATAATACCCGCCGGCGGCGATGACCAGTAACAGGAGAAGAAGCAGCAGCAGCCGGCGGCGCGATCCGCCCTTCTTCGCTTTCTTCTCGGGCTCTTCCTCGTACCACTCCTCGGAATCGCTCTCCTGTTCGTCGAAAGTGAAATCGTCTTGTTCAGCCATAAATCACCTTTTCATCTGTTAGCGGCAGCTTATTCGTCCTTCTTGATTTCG
The DNA here is from genome assembly GCA_041592975.1 of Desulfuromonadales bacterium. Lineage (GTDB taxonomy): Bacteria > Desulfobacterota > Desulfuromonadia > Desulfuromonadales > UBA2294 > BM707. Next base: position 11,655 of record JBFHOZ010000003.1, read on the forward strand.
GCCAGGATCTTGTCGATCATGTGGGACGGCACTTCGGCGTAGTGATCGAACCCCATGGTGAACATGCCACGGTCGGAGGTCATCGACCTGAGCTCCGGCGCGTACTTGAGCACCTCCGACATCGGCACCTGGACGTTGACCACCGTCGTCCCCCCCTGCGGCTCCATGCCGAGAACCTTGCCGCGGCGGGAGTTCATGTCGCCGATGACGTCACCGACACACTCGTCGGGAACGGTGACCTCCATGTGCATGACCGGCTCGAGCAGAACCGGGGATGCCTGCTCCATGCCGCGCTTGAAACCCATCGAGCCGGCGATCTTGAAGGCCATTTCGTTCGAGTCGACCGCGTGATGCTGGCCGTCGTAGAGGGTGACCCGCACGTCCTGGACCGGGAAACCGGCGAGGATCCCCTTGCGCATCGCCTCCTGGACCCCCTTGTCGACCGCCGGGATGAACTGGCGCGGCACGACGCCGCCGACGATCTTGTCGACGAATTCGTAGCCGCTTCCACGCGGCAACGGCTCGATTTCGAGGTGGACGTCGGCGAACTGCCCCTTCCCTCCCGACTGCTTCTTGTGGCGATAGTGCTGCTGGACCTTCTTGCGCAGCGCCTCGCGGTACGGAACCTTCGGCTCCCTGAGGATGCACTCGACCCCGAATTTCTGCTTCATCTTGGCGATGGCGACCTCGACATGGATCTGCCCCATGCCGGAGATGATCATCTCCTTGGTCTCGTCGTCGCGGACCACCTTGAGACAGGGGTCCTCCTCGATCAGGCGCTTCAGCGAGCTGTGGATCTTGTCCTCGTCCCCCTTGGTCTTCGGCTCGAGGGCGAAAGAGATGACCGGCTCCGGATTGGGCGGCGCCTCGAAGATGACCGGGGCGTTCGCGGCGCAGAGGGTGTCGCCGGTTTCTGTCAGTTTGAGCTTGGCCACGGCGACGACATCGCCGACGCTCGCCTCGCTGACTGGCTTCTGTTTCTTCCCCTCGAGCTTGAGGACCTGACCGTACTTCTCGTTCTCCCCCTTGTTGGCGTTGAAGAAGCTGTCCCCCTTGAGAGCTCCGGAGACAATCCGGAAGACGGTCAGCTTGCCGGTATAGGGGTCGGCGATGGTCTTGAAGACGATGGCCGAAAACGGCTCTTCCGGCAGCGGCTTGCGTTCGACCGGCTCGCCGGTTTTCGGATTGGTGCCGACCTTGACCGGCCGCTCGGCCGGCGACGGCAGGCAGGCGATGATGGTATCGAGCAGCAGGTGGGTGCCGCAGTTGGCAGTGGCACTGCCGCAGACAACCGGGGTGAAGATCCCTTCCTTGGTCCCCTGGTGGAGACCGTCGAAGATGTCCGCATCGGTCAGGCTGTCCTCCTCGAGGTACTTCTCCATCAGTTCGTCGTTGGCCTCGGCGACCGCCTCGACCATCTGGAAGCGCATCTGCTCCGCTTCCTCCCTGAGCTCTTCGGGGATGTCGGCCTCCTGGAAGCTCCCCTTGCCGTCGAAGGAGAAGAGCCGGGCCTTCATCCGCACCAGATCGATGATCCCCTTGAAGTCGTCCTCGCTGCCGATCGGCATGCTGAGTACGGCGACCCGGGTGCCGAGGGTCTTCTCCATTTCGGCGATCGCCTTGCTGAAATCGGCCCGCTCGCGGTCCATCTTGTTGATGAAGGCGATGCGCGGCACCTTGAATTCCTCCGCCCACTTCCAGATGAGGCTCGACTGCGCCTTGACTCCGTCGACGGCGGAGACAACCAGGACCATGCCGCCCATGGCGCCCATGCAGCTGCGGGTGTCGTGCAGAAAGTTGGTGTATCCGGGGGTGTCGATCAGAGTGATCGCATGGCCTTTCCAGTCGGCATGGTGCAGGCTGGAAGTGATCGTGATCTTGCGCTTGATTTCCTCTTCGTCGTAGTCGAAATTCGAGTTCCCCTCGTCGACCTTGCCGAGGCGGTCGGTCATGCCGGCGGCAAACAGTACTGCTTCAGCCAGGGAGGTTTTGCCGGCGTCTCCCTGACCGACGAACCCCACGTTGCGAAGATTGGCAGTGTCGATCTTTCCCATTGTCGCTCCTTTCGATTCCATCCGTATTTTAACGGCCGGGGCAACCGCCCCGGCTCATGCATTGTACAGTTGTATCAAAGGCCGATTAAACGTAGAAAATGGTTAGGCATTTTAGCATTCCCCCCGGCAGCTGTCAAAGCTCTGTCCAGAGTCTTCCGGGGGGACGTCCCGCGGCAAAAATCGCATCGTTCGATGTTGGATTCTAGCTCGTTTGCGCGCCAATAGCCATAGCCTATTCACCTGAACAAGGTTGAAACCACGCGCTGTCGGGCCGGCCTGCGGCCGGGATATGCTTATTGCCTGGCAACCTCATCATTGCGCCCGTGAATGATCCGGAGACCTTCCAGGGTCAGATTCGGCTCCACCCGGTCGATCGTTTCCGAGACGTCGGCGAGCAGCGACGCCAGTCCGCCGGTGGCGATCACCTTCGGCTGCCCCGGCCCTTCGCTCCGCATCCGGTTGACGATGCCGTCGACCAGCCCGACATAGCCGTAGAAGAGCCCCGCCTGGATGCTGTTGACGGTGTTCTTGGCGATCACCTGCGGCGGACAGGAGAACTCGACCCGCGGCAGCTTGCTCGCCCGCTCGAACAGCGCCTCGGCCGACACCGACAGCCCCGGCGCGATCGCTCCGCCGAGGTACTCCCCCTTCTCCGAGACGTAATCGAAGGTGGTGGCGGTGCCGAAATCGACGACGATCAGGCTCGACCTGACCAGCTCGTAGGCGGCGACGGCGTTGACGATCCGGTCGGCACCGACTTCGCGCGGGTTGTCGTAGAGGATCGGCATGCCGGTCCGGGTTCCGGGGCCGACGACCAGCGGCTTGATCCGGAAGTAATCGCGGCAGAGCCCCTCGAAGGTGTTGAGGATCGGCGGCACGACGCAGGAGATGATGACGCTGTCGACATCGGTGAAGTGGAGCTGCGAGAGCCCGAACAGCTCGTGGATCAGCATGGCGTACTCGTCGACGGTCCGGTTTTTGTCGGTCGTCAGGCGCCAGTCGCGTTGCAGGGTCTTTTCCCGGTAGAGCCCGAGGACGGTGTTGGTATTGCCGACATCGATAACCAGAAGCATCTTTTTTCCTTCAGGGGAGCAGTTTGACATCGCCGGCCAGCACCCTCTCCTCGGCTCCGTTCGGCAGGCGCAGCAGCAGCGCGCCGGCCTCGTCGAGCCCCGTGACGGTGCCGGTCAGCCGGCTGTGTTGGTAGTCGACCTCGACCTGCCGGCCGATCATGTGGCTGCGCCGCTCCCAGGCGGCCATGATCGGCGCGAACCCCTCGTCGAGGTATATCCGGTAATGGTGATCGATCCGCTGCAACAGGGTCCGGGTGAAGGCGAGCCGGGAAACCTTCCCGCCCCCTTCGTTCAGCAGGGAGGTCGCCGGCGCCCGCAGGTCGGAGGGGAACTGCTCCGGTGTCATGTTGAGGTTGACGCCGATGCCGAGGATCATGAAGTGGATCTGCTCGGTTTCGGCGTTCAGTTCGTTGAGCAGCCCGGCGACCTTTTTCCCGTTCAGCAGGACATCGTTCGGCCACTTGAGCTGCGGGGCGAAATCGCCGCTCGCCTCGATCGCCTCGGCGACGGCGGTCGCCGTGAGAAAGGTCATCTGGGTCGCGTGGCGCGGCTCGATCGGCGGACGCAGGACGACCGAGAGGTAAAGGTTGACCCCGGGCGGTGACACCCAGAAGCGCCCCATGCGCCCCCGGCCGCTGCTCTGCCGGTCGGCGATCACCACCAGCCCCTCGGCGGCACCCCCTTCGGCCAGCTGCCGCGCCTGCATGTTGGTCGAATCCGTCTGTTCGAGATAGACGACCTCCCGGCCGACGACCGCGGTTCCCAGGTCGGCGGCGACTTCGGAGGAGATCAGGGTGTCGGGCGTCTCCAGCAGCCGGTACCCCTTCGAGGGGACCGCCTCGATGGCGTAGCCGAGTTCGCGCAGCTGGCGGATCTGCTTCCAGACCGCCGCGCGGGTGATGCCGAGGTCGCGGCAGATCTCCTCGCCCGACAGGAAGCTGTCGCGCTGGCGGAACAACTGGAGAATCCGGTCGCGGCTCCTGGTCATCGGCGGTTCAGGACTGGAACAGCATGGAAATGTCGACGGCGCGGCAGGAATGGGTCAGCGCCCCGACCGAGATCAGGTCGACGCCGGTTTCGGCGATCGCCCGGACCGTTTCGATATTGACCCCTCCCGACGCCTCGGCCCTGGCGCGGCCGTCGATCAGGGCGACCGCCTCCTCGAGCTGCTTGAGGCCCATGTTGTCGAGAAGGATGATATCGGCCCCGGCCTCGAGCGCCTCGGCCACCTCGGCCAGATCGGAGGTCTCGACCTCGATCTTCAGGGTGTGCGGAATCCGCTGGCGCGCCCGGGCAACGGCGACGCCGATGCCGCCGGCGGCGCGGATGTGATTCTCCTTGATCAGCACGCCGTCGTAAAGGGCGGTGCGGTGATTGGTGCCACCGCCGGCGCGAACCGCGTACTTGTCGAGGAGCCGCAGACCGGGCATGGTCTTGCGGGTATCGACGATGGTCGCCCGCGTCCCCTCGATTTCGCGAACGAAGGCGGCGGTCATGGTGGCGATGCCGCTCATCCGCTGCAACAGGTTGAGCGCCACCCGTTCTCCCTGGAGGAGGACGGTCGCCGGCCCCTTGATCCAGGCGAGCACGTCGCCGCGGCGGATCGGGTGACCGTCCTCGGCCAGCGCCTCGAAGGAGACCTCCGGATCGAGGGCCCGGAACACCTGCCCGGCGACGTCGATGCCGGCCAGTACGAAATCCTCCTTGGCGACCAGTTCGGCCTGGGCGATCGACTCCGGATCGACCGTCGACTGGGTGGTGACGTCGCCGGTGCCGATATCTTCACGCAATGCGGTGCGGATGATGCGCTGCAGTTCGAAATCCATTGTCTCTCCTCTGGGTAAATTCACCTTTCGAGGGGGAATTTATACCATGATTTCCGACAATTCGGCAACCTGAAACCCCTTGACAAAAATGACCACGACTATACATTAATCTCGACAAGGACGCCGGCCCTGCGGCGACAATCAATGATGGTAAAGCGACAGGAGGATTTGATGAGACGTTTACTTCCGGCCTGCCTGGCCGTTGCCCTGGTACTTGGCGGCTGCGTCGGCAAGTCGACCTACGAAAGGAAAGTCACCGAAGCCGAACAGCTGGCGGCGGCCCTGGCGGCCCTGCAGCAGGAGCACGCGGCCCTCAGGGGGGACTACGACAACCTCGAGATCAGCAACCGGGCCCTCAGCGAAGATCTCGGCCGGGCGCAAAGGGATATCGAACGGCTCGAGCAGGTCCTCTCGCGGCGCAGCATCGAGGCCGGCGCCGCCATGGCGGAAATGCGCCAGGAGATCGATCGCCTGCAGGGCGAAAACCGCTCGCTGCAGGCGGAACTCGAGACCGAGCGCATTGCCAAGCAGGCACGCATCGCCAAGATGCAGAGCACCTACAACGAGCTGGTCGATAAGATGGAGGCCGAGATCAAGCGGGGGGAAATCACCATTTCCGAGCTGCAGGGGAAGCTGACGGTCAACATGGTCGAGAAGATCCTCTTTCCGTCCGGTAGCGCCACCATCAAGCCCGAGGGCCTGAAGGTGCTCGAACGGGTCGGCGATATCGTCCAGGGGGTCGAAGACAAGGATATCCAGGTGGAGGGGCACACCGACGATGTGCCGATCAGCAGCCGGCTGCAGGAGAAGTTCCCTTCGAACTGGGAGCTCTCCACCGCCCGGGCGGCCACCGTCGTCCGGTTCCTGCGCGACCTCGGCATCGCCGGCGAGCGGCTGTCGGCCGTCGGTTACGGGCCGTTCCGACCGGTCGCCAGCAACGACACCGCCGAGGGTCGCGCCCAGAACCGACGGATCCAGATCGTCCTCGTACCGGCCCAGAACCGGATCGAAAAGAGGCTCTGACGTTCACACTCGGCGTTACATGACCTGACCCGGAAGGCGGCCAGGCGCGGCCGCCTTCCTTTTGTTCCTCCCGCCACCGTCGAAAACAGACCGGATCACTTGCCAAGCGCCGATTCTGTGCGATAGTTCAATACAGACTCCGATCGGGGTTTTTTCAGTTTCAGGACCCGATGCCGCCCACCCGAAACCCTGCGGAGCGCTGGAGAGATCGTGCCACCCGGTATACTGATAGGATTCTTCCCGAAACGCACCGACGCCCGCCGCTGCCTGTGGGAGCTCAACAAGAAGGGCTTCAGGCGTACAGCCGTGCTGCACCGTCTTCCGGGTGGAGGGGTCGACATCTTCGACTGCTTCAGCTGGACGCGGATCTGCACCCTCTTTTTTTTCATTCTCTTCTTGATCCTGGCGCTTTTTCTGGCGGAGCGTTCCGGAGCGCTTCACGCCATTTTCGGACGCGCCCTGCCGCTGCACACGATCATCCTGTCAGGAATCGCCGGCGGTGCGGCGATCGGACTCGGCTGGGTCAGGCGCTCGCGGTTCGGCGTCGAGCGGCGGGTTCTCGACAGATACGCCCACTGCCTGATGCCGGAGGAATCGGCCCTGATCATGCAGGGCCCGGTCGACGGCATGAAACTGCCGATGGCGGTCATCCGCGACAAGAGCGAATCGCTGCCGACGATCTTCGTCCTTCACCCGACGTACGAGCAGCGTGAGGAGGCGCGCGGCCTTGAAAAATCCATGGCTGACAGCGATATCAGCCGCCGTGCCCGCTCTCAGGCGATCGACCATGCCCTGCAGCCTGACGGCAAGAGCAAAACCGAGCTTCTTCGCCGCCTGAAGAAGGAGGGGGATCGCTTCCGGGAGATCTGCTCCGACCTGGTCGAGGCCTGCCGCCTGGAGCAGGGGGCCTCGCCGGTGGCCGAATGGATCATCGACAACGAGTTTCTCGTCGCCAAGAGTGTCCGGGATATCCTCGTCAACCTGCCGAAGAGCTACTACCGCGAGCTGCCGGTGCTGGCCGGCCACCCGCACTGGAGCGGCCTCCCCCGCATCTACGAGATGGCCAAGGAGATGGTCGTCGACAACGAGTCGCGGCTGACCCGCGAGAACATCCTCTCTTTCATCGGCGCCTACCAGGCGATCAGCAAGCTGAACATCGCCGAACTCTGGGCGGTCCCGCAGATGCTCCGCGTCGCCCTGATCGAAAGCATTCTCGATCTGGCGATCCGCGTCCACAACGACATGCGCGAGCGCCAGCAGGCAGCCTTGTGGGCCAACCGCTTCATCGCCGCCGCGCGCCGCGATTCCGCCCTGGTTTACGCCATCCTGGCCGAGCTGGACGGCCGCCATCCGGCCCCCAGCCCCTATTTCGGCTCGCAGCTGGTCAGCCTGCTCTACGACCAGGCGACGGCGCTGGCGCCGATCGAAGGGTGGCTCGAGCGCCGCCTCGGGCAGTCGGCCAACGACATCAATTTCGGCGAGCAGAAGCGCCAGGCGAAGGACCAGATGCTGATCGAGGCGGCTTTCACCAGCATCCGCCAGCTCAACCAGCTCGACTGGCGCGACGTCTTCGAGGAGCTGAGCTGGGTCGAGAAGATTCTCGCCTCCGATCCCACGGACGTCTACGCGTCGATGGATTTCCGCACCCGCGACAACTACCGCCAGGTGGTCAAGCGGTTCGCCCTGCGCAGCGGTAGGAACGAGGACGATGTCGCCCGGATCGCCGTCGACCTCGCCGCCGGATCGGGCGTCCATGTCGGTGACATCCTTCTCGGCGCCGGAAAGAGAAAACTCGAAGAGCGATTGGGCTGCCGGGAGCCCCTCGGCATCCGCCTGCCGGAATTCCTGCGGCGGCACCACGCTTCTGTCTACTTCGGCGGGCTGACGCTCTTCTTCCTGCCGATCTTCGCGACGACATACGGCTACGCGCAGGGCGCCTGGCCGATCGGCCTGCATCTCGCCATCGCCCTGATGCTGACCATTCCGGCCAGCCAGCTGGCGGTGGAAATGCTCAACTACCTCCTCACCCGCCTGATGCGCCCCGCGAGCCTGGCGAAAATGGACTTCGAGGAGTCAGGCATTCCCGACGACTTCAGAACCCTGGTGGTCATCCCGACGCTGCTGGTCGACGAGGAGACCATCCGCCACGAAGCCGAGAAGCTCGAGATCCGCTACATGGCCAACCGCGAAGAGAACCTCCGTTACAGCCTCTTCACCGACTACACCGACTCGACCAGGGAGCACAAAGACGAGGACGATCGGCTGTTGCAGGTCGCGGTCAACTGCATCAAGGAACTGAACCGACGCTACGAGACAGATATCTTCTTCCTCTTTCACCGGGAACGGACGTGGTGCGACACCGAGCAGAAGTACATCGGCTGGGAGCGCAAGCGCGGGAAGCTCGAGGAACTCAACAAGCTGCTCGACGGCACCTGCCCGGAGAGTGCCGACACCCTCGTCCATGCCGGCAACCCGGACAGGCTGACCGGCGTCCGCTTCATCATCACCCTCGACAGCGACACCCAGCTGCCGCATGGCACCGCCCGGCGGATGATCGAGACCCTGGCCCACCCGCTCAACCGGCCGCGCATCGGCGATGACGGCCGGGTTGCCGCGGGGACCTACACCATCCTCCAGCCCCGGGTCACGCCATCGCTGCAGAGTACGAGCAAGTCGCCGTTCAGCCAGCTCTACGCCGACGCCGTCGGCGTCGATCCGTACACCCGGGCGGTGTCCGACGTCTACCAGGACCTGACCGGCGAGGGCTCCTACCACGGCAAGGGGATCTACGATATCCACGCCTTCAGCCGTATCCTGACAGACTATTTCCCCGACAACCTGGTCCTGAGCCACGACCTGATCGAGGGCGCTCACGTCCGCACGGCGCTGGTCAGCGATATCGAGCTGTTCGACGAGTTTCCGCAGGACTATCTCGGCTACGGCACCCGCATGCGGCGCTGGATCCGGGGGGACTGGCAGATCCTCGCCTGGATCTTTCCCTGGGTGCCGCAGAAGGGGGGCGGATTCCGCCGCAACCCGATATCGATCTTCAACCGCTGGAAGGTGTTCGACAACCTCCGCCGCTCCCTGCTGCCGTTCAGCAACCTGGCACTTCTGGTCACCGGCTGGCTCGCCTCGCACCGGGCGGCCGAGGCCTTCATGCTCCTGGTCGGCATCCAGATTTTCTTCAACCCGCTCTCGCAGATCCTGTCGGCGGTCACTACCCGCAAGGGGCTTCGCAACTTCTCCCCCTCGATCCACGTCAACCACGTGCAGCGTGCGCTGGCCGAGATCGCCCTGCTGCCGCACCAGGCGTGGGTGACCCTGACAGCCGTCCTGCAGGCCTGGTACCGGATCTTCATCTCCCGCCGCAAGCTGCTCGAGTGGACCACCGCCTACGCGGCACGGTTCACTGCGGCCAGAAGGAGACGGCTGTTTGCCGCGTCCCTGCTCCTCGCCTCTCTCTCGGCGTGCATCATCGGCGCGGCGCTCTTCCGCTGGAGGCCGGACAACCTCCTGACCGCCGGCCCCTGGCTGCTGCTCTGGCTCTTTTCCCCGTTCTTCGGCTGGCTGCTGACCGCCCGGCCGAAGGAGAAGAGCCTGCAGGAACTGCTCACGGGGAGGGACATCCTCTTTTTGCGCCGGGTCAACCGGCTGACCTGGCGCTATTTCGACGAATTCGTCGGCGAGGAGACCTCCTGGCTGCCGCCGGACAACTACCAGGTCTCACACCAGGACCAGCTGGCGCTGCGAACCAGCCCGACCAACATCGGTTTCTGGATGCTCAGCACCCTGGCCGCGCACGACTCCGGATACCTCACCCAGGAGCGGACGCTCGACAGGCTGGGAGCGACCTTGCGGACCCTGGACGGGCTCGAACGCTACGAGGGGCATCTCCTCAACTGGTACGATATCGACTCCCTCGCTCCGCTCGAACCGCGCTACGTCTCGGCGGTCGACAGCGGCAATTTTCTCGGCGCGCTCTGGACCCTGCAGCAGGGACTGCGCGAGCAGTTCAACGGCGAGATCATCAACGGGGAGGTATTCCTCGGCCTGCACGACACCGCCCGGATCCTGTCGCGAAGTGCCCGTGACGACCGGATTTCCGAAGAGCTGTCGAAAGACCTGAGAATACTTCTGGAAACCCTCCAACGACCTCCCGGAAGGACCATCGACCAGCTCCGCCTCCTGCGCGAAACGCGCGACCGGGCCGGGCTGTTTCTTCCCGAACTGATCGCCGCGGCGCCCCCGGATAGCGAGACGGCCTACTGGGCCGGATGTCTGCAGAGAGAGATCGCCGACTGGAACCGGATGGCCGACCACTACCTCGGGTGGGTCGAAATCCTCGGGCGGAAGCAGGAGAACGAGTTGGCGCTTTCCGCCCTCAGGAACATTTCCGAAATCGGTGACGACCTGGCCGACGCCCCATCGCTGCAAACCCTGTCACGCGGTCTTTCGGCCTCGATTCCGCTGCTCACCCTGATCCATGAGCATGCCCACGCCGAATCCGCCTCCCTCGCCGCATGGGCGACCGAGGTCCTGAAAAGTTTCGACACCGCACAGCGCAACGCCCGGAAATTCAGGGACCGGCACGAGCGCCTTCTTTCGGACATCCGTCGACTGGCCGGGGAGATCAACCTCAGGTTCCTTTACGATTCCGATCGGAAGCTCTTCGCCATCGGCTACAACGTCTCCGCCGGCAAGATGGACAACGCCTACTACGACCTGCTCGCCAGCGAAGCGCGCTTCGGCGGCTATGTCGCCATCGCCCGCGGCGATGTGCCGATGGAGCACTGGTTCACCATGGGGCGACCGCACGCGCTGATCGGCCGCCATCGTGTCCTGCTGAGCTGGACCGGCACCATGTTCGAATACCTGATGCCGCAGATATTTCTCCGCTCCTACCGCCATTCCCTGCTCGACAAGGCGGTGCGCAATGCCGTCGAGGTACAGATCGCCTTCGGACGCAGGCACCGGATCCCCTGGGGGATCTCCGAATCGGCCTTCGGCGACCTCGACTTTCACAAGACCTACCAGTACAGGGCCTTCGGCGTCCCCAAGCTCGGACTCAAGCGGGTGCTTGACGACCAGCTGGTCGTCTCCCCCTACTCCACCATGATGGCGATCGGCGTCATGCCGCGGGAGACGGTGCAGAACCTCCGGGAGCTTGACCGCCTCGGCATGCTCAACGCGTACGGCTACTACGAATCGATCGATTTCCGCCGCAAGCCGGAGCGGGGCGGACGGCGCGGGGTGATGATCAAGGCTTACATGTCGCACCACCAGGGGATGGGCCTGCTGGCCCTGACCAACTTCCTGCACAACAACCTCTTCCAGCGCCGCTTCCACGCCGATCCGCGGGCCCGCGCCTTCGAACCGCTGCTGCAGGAGAAGATCCCGACCCTGCCGCCGCTGCAGCTGACGGCGACGCGGGACCGGGCGCGGGTGTCGCTCGAAGAGAGCTCCGACGTCCCGGCTTCCGGCACCTTCGAAACACCGCACACCTCGATGCCGAAAACCCAGATCCTCTGCAACGGCCGCTACGATCTGATGATCACCAACACCGGCGGCGGCTACAGCAAGTGGAACGGCCGGGAGATCACCCGCTGGCGTGCCGACCGGACCAACGACGGCTGGGGGACCTACTGCTATCTGCACGACCTGCGCGAGCGCGAGGTCTGGTCGGCCACCTACCACCCGGTCGGCGGAGACATCGAGCGGTACGGCGTCGAATTCGCCCTCGACCGGGCCATATTCCGCCGGAACGAGAACGGCATCCAGCTCGAAACCGAGGTTCTCGTCGCCCCGGAGGATGACGTCGAGATCCGCCGGATGACGCTGGTCAACCGCTCGGGAAACAGGCGCCGCCTCAACCTGACCAGTTACATCGAGCTGTCGATGGCCGCGCACGCCGCCGACCGGGCACACCCGGCCTTCAACAAGCTGTTCATCCAGACCGAGGCGATCGAAGCGCAGCGGACGCTGCTCGCCTACCGGCGGGCGCGCAGCGCCGAGGAGGCGCCCTTCTTCGTCGCTCACCGGTTCGTCAACGAGCAGCAGCAAAAGGCCCGCTGGTCGTTCGAGACCGACCGCGGCCGCTTTATCGGCCGGGGGCGGACACTTGCCACGGCACGCGGAGCCGGCGGTCGCCTCGGCAACAACGCCGGCTTCGTCCTCGACCCGATTCTCAGCCTGCGCGAAAGCGTCACCCTCGAACCTGCGGAGCGGACCAGCGTCGCCATGATCGTCGCCGCTGCCGAGACGCGCGAGAAGGTTCTCGATCTTACCGGAAAATACCGTGACCTGAACTCCGTCAACCGGGCATTGGATTTTGCCTGGCGGGCGGCACAGATCGAGCTGCGGCAGCTGCACATCCTGCCGGACGAGGCACGACGCTTCCAGCAGCTGGCCGATCACCTGCTGTTCCCCAACAACCTGCTGCGGGCACCGTCAGGGGTTCTCGAGGAGAACCGCAAGGGGCAGTCCGGATTGTGGCCCTACGCCATCTCCGGCGATCTGCCGATCCTGCTGGTCTCGGTCGAGGAGGCGCGCGACCTGGGCGTGGTGAAGCAACTGCTGCAGGCCCACACCTACTGGCGCCGACACGGCTTTCTCGCCGACCTGGTCATTCTCAACGAGGAAGCGGAGGGGTACGATCAGCCGTTGCGCGAACGGCTGATCCACCTGATCCAGGCGCACTCGATGTTCGTCGGCCGGGACCAGCCCAGCGGCATATACCTGCGCAGTGTCGGCCAGATGCCAGAGGACGATCTGCGTCTCCTCAAGGCGGCTGCCAGCGTATTTATCGTCGCCGCCCGCGGCTCCCTGTCGCAGCAGCTCGGCACGCCGCGACCAGAGCCCGGCCTGCCGGAACCGCTGCGACCGCGCAGCCTGCCGCTCGAGCCGGCGCCGCCGCTGCAGGAACTCGAACTGATTCACCACAACGGCTACGGCGGCTTTACCCCCGACGGACGCGAATACGTCATCGAGCTGAAACCGGGCGTCAACACCCCGGCCCCCTGGGTCAACGTCATCGCCAACCGCGACTTCGGGACCATGGCGAGCGAAACCGGCGCCGGCTTCTCCTGGTTCGGCAACAGCCAGAGGAACCGGATCAACAGCTGGTCGAACGATCCGATCGTCGACCCCGCCTCGGAGGCGCTGTATATCCGCGACGAGGTGAGCGGCCGGTTCTGGACGCCGACGGCCTCGCCGGTGCGCAACGACGCCCCGTACCGGTGCCGCCACGGCGCCGGTTACACCCTTTACGAACACAGCTGGGACGGCCTCGAAGCCGAGCTGGCGCTGTTCGTACCGGTCGACGGGGAGGATCATCCGGTCAAGGTCCAGCGGCTGCGGCTGCGCAATCGCTCCGCCACGTCGCGCAAGCTTTCCGCCACCTGGTACACCGAGCTGACCCTCGGCGAACACCGGGAAACTTCGCAGATGCACGCCATGACCCACTGGGACGAGGAGTCGCGGATCATGCTCGGCCACAACTGCTACCACCCGGAATACGGCGAGCGGGTCACCTTCTTCGCGATGACGCCGAAGCCGAAAGCATACTGCGGCGACCGCACCCTCTTCCTCGGCCGCAACCGGACGCTGGCCGACCCGGCGGCGATGTACCAGTCGATGCTCGGCGGGCGCACCGGTGCCGGCCTCGACCCCTGCGCCGCCCTGCAGACGACCATCGAGCTGGCAGCCGGCGAAACCGAAGAGGTCATCTGCATCGTCGGCCAGGCCGCTTCGATCGAGGCGGCGAGGCTGCTGTCGCGAACCTTCCGCGACCACGACAAGTGTGCGTCATCACTTCAGACGACACGCGAGTGGTGGGACCGTCTGCTCGGCACGATCACGGTCGAAACCCCCGAACCGGCGGCCGACATCCTCGTCAACCGGTGGCTGCTCTACCAGTCCCTCAGCTGCCGCATCTGGGGGCGTTCGGCCCTCTACCAGTCGGGCGGGGCCTTCGGCTACCGTGACCAGTTGCAGGACGTCCTCGCCTTTCTCTTCACCGACCCGTCCCTGGCCCGGGAGCAGATCCTCTTGGCCGCGAGCCGCCAGTTCCGCGAGGGGGATGTCCAGCACTGGTGGCACCCGCCGACCGGAGCCGGCATCCGCTCGCGCATCTCCGACGACCTCCTCTGGCTCCCCTATGTCACCAGCCGCTATGTCCGGGCGACCGGAGACATCGAGCTGCTGCAGGTCGACATCCCCTTCCTCAACGCCCCGGAGCTCGCACCCGACCAGCACGAAGTCTTCCTCGCCCCCGAGGTCACCTTCGAGCGGGGGACGCTGTTCGAACATTGCCGCCGGGCCGTTCACCGGGGGCTGACATCGGGTCCGAACGGTCTGCCGCTGATCGGCGCCGGCGACTGGAACGACGGCATGAACCTGGTCGGCGTCCAGGGGCGGGGCGAGTCGGTCTGGCTCGGCTGGTTCCTGGTCGATATTCTCGCGGGGATGGCCGACATGGCCGACCGTCTCGGCAAGCCGGAGCTCGAGCAGGACTACCGGCAGAAACGGAACGACCTTGTCCGGCAGATCGAACAGAGCGCCTGGGACGGCGCATGGTACCTGCGCGGCACCTTCGATGACGGCGCGCCGCTCGGCTCGGCCCGAAGCGACGAGGCGAAGATCGATTCCCTGCCGCAGTCGTGGGCCTGGCTGACCGGCGCCGGCGATCGCGAGCGCGCCGAAAAGGCCCTCGAATCGGCCTGGGAACGGCTGATCCTCGAGGAGGAGCGCCTGGTGCTGCTGTTCGAACCGCCGTTCGACCGCTCTTCCCGCAACCCGGGGTACATCAAGGGATACCCCCCCGGGGTCCGCGAGAACGGTGGCCAGTACACTCATGCCGCCATCTGGTTCGCCATGGCCATGGCCCGCAAGGGGGACGGCGACCGGGCGGTCCGGATGCTCAACATGATGAGCCCGATGGAGCACAGCCGCGACCGGGCCGCCGCCCGGCACTACGGACTCGAACCGTACGCCGTCGCTGCCGACATCTACCGGTTGCCGGAACGGGTCGGCAAAGGGGGCTGGTCGTGGTACACTGGTTCGGCCGCCTGGACCTACCGGGCCTGGATCGAGGAGATCCTCGGCCTCAAGCTGATCGAAAACGAGCTGCACATCCACCCGGTCATTCCTGCGGACTGGAGCGGTTTTTCCGTGCAGTACCGCCATGGCGAGGGGATCTACCGGATCCGGGTGGAGAACCCCGGGCATGTCATGCAGGGGGTTGCCGCCGTCGAGGTGGACGGCGAGAGACTCGTGAGCAAAGCCATCCGGCTTGATCCCGGTCCGGGAGAACACCGGGTCCGGGTCGTCATGGGGAGCTGCCAGACGTGAAGAACAAAGCAAAGAACAGTCCCAGGCCGCCGCTGGCGGATCCGGAGAAGACCCGGGCGGCCTACGAGCGGCAGCTCCCCTACCTCGAGGCGGCGCTGCAGTCGCTCTACCAGGAGATCAGGCGCCTGCTGCAGCGTCACGGCTTCACCCCGACCATCAAGTACCGGGTCAAGAGCTTCGCCGCCTATTTCGACAAGCTTCGCCGGACCCGCAGCACGGCGGCCGGGAACAGTCGGCGGTCGCTCGGCGATTTTTTCGCCCTGCGCATCATCTGCCCGTTTCTCGAGGATATCGAAACCGTCGAGAGGCTGCTGACGGCGCACTTCGACGTCATCGAAAACGAGCGGAAATCATCGCAGCACTCGTTCCGCGAGTTCGGCTACGACTCGGTCCACCTGTGCATCAAACCGGAGAAGAAGCTGTTCCGGGGCAGCCTGCCCGGCGTCCGCAATGTCTGCGAGGTGCAGCTGCGCACCATCCTCCAGGATGCCTGGGCAGAGGTCGAGCACGAGCTGGTCTACAAGTCGGACATCAGCCTGCCGAAGGAGTCGATCCGCCGCAAGCTCGCCGCGCTCAACGCCACCCTGACCCTCTCCGACCTGATCTTCCAGGAGATCCGCGACTACCAGCACGAACTCCGCCAGCACGGCCGCCGGAGGCGGGAAACCATTCTCGACAGCTCGCTCGAGTTCGACCTGATCAACATCAGCGCACCCCAGCTTAACGGCCCGAAACCGATCCCGTCGACCCTGAAAAGCAAGCTCGAGAAGACCATGCTGCGCGCCCTCGAGGCACACAGCAGCAACGACCTGGAGACGGCCATCGAACTGTACGGCGTCATTCTCGGCATGAAGCTGGAAAGCAAGGTGCGGGCGCTGGTCTACAATCACCGCGGCATGGCATGGTTCTCGCTCAACGACCATCGGCAGGCGCTGCGCGATTTCAACCAGGCGATCCGCTTCGCCCCGGACAACGACCGCAACTACGCCAATCGCGGGCTCTGCCACCGGGTGATGAAGCGTTTCGAGAAGGCGCTGAGCGATTTCGGGACGGCGCTGCAGATCGACCCCGGCCGGGTCGACAACCTGTTCGGGCGCGCCCAGACCTACTGCGACATGCGGCAGTACGAGCTGGCCCGGAACGACTGCATCCGGATCCTCGAGATCAAGCCCGACTTCCCGGCGGCAAAGGAACTGCTGAAGACGATCGACGACAAGCTCTGACGTACCGCCTTTCCGCAGGATGCGAGACGGCATAAAAAAGGGGACAGAATTCCATTCTGTCCCCTTTTCGCGTTCTGATGACCGGATGCTACCGCAGCAGCTTGGCCAGGTAGAGGAAGGTGCCGCCGACCGACAGGCCGGCCAGTACGTTGCCGATCTCCTTGCAGTAGATCGACAGGGTGTACCGGCCGAGGTATTCACCCTGGGCGGCGAGGGCATCGAGGTTATAGACGTGGATGTAGAGCTCCGACCCCTTCCAGAGAAAGATGAAGGCGAAGACGAAGATGAACGCCGCAAACCCCTTGCTGATCGGGCTGTCCTGGATGTTGACGTAGATCTTCCGGATCAGGTCGATGTTGATCAGGGAGAGGAAGACCCAGTTGGTGTTCTCGACGATGTTGATGATTTCCAGGGTCCGCGCGTCGGGGGAGATGTTGATCCAGATGAAGACCGCCGATACGGCGATGACGCATATCGTCGCCAGGTAGACGACCGCCTTGCTCCCTTCCAGCTCGAGCGTCCGCGAGAAGACGTAGTACTCCTGGAAGCCGTGGCTCATGATCAGGATCGCCATGGTGCCGACGATCGAGGTCATCGCCTGCACTTCCGGGATCTCCAGGCCGGGGAGGAAGGTGATCGCGGTCGGCAGGATCTCGGCGACCAGAATCAGGCCGAAGCCGACGGCGATGCTGGTCCAGACCCGGGCATTGCCGAGGCTGAAGTAGAAAGAGACGATGCCGGCGAGAACCCACAGGGGGAGCGTGATGATTGTCCATTCCATGCCACTACCTCCAACCGATAAGAGTCAGGATCAAAATGCAGGAACCCGCCCCTAGAGGGAGCGGGAAATTCTTTTCATGTCTTCGAGCATCGACTTGATCGCCGAAGGTCCGGCAACCATCTTGGCCGCCTTGGAGAGATCGTCGAGCAGCTTGTTGAACATCGCCTCGGTCCAGTCGGAATTTTCCGGGATGTGCCGCTCCATCTCCTTGTCGATCAGCTGCACGCCGATCCGGCCGATGTGTTTCTCGGCGGCGCCGCGAAGCATCGACTGGAGGCGGAGGCGGCGGTCCTTCTGCGCCAGCACCTTGTCCCGGCTCTCGGCCTGCTGCCGGTTCTGCTTGTCCTTGACGATCATCTCCTGCGCCTTCAACCACAGGGCGCCGAGGTCGGCGGAGGCCATCAGGTCGGCGAGATCGATCTCGTCGGCGCCTCCCGAGCTGAGAACATCGACCTTGGCGCCGGGCAGCTTGGCCACCGACATCGACGCGTCGGCCTTGGTCTCGATGTCGGTCGAGCCGTCATGGAAGAAACCGAGGGGGGTGCCGTCCTTGTAGAAGATCAGGGCGATCTTCTCGTCGGTATAGATGCGCAGGCAGCCGCTCATCTTGTCGGTCTTGAGCTTGCCGAGCAGCGCCTTGATGTCGATCAGCTTGAGCTCCTGCCCCTTGTAGAGGATATTGCCGTGCAGCAGGGCGTGGATACTCATCGCCAGCTCGGTCGAGAGCTTGTAGATGTCGAGCACCAGCAGGCCGGCCAGGGAGAGCTCGAAGATCCGGGCGATGGCGTCGTAGGCGATCAGGCGATCGGCCTTGTCCTCGTACAGGGCGCTGATCAGCTTGCCGGAGCTGAAAATGATGATGCCGGTGCCGGTCGCCGATTCGAACCGCAGGTAGCCGGTGAAGCCGCTCTTGTGCAGCTTGCCGAGCGCGTCGGGCATGTTGATCTTGCCGGGGTTGACTTTCTCCCGGACGGGGTTTCCTCGGGGCAGCAGAATCATGGTGTCAGGTCTTTAATCTCGCGTGAAAAAATTTCGTAAACGCCAGTAAACATTAGATTATTATACGAAATCAGGGGTCATGTCAAATGGTTATTCAACCCGCCGGCTCTTGCCGGGAGCCTCAAAGCGGCTTTTCACCCGAAACGACCCGCGTATCGTCGCTGACCCGGAGGA
>JBFHOZ010000004.1:0-30122 GCA_041592975.1 Desulfuromonadales bacterium
GGCAAAAACAGGTTGAAGAACCGCATCGAGGTCAAGCTGGATTATTCCGAAATTGACGATCAGGATGATGTCCAGGCGTCTCTCGTGCATCGTCTCGATTATTCCGACCAGAGAATGACGGCATACCTGTTCAGTGAGTTGATTTCCGGCGACAAGATACTGACATCTCCGCAGCCTTCCATCAGCACGAACATGACATCATTGTTTTCTGGAACGTATGATGGCTTGTCGTTTTCCACGGAAGGCTATTTCAGTTACAAGCCGAACAGGCAGTGGAGCTTTTCCGGCGATGCTGTCTTTGAACTGATCGAGCCGGACAACAATGCGGCGGCCGGTTATCATTTGGCGTTCACCGAGAAAGTCAATTATGTCAGGTATGTTCCCAACGCAAGGATGCGAAGGATTTATGAGGTTGAGCAGTATGTCTCGTATGACATGTTTGATTTCTCTGCCAATGGCAATGTGACCCTGGGCGCTCTCGGATTTTACGCCGGCTATTATCCGACAGGGTGGGCAAAGATCAGTACGAAAATCAAGATGCAGCAGGACTTTGAAACCGACGTCCAGGAACTGGGCTTCGGTTTGTATGCGGATATCACCTTTTCAAAGTTTGATCTGGGCCTTGAATATGAGAATGGAATGCGTACGGACGACGATCTTGGTTTGCTGCTGGAGAGAGATGAGCAGCGGTGGCAAGTGAAGGTCAAGAAAACGTTTTAAGCCCTGCCGAAGGGATGATCTGTTGTTGCCTTGGCGCCATTCTGGTGCCTTTTTTGCTTTAAACGGGTTGATGCTGTCGCATGAAAATCGAAAAGTTGCTTGTTGGCGGGCTAAAAGTTTATCAGTCGGAATCTGGTTACAGGCATGCAATCGATCCTTACCTGCTCAGCTCTTTTTGCAAGATCAGGCGTGGTGATGTTGTTATCGATCTGGGTTCAGCAAGCGGTATTATTCCCTTGCTCCTGGCAGGCATGTCCGAGGCGGAAAAACTCATCGGAGTGGAAATCCAGGAACGTTTGGCCGACCTGGCAAGGCGGAATATCGATCTCAATGGTCTTCATGGCCGAATCGAGATAATCAACGCCGATATTCGGGAGATAACTGCAGGTGGTTGTCTCGATCGTGAGAGCTGTGATGTTGTCGTCAGCAACCCGCCGTATCGATCGGTGGGGACCGGGAAGCTTGCACCTGGCTTCGAGCGTGCTGCGTGCAGGCATGAGTTGCACGGGGGTATCCGGGATTTTATCAGTGCCGCCTGTTATCTGTTGCGCAACAAGGGGCGCTTTTGTCTTGTCTATCTTCCGGAGCGTCTGCCCGAACTGCTTGCTCTGCTGTGTCAGGCGAAGATCGAGCCCAAGCGCTTGCGCATGGTGCATTCCCGTGAAGGAGGCGAAGCTGTCCTGGTCCTGATTGAAGGGAGAAAAGGTGGAAGGCCGGGATTAACGGTCGAGGCGCCTCTCTGTATTTACGACAACGAAATCTACTCAGGTGAAGTCAGGAAGTTGTTCGGCATCTAGTAGCGAAAAGGAAGGTCATTCTTGCCTTCTTGTCTGACTGTGTCTTCCCGCCATTGACAGTAGCCTCTTCAGGCCCTGCTGCAACTCACTATCGTGGATTGTCCGTGTCAGTCTTTCAATGTCGGCAAGTTGCGCAGAAGTAAGAGGTGGCAACTGCGGGGCGACAGTCTCGGGAACGACTTGACGTTCAATCGCCCCCCTTTTCCAGAAGATATCGTCGAGCACCTGTCCCCCCAGCCGGCCGTTCAGCTCCCGCAGTATCTTCGGTTTCAGCAGCTGCAATTGCTGCATCCAGGTCGCATTCTCGACGCGCACCTCGAGGACGGAACCGCGAATCCTCAGCGGCTGCGCGTACCGGGCGATCTGCGGGCCGACGACATCGTCCCAGACGGTCCAGGCCCGGTATTGCTGCAGCTTGTGGTCGAGGCCTTTGTCGGCGAGGATCTTTTCGATCAGGATATCGATTGCCGATGCCTGTTGGTTTTTCGCCCGTCGGCTCATGAGGCGCTGCGCCTCCGGCAACGGCCGCCGACCACCTGTCCGGCGACGGCGCAGGCAACCGAGAAGGGAATGACCTCCCAGCCGAAACCGAGCGTCTGGCGAAGCGCAACGATGAAAGGGATGGAGAGGTGGATATAGATGAACCAGCGCAGGGAGTATCGCTCCGTGTCTTCCCGCAAATATCCGAGAGGGATGTTTGCCAGCAGGGCGAAAGTCATCAGGCTGATCAGTGAGATTGTCGATTCGGAGAGCACATCCGACCTTTCATGCGGCGTTCCGGGTTAGCCGGATTCGGATGAAATATAACTGGAATTGTATTTTTTGGCCAGTTTAACTGCTTTGACTTGCAGGTGTCAACGTGTGGCTGTATGCTGGCAGCCAATGTCACTCCACCAGGATATTGTCGATATGGTTCGCGAAAACGACTACGTCGCCATTTTTCACTCCATTCACCGGGTCATGAGGGCGGAAAAGGTTCTCAAGAAGGAAAAGGCTGAAATGCTGCTGATCCCGGTACCGCGGCAGCTCACCTCCGATTGCGGTCTGGCGATCCGTTATGCCGAAGGGGGGCGCAAGCTCGTCGAGGCGATCCTGGCGCGCGAAAATCTGCTGCCGGAAGAGCTGTACCGGAAAGTCGGCGCCGGTTTCGAGGCGGTTCCTCCGCTCTGATGAAAGCCCCATTTGACGCGGTTTTCCCTTGACAAGGGGTAGGCGCTTCACTATATTTCTATCTTTGCGGTTTCCGGGATACTGACAGGGCTTCATGTTTGACAATCTGACAGAAAAGTTCGACGCCGTATTCCGCAAGCTGCGCGGCCATGGTCGCCTGACCGAGGAGAACATCCAGGATGCGCTCCGGGAGGTCCGGCTGGCCCTGCTGGAAGCTGACGTCAACTTCCGCGTGGTCAAGGATTTCATCGAGGCGGTCCGCATTCGTGCGGTCGGCCAGGATGTGCTCAGGAGCCTGACGCCGGCCCAGCAGGTTGTCAAGGTCGTCCGGGATGAGCTCGGCGCCCTGATGGGCGACACCGTCGACGCGTCTCTCGACCTGCAGGCACGTCCGCCGGTCGCGGTCATGTTGTGCGGTCTGCAGGGTGCCGGCAAAACGACGACCTGCGGCAAGCTGGCGTTGCACCTGCGCAAGCAGAAGCGCAATCCGCTCCTGGTCCCGGCAGACGTCTATCGCCCGGCGGCGATAGAGCAGCTGAAAACATTGGGGCGGCAGCTCGATGTCGCGGTTTACGACGCGCGTGCGGATCAGGACCCGGTCGACATCTGCAAGGCGGCGCAGCGGTTTGCCGAACTGAACGGGTACGATACACTGATACTCGATACGGCCGGTCGACTGCATGTCGATGCCGAGCTGATGCAGGAGCTCGCGCGGATCCGGGAAGTTCTCGAACCGCGGGAGATCCTGTTTGTTGCCGATGCCATGACCGGTCAGGACGCGGTCACCGTCGCCAAGAGCTTTGACGAGCAGCTGCCGCTGACCGGTGTCATTCTGACCAAGCTGGATGGTGATGCCCGGGGCGGTGCGGCCCTCTCGATCCGCGCGGTGACCGGCAAGCCGATCAAGCTGGTGGGCCTCGGCGAGAAGCTCGACGCGCTCGAGCCGTTCCATCCGGATCGCATGGCCCAGCGGATCCTCGGCATGGGTGATGTCCTGACCCTGATCGAGAAGGCCGAGGCGGCCATCGACCAGGAGGATGCCGAAAAGATGGAGCAGGCGCTCCGTCGGGACGGCTTTACCCTCGAGCAGTTCCGTGACCAGCTCAAGCTGGTCAAGAAGATGGGCTCGATGGAGTCGATGCTGCAGCTGATTCCGGGTGCCGGCAAGGCGCTCAAAAAGGCGGGCGGCATGCAGCTCCCGGACAGGGAGCTGAAGAAGGTCGAGGCGATCATCAACTCGATGACCGGCCAGGAACGGCGTAACCACAAGATACTGAACGGCTCCCGCCGGCAGCGGATTGCCAGGGGGAGTGGCACCTCGGTACAGGATGTCAACCAGCTGGTCAAGCGGTTCACCGAGGCGCAGAAAATGATGAAAAAAATGCAGAAGCTCGGCCCGAAAGGCTTGAAGAACATGCTCGGGCGGGGTGGTTTGCCTTTCTAGAACAAAACAGATGCTCAGCCGGAACGGCCGGCTCGGAAGCAGGAGGAACAGAAATGGCAGTAAAAATCAGACTGGCCCGTGGTGGCGCCAAGAAGAAGCCCTTTTACCAGGTCGTCGTCGCCGATGAACGGTTTCCCCGTGATGGTCGTTTTATTGAAAATCTGGGCCAGTACGATCCCAAGCAGGATCCTCCCATGGTAAATCTGAAGGAAGATCGGACTCTTGAGTGGCTGCAGAAGGGTGCTCAGCCGACCGACACCGTGCGTCGACTGCTGCGCGAGAAGGGACTCTGGAGCAAGTTCAAGCAGCCCGGGAAAGCTTAATTCGTTCAGTTTGCCAGGAGATCCTCCCTGACGCGAAGGACGGACTCCATGAAAGAACTCATCGAATTCATCGCCAAGTCTCTGGTGGAAAATCCAGATGCGGTGCAGGTCTCCGAAGAGGAGGACGGGGAAGGGGCTATCCTCGTAAAACTGGCCGCAGCGTCTGAAGACATGGGGCGCATCATCGGCAAGCAGGGACGCACGGCCAAGGCCATGCGGACGTTGCTGAATGCCAAGGCGACCCGCGAGAACAAGAGGGCCAGCCTCCAGATCATGGAGTAATGAGCGCTTCCGAGCCTGAACTGTTTCATTTCGGTGCGATTGTCGGAACCCACGGGCTGAAGGGGGACCTCAAGGTCCGCCCGTTGTCCCGCGCGTCAAACGCTCTGTGCGATGCCAGCAGGGTTGTCCTCCGTTGCCGTAAAGGTGGCGAACGCCTTCTGGACGTCGTACGATGTGCAACGCACAAGGGGAATATCCTGCTTCGCCTGGAAGAACACGAACATATCAACCTTGTGGCGGACTTCGTCGGCTGTGACGTCCTGATGCTTCGTTCCGAACTGCCGGAGCCGGCAGGGGGGGAGCATTACTGGCAGGACCTGCAGGGGCTCGAGGTTTTCGACCGACGTTACGGCCTGCTCGGGACCCTTGAGGATATTTTTACGACGGCGGCACACGATGTCTATGTGGTGCAGGGGAGCTTCGGCGAGGTGCTGATACCGGCAGTCGATGCCTTTATCTGCGGAGTCGATCTCGACGGCAGGCGGATGACGGTCGACCTGCCGGAAGGGCTGGTCCCCGGGTCCGATGCGAATTGATATCCTGACGCTCTTCCCGGGGCTGTTCGCCTCGCCGTTTTCCGAGAGCATTCTCGGCAAGGCGCAGCAGCGAAACCTCCTGGAGGTCCGGACGCATTTTCTGCGCGACTGGGCCGAGGGGAAACACCAGGTGACCGACGATACCCCGTACGGGGGAGGGAACGGCATGGTCATGAAGCCGGAACCGGTCGCCCGGGCGCTGCAGCAGCTGCGGAGCGAGGCGCCCGAATCGCCGGTGCTGCTCATGACCCCGCAGGGGAAACGATTCCGCCAGGCCGATGCGCAGAGACTGTCCCTCGAGAAGGGGCTGATTTTCGTCTGCGGTCGCTACGAGGGGTACGACGAGCGGATCCGCACCCTGGTCGATGAGGAATATTCGATCGGCGATTTCGTCCTGACCGGCGGGGAACCGGCAGCGATGGTGATGATCGACGCTATCGGCCGCCTGCTGCCGGGGGTTCTCGGGTGCAACAGCAGCGCGGCCGGCGATTCGTTCTCCGACGGACTGCTCGAGTATCCGCAGTATACCCGGCCGGAGGAATTCGCCGGGATGAAGGTCCCCGCGGTCCTGCTCTCAGGAAACCATGGGGAGATCGCCCGCTGGCGACGACGGGAGCAGCTCAAGAGGACGTTGCGGAGACGTCCGGAATTGCTTGAAGCCGCTCCGCTCGACAGTGAAGATCTGCGGATGCTGGAAGAGATAAAGAGGGACGCCGAAGAGGCGGATCGATGAAGCTGCAGCCGCTGGCCGCAGCTCTGGTACATGCCCCGGTCATCGACCGCCGCGGCGACCTGGTGACGACGGCGGTCACCAACCTCGATATCCATGACATTGCCCGCAGCGCCAGAACGTTCGGCCTGCGACGCTTCTATGTCGTGACCCCGGTGGCCGAACAGCAACGCCTGGTGGAGAAGCTGACCGGGCACTGGACCGACGGCTTTGGTGCCGGCTACAACCCGAAGCGTCAGCAGGCGCTTGAGCTGGTCCGGGTCGCACCGACCTACGAGGCTGCTCTGGACGACTGGAAGTCCTGCGTCGCCGCCGAACCCCTGCCGATCCTGACAGGAGCCTCGCGGGGTGACGGCATCGGCTATGCGGAGTGCCGAAGCAGGTTGCAGTGCCAGCCGGGGCTGCTGCTGTTCGGCACGGGCTGGGGGCTGGCACCGGAATTTTTTGAACACGGCTGGACGGTTCTCGAGCCGATATGGGGAGCCGACGGATACAATCACTTGTCAGTTAGGGCGGCAGCAGCGATCATCCTGGACAGATTGGCTGGCCGGCCGGGCAATAGCTGAACAGAATATAGATAATAAGACAGAAGCAACGGTAACCTTGAAAAATAGTAGACAGATCGTGAGGAGGACATCATGAATATCGTCGATCAAATCGGCATGGAACATATGAGGAAGGGCATTCCGCTCTTCAAGGCTGGTGATACCCTGAAGGTACACGTCAGGATCATCGAAGGCGACAAGGAGAGGATTCAGGTCTATCAGGGGGTCTGCATCAAGCGGGTCAACCGCGGTGTCGGTTCGACCTTCACCGTGCGCAAGATCTCCAGCGGCTTCGGGGTGGAGCGGATCTTCCCGCTGCATTCACCGTCGATCGAAAAGATCGAGGTCGTTTCCGTCGGCCGGGTCCGCCGGGCCAAGCTGTACTATCTGCGCAACCTTCAGGGCAAGGCGGCGCGGATTCGCGAAAAGCGCGTCAACTGACCGTCCCGCAAAAGGCCCCGTACTGTACGGGGCCTTTTTTTGAGCTCCATGCGCGCCGCCGATCGGCGTACCGCAGTCGAACGTTTCCTTCCTTTGTCCGGCGTGTTATCCTCTAGCCAGCTTTATTCACACGTCAAGACGCGATTCCATGACCGAGACACTTTTCCCATGTGATCAGCCCGGTCCGCTCTTTTTCGAGGAGCAGGCCCGGCGCCGCGGATACCGGGCGATTGCCGGCATCGATGAAGCGGGCCGCGGGCCGCTGGCCGGACCGGTGGTGGCGGCGGCGGTCATTCTCCCCGAGCGCTTCGAGCTTCCCGGCCTGGACGATTCGAAAAAGCTGAGTGCGCGGAAACGGGAGGAACTTTATCCGCTGATCCGGCAACAGGCGATCGGTGTCGGCATCGGTCTCGCGTCCCCCCGGGAGATCGATCACTACAACATTCTCCAGGCGACCCTGATGAGCATGGACAAAGCGGTCCGCCGGCTGCCGGTGGAGGCCGACTATCTCCTCGTCGACGGAGTCTCGGCGATCGCCTCTCCCCTGCCGCAAAAGACCATCAAGAAGGGGGATTCACGCTCGCTCTCGATTGCCGCCGCTTCGGTCGTTGCCAAGGTTGTACGCGATCGGATCATGCTGGCATACGATCGGCACTTTCCGGCCTTCGGTTTCGCCGGTCACAAGGGATACGGCAGCGAGATGCACCGGGATGCGATCGCCCGCCTCGGCCCGACGCCGCTGCACCGGCTGAGCTTCCGGGGGGTCAGGGAGCATGTCGGGGAGCCATGACCAAGGCGCGCCTGAAACTCGGCGGAGAGGGAGAGGACGCCGCCGCCCGCTTCCTGCGGAAGCTGGGGGCGAAAATCCTCGAACGGAACTTCAGATCGCCGGTCGGGGAGATCGACATCATCGCCCGGCACAAGAATGAGCTGCTCTTCGTCGAGGTCAAGACGCGCCGCAGCGAACAGTTCGGGTTGCCGGCCGAAGCAGTCGGTCCGCGCAAGCAGCGGCAGATCGTCCGGACAGCCCAGTGGTACCTGCAGCAGGGAAATGGCAGAAATCTTCAGCCGCGCTTCGACGTGGTCAGCGTTCTGCAGACGGCCAAAGGGTTCTCGGTCGAGCACTTCCCCGCGGCGTTCGAGGCCTGAGGACAACGTTCCCTTCTTTTCATTTCCGCCTAACTACGGTAGTATATTCTGATTTTCTGAGCTTTTGACCGGTTCGCACTTGCGGAGGTTGATCATCGAGATGAAACCGCTCGTCCGAAATCTGCGGGATCTCGGATATGTCCGTCTGGCCGTCGCCTCTCCGGAGCATCGCGTCGCCGACATCCCGTTCAACCTGGAAAAGATCGAGGAGGCGACCGCCGCCCTCGCGGGGGAGGGGTGCCGGCTTGCCGTATTCCCGGAACTCTGCCTGACCGCCTACAGCTGCGGCGACCTGTTTTACCAGGCCGCGCTGCTGGACCGGGCCCAGGAGGCACTCGGCAGCCTCGCCGAGACCAGTCGAGAACGGGACATCGCACTGATCGTCGGGGCGCCGATCCCGGCCGACGGACGCCTGTTCAACTGCGCCGTCTTTATCTCCGGTGGCGCGATCCTCGGAATCGTCCCCAAAACCTTTCTTCCCAACAGCAACGAGTTTTATGAGGAGAGGTGGTTCTCCTCCGCTTACGACGCGGTGACCGATACCGTCAAGCTGAATGGAGCGACGGTCCCCTTCGGTACCGACCTTCTCTTCCGGGCCGAGAACATGCCGGACTGCGTCATCGGCATCGAGGTCTGCGAAGACGCCTGGGTGTCCAGCCCGCCGAGCG
The DNA here is from genome assembly GCA_041592975.1 of Desulfuromonadales bacterium. Lineage (GTDB taxonomy): Bacteria > Desulfobacterota > Desulfuromonadia > Desulfuromonadales > UBA2294 > BM707. The sequence goes on from JBFHOZ010000004.1 coordinate 8,806, forward strand.
GGCAGATGGCGCTGCAGGGGGCCACTGTGCTGGTCAACCTTTCGGCGAGCCCGGAGATTCTCGGCAAGGAGGAATATCGCCGCGAACTGGTCCGGTCGCAATCGGGGCGATGCCTGGCCGCCTACGCCTACGCCTCGGCCGGCCCGGGCGAGTCGAGCACCGACCTGGTTTTTTCCGGCCACTCGCTCATCGCCGAAAATGGCATGATCCTGGCGGAAAGCGAGCGATTCTGCTTTGCAACCCGATCAGCCGTGACCGACATCGACGTCGGCCGTCTGGTGGGGGAACGGCTCCGGAACAACAGCTTTGCCGACGGGCTTCTCGAGCCGCGCGGCCGGATCATTCCGTTCCGCCTCGGCGATACGCCCTCTGACCCGATCCGGCGCGCGATCGCGCAGGCCCCTTTCGTTCCGGCCCGGGAGGAGGAACGCGGCCGCCGTTGCGGGGAGATTTTCGCCCTGCAGACGACCGGTCTGGCCAAGCGGCTGAAGCATACCGGTTCGAACCGTGCGGTCATCGGCATCTCCGGGGGGCTCGATTCAACCCTGGCGCTGCTGGTCTCCGTCAAGGCGTTTGAAAAGCTGGCGCGCAAGCCGGAGAGCGTCCTGGCGGTCACCATGCCGGGGTTCGGCACGACCGAGCGGACGCGCGGCAACGCCGTTCGGCTGGCGGAAATCCTTGGCTGCGAGGTTCAGGTCATCCCGATTCACGAAGCCGTCGCGACGCACTTCGATGCCATCGGTCACGATCCCGGGATCCACGACGTCGTCTACGAAAACGCCCAGGCACGGGAACGGACGCAGATCCTGATGAATCTCGCCAACCGGGTCGGCGGTCTGGTGATCGGAACCGGCGACCTGTCGGAGCTGGCGCTCGGCTGGTGCACCTACAACGCCGACCACATGTCGATGTACGGCGTCAACGCCGGGGTGCCGAAGACCCTGGTGCGCTACCTGGTCGAATGGTGCGCCGACACGCAGTTCAGCGGCACCGCCGCCGATGTTCTCAGGGATATCTGCGCCACGCCGGTCTCGCCGGAGCTGCTGCCGCCCGACGAAAACGGCGATATCAGCCAGAAGACCGAGGAGGCGATCGGCCCCTACCTGCTGCACGACTTCTTCCTCTACCATGTCGTGCGGTTGCAGTTCCCGCCGGACAAGATCTACGTCCTGGCCGCCCAGGCCTTCGCCGGAGTTTTCACGCCGCCGGAGATTCTCGAGTGGCTGGAGAATTTCTACCGCCGGTTCTTCAGCCAGCAGTTCAAGCGCTCCTGCCTTCCGGACGGGCCGAAGATCGGCAGCGTCGTCCTCTCCCCCCGCGGCGACTGGCGCATGCCGAGCGATGCGGTGCCGTCGATCTGGCTGGAATCGCTGGCCGGCCTGAAAAGAGAACTCGGCCTGGAAAGATAGCTTATGGCCGTCTCGCCAAGACCGAATTCAGACACGTCCCGCATTCCGGGTACCCTCTATGTCGTCGCCACCCCGATCGGCAACCTCGAGGATTTCACCTTCCGGGCGCTGCGGGTCCTGAAGGAGGTCGACCTGATCGCCGCCGAGGACACCCGCCACAGCCGAAAGCTGTGCAATTATTACGCGATCACGACCCCGATGACGTCATATTTTGCCCACAACGAAGTGGACAAGGGGGGGCAGATCGTTGCGAAATTGCTTCGCGGCGCATCGGTTGCCCTGATCACCGATGCCGGAACCCCGGCGATATCGGACCCCGGCTACCTGCTCGTCAAGCGCTGTCGCGAGGAGGGGATTGCGGTGGAGTCGGTCCCCGGACCGTCGGCACTGGTAGCGGCCCTGTCGATTTCCGGCTTGCCCTCCGATCAGTTCCTTTTTACCGGCTTTCTTCCGGCCAGGACCACTGCCAGGCGGAGTAAAATAGCCGAATTCTTGAATGCCACGCAAACTGTTGTATGTTATGAAAGCCCGCGCCGGCTGCTGAAAACCCTGGAGGATATCCGGCACGAGCTGGGGGACGAGCGAACCGTCGCGGTTGTCCGCGAATTGACGAAAATGCATGAAGAGCTGATCTCGGGGCCGGTCGGCGAAGTCGCCGACACACTGCGCGCACAGGGCGTCCGGGGTGAAATCGTCCTGCTGATCTCTCCGGCGGCACAAAAAGTGCAAATCGAGTCGGTGCAAGAGGCCCTGGTCAGGGTCCGAACGGAAACCGGGTTGCCGATGCGTCAGGTCGTCAAGCAGGTCGCCCGGGAGCTGGGGCTTCCCGGCAGCGAGGTTTACAGGGAGAGTTTGCGGATTCGCGACATGGAGGGGCAGTAGATGGACGCCAAAAGAAAGATTCTTCTGATCGATGATCACGATTCGGTGCTGAAGCTGCTGGAGGCGGTTCTCAAGGTGCGCAACTACGACGTCTGTTACGCGTCGGGTGGTGCCGAGGGGCTGGAGAAGGCGCAGAGCGAGCAACCCGACCTGATCCTGCTCGACGTGATGATGCCCGGGATGGACGGCTTCAAGGTCTGCCAGGCACTGAAACAGTCGGACGTGACCCGCCGGATCCCGGTGATCTTCCTGACCGCCCGCGGCGAAGAGACCGACCGTGAAATGGGGGAGCGGGTCGGCGGTGAAGGGTTTATCAAGAAGCCGTTTCGCAGCATCGACCTGATGAACACGATCAACAAGCTGATTTGAACGTCTCAGTGGCGGATGACGAACGCGGTGTGCTCGCCACTGGCCGGATGCCACGCGATATCGACCTGTTCAACGCGTGCCGACGGGGGCCCCTGTCGGCACTTTTCTATGACCAGCCTGACCGATTTTTCTTCCCCCTCGAAGAGCGCCTCGACCGAGCCGTCCGGCAGGTTGCGCACCCATCCGCACAGGCCGTCGGCCTGTGCGCGATCCGCGGTGAAGGCGCGGAACCAGACGCCCTGAACCCTGCCGATGAATTTGACCCTAGCCTGTCTTCGCATCGGTCTCGTCCTCGCTGATCAGATCCAGAAAGTCCTTCTCGGAGATCACCCTGATCCCGAGCTGCTGCGCTTTTTCAAGTTTGCTCCCCGCCCCGGGCCCGGCAACGATGAAACTGGTTTTTTTGCTGACCGAGCCGGCGGCCCGCCCGCCGAGCTGTTCGACCCGGTCCTCGGCCTCTTTTCTCGACAGCTGCTCGAGGGTCCCGGTGATCACGACCGTCTGCCCGGCCAGAGGGCCATCCTTGCGGACAACTGCTTCTGTCTCCGGCTCGATGCCGGCAGCTTGCAGCCTCTCGATCAGATCGATGTTTTCCTGGCGGCTGAAATAGTCGACGATCGAGTCGGCGACCTTGCTGCCGATTTCGTGGATATTCATCAGGGCGTCGGTATCGGACCGGCTCAGCTCCGCGAGTGACTGGAACCGCCTGGCCAGAATCCGGGCGGTATGCTCACCGACATGGCGGATGCCGAGCGCGAAAATCAAGCGGGAAAGGGGCCTGGTTCTGCTTTCATCGATAGCCGCGAGCAGTTTTTCGGCGAGAACTTCTCCCATCCGCTCCAGGGAGAAAAGGTCATTTTTGCGAAGCCTGTAGATGTCGGCCGGGTCGACGATCTTTCCCCGGTCGACGAGTTGCCGCAGCTGCTTTTCTCCGAGTCCGGCGATATCCATGGCGTTTTTCGCGACAAAGTGCTTGAGTTGCCCGATCCTCTGGGCCGGGCAGAGAGGATTGGTGCAGCGGGGGACGACCTCGTTCTCCCGCCGGGTCACGGCCGCCATGCATTCCGGGCAGGAATCCGGAAGTGGAAGTTCCGTCTCGTTTCCGGTCCGCCTGTCGACGAGGACCCGGACGACGTCGGGGATGACGTCGCCGGCCCGTTCGACGACGACGTGGTCGCCGATGCGGACATCGAGGCGGGCGATCTCGTCCCAGTTGTGCAGGCTGGCCCGGGAAACGGTGACGCCACTGACATCGACCGGCCTGAGGTGGGCGACCGGGGTGATGGCTCCGGTACGTCCGACCTGAAGGCCGATGCCCTCGATCACACTCACCGCCTGCCGTGGCGGGAACTTGAAGGCGACGGCCCAGCGCGGCGCCCGACTCAGTTCACCCAGTTCCTGCTGCAGGGAGAGGTCGTTGACCTTGATGACGACGCCGTCGATTTCATAGGGGAGGTCGTCGCGGCTCGCCAGCATGCGGTGGTAGCAGGCGATGACGCTCTCGGCCCCTTTTTGCAGGCTGGTGCCGTTCCTGTTGACCGGGAGCCCGAGCCGGTCGAGAACCCCCAGAAGATCCTGCTGGGTTTTGACTGACGGTTCGTCGAAGCGCCCGACGCCGTAACAGAACAGCTTCAGCGGTCTCTTCGCGGTGACGGCGGCATCGAGCTGGCGCAGGGAACCGGCGGCAGCATTGCGGGGGTTGGCGAAGGTTTTCTCGCCTTCGTCCTGACGGGTCCGGTTCAGCTTGCGGAATTCTTCCAGATCGATGTAGACTTCCGCGCGGACGTCGAGAAGCTGCGGGGCATTCTCCGGGAGTGTTTTTGGGACGGCGGCGATGGTGCGGATATTGTCGGTGACATTCTCGCCGACCGCTCCGTCGCCGCGGGTTGAGCCGACCGTCAGCCGGCCGTTTTCGTAGGTCAGCTCGACGGCGACCCCGTCGAGCTTCATTTCGCAGAGGTAGTCGAGTTCGTCCGCGGTCGCCAGCATCTTGCGGATGCTGGCGTCAAAGTCCCTGAACTCCTGGTCGTCCTTGACGTTGCGCAGGGAGAGCATCGGTTCGGCATGGCGGACCGGGGAAAACTTTTCCTGCGGAGCGGCGCCGACCGTCTGGCTCGGCGAGGCGGGGGTTCTCAGCTCGGGGTGACGCTCCTCGATTTCGACCAGCTCGCGGAAGAGGGCGTCGTACTCGGCATCGGAAATCTCCGGGCGGTCGAGGACGTAGTAGCAGTGGTTGTGATGCCGCAACAGCTCGCACAGTTGATCGTGGCGAGACTTGTCTGGTATGTTCATGCCGTTCGCCCCTGCAGGTGAGTCGTGACCGGCTCTTTATACCATGCAGGAGGGGTGCTATCAATCTCGATTGGAATTGTTTTTGAAAAATCGATCCTGTAAAATTAAGATTTTTAACATGCGAGTGATGCAGTAAGGCCCTCATGACGGACGAACATCTTCTCTACCTGCTCGGCTTGCTGGTGCTCTTTGTGCTCTCGGCCTTCTTCTCCGGCTCGGAGACCGCCATGATGGCCCTGGACCGGCTGCGGCTCAAGTACCTGGTCGAAAAAGGGCGTCCCGGCGCCGCGCGCCTCGAAGCCATCCTGGAAAGGCCCGAGAGACTCCTCTCGGCCATCCTGATCGGCAACAACCTGGTCAACATCGCCGCCTCGGTGTTCGCGACGGCCCTGCTGATCGAGATTTTCGGCGACCATGGCGAGCTGCTGACGATCCTGATTCTGACGCCGATACTGCTGGTCTTCGCGGAAATCAGCCCCAAGACCTACGCCGCCAAGAAGCCGGAAGCGGTTTCATTTCTTGTTCTCAGGCCGATTCTTTTCTGCATGTGGCTGCTGTCGCCGGTCATCTGGCTGGTTTCGGGGGTGTCGCGGCTTCTCAACAGGATCTTTCGCACCGAGGATGGGCGAACGGTCATCAGCGAAGACGAGATCAAGTCGATCATCTCCGTCGGCGAACAGAGCGGCACCGTGCACGAAAAGACCCGCCGGATGCTGCACGGGATCTTCGAGCTGTCACAGATTCGCGTCCGCGATGTCATGATTCCGCGCACCGAGGTCGTCGGCATCGATGTTTCCCTGCCGTTCGGCGAGATCCTGCAGCTGGTCCAGGAGGCCCGGCACTCCCGCTTCCCGGTGTACGAAGAGAGCCTTGACAACGTCCTCGGCATCGTACATTCCAAGGATATCCTCAATTACGTCCATCGGCCCGGAAAGTTCAATATCCGCAAGGTTTCGCGACTGCCCTTCTTTGTCCCGGAGTCGCAGCTGATCGAGTCGCTGCTGCAGTCTTTCCGCGAAAGGCGGGTCCATCTGGCGATCGTCGTCGACGAGCACGGCGGCGTCGAGGGGATCGTCACCCTCGAGGACGTCATCGAGGAGGTTTTCGGCGAAATCGCCGACGAGTACGATCTCGAGGAGACGCTGATCCGCAGGATTTCAAAGAGGTGCTACCTGGTTGACGGCAGCACGTCGCTGAAGATGGTCAACAGCCGGTTCGATCTCGGCATCTCCGAGGAGCATGTCACGACGTTGGCCGGCTTCGTCTTCCGCGAGCTCGGCAAGATCCCCCAGGAGGGGGATCGATGCATCGTCGGCAACATCGTGATGACGGTCAAACAGATGCTCGGGCAGAAAATCGAAAAAGTGGAGATGCTTTTCGATGTCGAACCCGACGCTGAGAGCTGAGTCCCTATCGAGTTGATCCCCTTATCCACCCTGCTCTAAGCTGCTGAAAAACTGCAATTACTTCTTGACATCCCTGCGGGGCACAGCTATATTTTGGCACAATAGTGTAAAAAAGTGTCAAATTGGGCCAAAGGCTGTGTGATGAATTTCCAGGGTGTCTACAACAACTCGATCGACCCGAAAGGGCGGGCCAGCATCCCGGCGAAGTTTCGCGAGGAGCTGTCGGCCGGCTTCGCGGATGACAGCCTGGTGGTCACCCAGAACAAGGGAGGATTGATCGCCTACCCCCTCTCCGACTGGAAAAAGATCGAGGCGAACGTCGATGCCATGGAGCCGGGGCAGCGCAAGGACGATCTCTACCTGACGCTGATTTCACCGGCGACCCCCTGCACGTTCGACAAGCAGGGGCGCATCCAGCTCTCCCAGGCGCATCGCGACTATGCCGGCCTCGACAGTGAAATCCGGGAGATCGTCGTGGTTGGCGTCTCCCGCAAAATCATGATCTGGAGCAAAGCCAAGCATGCGGAGATCCGCGCACAGGCCGAGGCGCGCATCGACGCGGATCCGCAGGTTCTGGCAGAGCTGGGTTTCTGATCTTTGGCAGGCGAAGGATTCAGGCATACGTCAGTGATGCCGGACGAGGTTCTCGAGCTGCTCAACCCGCAGCCGGGCGGATTGTACCTCGACGGCACGCTCGGCGGCGGCGGGCATGCCCGGCTGATACTGGATGCCTCGGCCCCCTCCGGGCGACTGATCGGGCTCGATCGCGACCCCGAGGCGCTGACGGCGGCCGGCAGGGCCCTCGAGCCTTACGGTGACCGGGCGGAGCTGGTCAGGGCGAACTTCAGCGAGATAGGGCGGGTGCTGGCCGATCTCGGCATCGCTGGTGTCGATGGCATCCTGCTCGACCTCGGCGTCTCGTCACGGCAGCTGGACACGCCGGAGCGCGGCTTTTCGTTTCGCGAGGACGGCCCGCTCGACATGCGGATGGGGCCGGATGCGGAGATGACGGCCGCCGAGGCGGTCAACAGCCTCGGGCCGGGGGAGCTGCGGAACATCTTCCGTGAGTTGGGTGAAGAACGGTTCGCCGGTCGCATCGCCTCCAGGATCGCCGAACGGCGTGAACAGCAGCCTTTCCTGACAACGGCAGACCTCGCCGCGGTCGTCAGGGGGGCGATCCCGGCGAAGCATTCCGCGAAGCAGAAGATCCATCCCGCAACCCGCGTGTTCCAGGCGTTGCGGATCTATGTGAATGATGAACTCGGGCATTTGAGGAAAACGCTGGCGGAGGCGTTGCAAGTCCTGAATCCGGATGCCCGGTTTGTGGTTATCAGCTTCCATTCATTGGAAGACCGGCTCGTCAAGCGGGCCTTTCGACAAGCGGCAACGGGTTGCATCTGTCCACCGAAGGTACCGATCTGTACCTGCGGCAGGACATCTCAGGCGGAGATTGTAACCCGTAAGGGCGTGCGGCCGACGGCGGAGGAAGTCGCACACAACCCGAGGGCTCGCAGTGCAGTTGTCAGGGCGATCAGGAAGTTGCCTTAGCAATTATGCAGATTGTCGTTTTTTACAGAGGGAGGGTGTCATGTCCGATGCAGTTGTCCGATCGATTCCGAAAATCAACGGATTCGCCCTGAGGCGTCCCCGCCTTTTTCCCCTCATCGCGTTCGTCGTCGTACTGATGGTCGTGTCGCTGTTCTTCGTCTGGTCACGGATCGAGGTGGTCAACCTCGAGTACGATATCTCGACCTACGAAGTCAAGCTCCGTTCGCTGCAGCAGGAGTCGCGGCAGCTGAAGCTTGAAGCGGCAAGCCTCAGGAACCCGGCGCGGATCGAGGCGATGGCCCGTGCCAAGCTCGGCCTGCGGCTGCCGACCCCGGAACAGGTGATTTCAGTCAGATAATGGAAAACCGGGAAAAATGGATGCGGCTGAGAATCAGGCTGATAGGCTTCTGCTTTATCCTGGCTTTCGGCTTCGTTGTCGCGCGCGCATTCCATCTCCAGGTTCTCGGTCAGGAACGCTGGCAGGAGAAGGCGGTCCGGCAGCACCAGAAGACGATCGCCCTGACCCCGCAAAGGGGGACCATTTTCGACCGGAACGGCGAGGCGATGGCGGTCAGCGTCGAGGTCGACTCTGTTTATGTCGAACCGGCCAAGATTGACGCCGCCGGCCAGACGATCAAGGCGCTGGCCGAGGCGCTGTCGCTGAGCCAGGCGACCGTCAAGGCCAAGCTGAAGTCGAGCAAGAATTTCGTCTGGTTGAAGCGCCAGGTCTCCCCCCGTGAAAGCGACCTGGTCAGGGCCCTGAACATCGACGGGGTAAACTACATCAAGGAGCACCGTCGCTACTATCCGAATTCCGAGATCGGTGCACAGGTCATCGGCTTTACCGGTCTCGACCCCAAGGGGCTTGAAGGGCTGGAGCTGGCATTCGATACGAAGATTCTCGGGCGGGGCGGCTACCTGGTCATGGAGCGGGACGCCCTCGGCCGCGGCATCTCAAGCGCCGAAGGCCGGGTCCAGGGGGGGGAGCGGGGAAGCGATCTTTACCTGACGCTCGACAAGAACCTGCAATACATCGCCGAGAAGGAGCTGGCCCGGGCGGTCAGGGAATCGGAAGCGAAGGCGGGAACGGTCGTCCTGCTCGACCCGCGGACCGGGGCCGTCATGGCGATGGCCGGCCAGCCCGACTACAACCCGAACGCATTTTTCAAGTATCGCCCGAGCGACTGGCGCAACCGGGCGCTGTGCGATTCGTACGAGCCGGGCTCGACCATCAAGGTGTTCCTGATGGCGGCGGCCCTCAACGAGGGGGTGGTGCGCGCCGGACAGAAGGTCAACTGCGAAAACGGTTCGATCGAGGTAAGCGGCAAGGTCATCCACGACCACCGCCCCTATTCGACGCTGACACCGGAGGAGATCATCAAGTTCAGTTCGAATATCGGTTCCTACAAGATCGGCAAGGCGCTCGACCGCGAGCGGTATTACAATTACCTGCGCGATTTCGGCTTCGGCCAGAAGACCAACATCGATCTGCCGGGTGAAGTCGGCGGACTGATTCACAAGCCGTCGCGCTGGTTCGATGTCGATCTGGCGGCGATATCGTTCGGCCAGGGGCTGGCCGTCACCCCCCTGCAGCTGGCAACAGCGACGGCTGCCATCGCCAACGGGGGGTATCTGATGTCTCCATACGTGGTCGAGAAGGTGGTCGACAACGCCGGCCAGATCCGGATGGAGCGCAAGCCGCAGATCGTCCGCAAGGTGATCGGTGGCGACGTCGCCCGGCAGGTCACGGAGATGATGGCCAAGGTGACCGAGGAGGGGGGGACCGGCGTGCTGGCGGCAATTCCCGGCTACCGCGTGGCCGGCAAGACCGGAACGGCGCAGAAGGTTGACCCGGTGACCGGCGGTTACTCGGTCGACAAGACCGTCTCCTCCTTTGTCGGCTTCGTGCCGGCCGACGATCCGCGGCTGGTGATCCTCGTTCTTCTCGATGAACCGAAGGGAAAGACTTACGGAGGTCTGATCGCCGCCCCGGTCTTCTCCCGGGTCGCCAGCCAGTCGCTGCGTTACCTGAAGGTGATGCCGACGGAAAAGGTGACCCGGCCGGTGCTGAGCACGATTGCCGACGTGATCGAAGAACCGGCCGCAATGCAGGTCGCCATCGCCTACCACCAGGATCGCAAGATGCCGCAGATGCCCGATTTTTCCGGAATGAGCTACCGCCAGGTGATGCGGGTCATGGAAAAGTCGGGGCTCAACATTAAGCTCAAAGGGAGCGGCCGGGTCATCGCCCAGTCACCCCGCCCGGGAGAGCCGATCCGCTTCGGCAATGAAGTATGGGTCAGGCTGGCACCCCCCAGCTAGGGACGAATGGCACCACGATGACGACGCATGTGCTGAAAACCAGAGAGCTGATCGATTGCATCCGTCCCCTCCGGGTTGCGGGGGAGACCGCCGGCGCAGTGACCGGTCTGGTGTACGATTCCCGCCGGGTCTCGCCCGGATGTGCCTTCTTCGCCCTGCGCGGCAGTCACGTCGACGGTCATCGGTTCATTGACGAGGCGATCGCCAGGGGGGCGGCGGTGATTGTCACCGAAGAGCCGCTGGAGATCTCCGGAGCGACAGCTCTGACCGTCGCCAATGCCCGCCGGGCGCTGGCCGAGGCGTCGGCGCTCTTCTTCGGACAGCCGGCGCGGCAGATGCGGGTTGTCGGGGTCACCGGAACCAACGGCAAGACCACGATCACCTACCTGCTCGAGGCGATCCTGGCCGCAGCGCGCCTTCGACCGGCAGTCATCGGCACGGTCAATTACCGTTACGCCGGTAACGAGACCGAGGCGTCCCATACGACGCCGGAGTCATACCATCTGCAGGAGGTGATCGCGGGGTTCCGGCAGCAGGGCGCCGATGCGCTGATCATGGAGGTCTCGTCGCATGCCCTGGAGCAGAACCGGGTGGCGGGAATCGGGTTCGAGGTGGGGATCTTCACCAACCTCACCCCCGAGCACCTCGACTACCATCAGACCATGGACGCCTACTTCGCCAGCAAGAAGAAGCTGTTCGACGAATACATCGTGCCGCAGGGGGGGCGGCCGGTGGTCAACATCGACGATCCCTACGGCCGCGTGCTGGCCGCCGGGCTCGGAGATGCGCTGACCTGCGGCCTGTCGGACGACGCCGCGGTGCGGGCCGAAAATGTCGTGTTGAGCCGGGACGGCATCCGCGCCGAGATCGTCTCCCCGCGGGGGCGGTTCGGGTTGCGTTCGGAGCTGCTCGGCAACTTCAGCGTCAGCAATATCCTCTGCGCCGTCTCCGCCGCCATGGCGATGGAGATCTCCATCGAGGCGATCCTCGAGGGGATCTCGCGGGTGCCGGTGGTCCCGGGGCGGATCGAGAAGATCGGTAACGACCGCGACGCCCTGATCCTGGTCGATTACGCCCATACCGGGGATGCCCTCGAAAACGTACTGAAGGCGGTGACCGGGCTGGGAGCCCGCCGGGTGATCACGGTGTTCGGCTGCGGCGGTGACCGCGACCGGAGCAAACGTCCGGTGATGGGGGAGATCGCCGCCCGCTACAGCGACCTGGTGATCGTCACGTCGGACAATCCGCGGACCGAAGATCCGCAAGGAATTATCGACGAGATTCTGCCCGGAGTGCGGCGCCACTTCTCCGCGGACCTGGACGAGGAGCAGCTCCTCGCTGCGGATGCCAGGGGGGTCTATGTGACGGCCGATCGGCGCGCCGCCCTGAACATGGGAGTCGCGGCGCTGCAGCCGGGGGATCTGCTTCTGGTTGCCGGCAAAGGGCACGAGGATTACCAGATCCTGGGAACGGAAAAAACACATTTCGACGATCGCGAGGAAATCCGGGAGGCGCTGCGGGCGCCAGGGAGGCACTGATGAAGTTCGACATCAGAGAGATCGCCAGGGTCACCGGCGGGACCTTGTATCCCGAGGATGCCAGGGGGGACGTTGACGGCGTCTCGACCGACAGCCGGACCGTCTCCAGCGGGGAGCTGTTCGTTCCGCTGCGGGGCCCGAATTTCGACGGCCACGACTTTCTGACCCTCGCCGTACGCAGCGGCGCGGCGGCCTGCCTGAGCGAGGATGTCATCAACGGCCTGCCGGTGCCGGTCGTCGTCGTCGAGGACACCCTGAAGGCCCTGGGGGACCTGGCCAACAGCGTGCGGCACAGGTTCGACGGGCCGGTCGTCGGCGTGACCGGGTCGTCCGGCAAGACCACGACCAAGGAGATGCTGGCCGGCATCCTCTCCCTGGAGTCACCCGGGCTGCTGACCGAAGGGAATTTCAACAACCTGATCGGCCTGCCGATGACCCTGTTCCGCTGGCAGGACGATTTCGCATGGATGGTCCTCGAGATGGGGATGAGCGCCCGCGGCGAGATCGCCCGGCTGTGCGAGATCGGCATGCCGAGCATCGGCATCATCACCAACATCGGCCCGGCCCACCTCGAGACCCTGCATGGCCTGGACGGGGTCGCCCGCGCCAAGGGGGAGCTGTTCGAAGCACTCCCGGAGGGGGGGCATGCCATTGTCAACGCCGACGACGCGTACGTCGTCAAGCTGCCGGTCGCCAATAACGTGACGCGTGTCCTGTACGGCTGCAGCGCCGATGCACAGGTCAGGGCCGAATCGATCATTGCGCAGGGGAGCGGCGTTATTTTCCGGCTGTACACGCCGGAAGGAAACTGGCCGGTGCAGCTCAAGATTGCCGGCCGGCACAACGTCAGCAACGCCCTGGCGGCCGCAGCGGCGGCGTATGTTCTCGGTGTCGACGGCAGGACGATCGCCCGCGGCCTGGAACAGTTTCAGCCCTGCTGCGGACGGATGGAGACGATCAGCCTCGGTTGCGACGTCCTGCTCCTGGAGGACAGCTACAACGCCAATCCGCTCTCGGTCCGGGCGGCATTGGAAACCCTTGCGGACATGAACGGGCTCGGGCGGAAAATCGCCGTGCTCGGCGATATGCTCGAACTGGGAGACAAGGCGGCCGCGCTGCATGCAGAAGTTGGCGAGCAGGCGGCGCAGCTGGTCGACCACCTGATCGTCATGGGCGAGATGAGCGGCCGTGTCGCCGACGGTTTTGTTGCCGGCGGCAAAAAGAAGGAGAATGTCCGGATCGTGGCGACCCACGAAGATGCCATCAACATTCTGCGCGAGCTGATCCAGCCGGGCGACAGGATTCTGGTCAAGGGGTCGCGGGGCATGCGCATGGAGAAGGTCAGCAAGGCTCTGCGCGGCATGCATTTCTGCATGGCGGCGAACGGCTAGGCGGGGAAAGGACAAGGGATGCTCTATCATCTGCTCTATCCGCTGCATACCGAGTTTTCGGTTCTGTACGTGTTCAAGTTCATCACGTTCAGGACCATCTACGCGGCGATTACGGCCCTGGTGATCTCCTTCATTCTCGGGCCGTGGCTGATCCGGACGCTCTCCGCGATGCAGATCGGTCAGAGCATCCGCCGGGTCGGCCCCGAATCGCACTTCAAGAAGGAGGGGACGCCGACCATGGGAGGAACGCTGATCCTGCTGGCGATCGTCCTGCCGACCATCCTCTGGGCCGACCTGACCAACCTTTACGTCTGGGTGACGCTCCTTGTCACCATCGGTTTCGGTGCGGTCGGCTTCGTCGACGACTATCGCAAGGTCAAGCTGAAGAACAGCGACGGTCTATCCGCGCGGGCGAAGATGTTCTGGCTGCTGGTGATCACCGTGGCCGCCGGCTCGCTGCTCTATGTCTATCCGGAGTTCGAGACGACGCTCGCGTTCCCGTTCTTCAAGGGGCTGCAGCCCGACCTCGGCTGGCTCTACATTCCGTTCGTCGTCCTGGTCATCGTCGGTGCCGGCAACGCCGTCAACCTGACCGACGGGCTCGATGGACTGGCGATCGGCCCGATGATCATCGCCTCGGGGACCTATCTGCTGTTCGCCTATCTCGCCGGCAACGCCAAACTGTCGACCTATCTGCAGATCAGCAGTGTGCAGGGGGCCGGTGAGCTGTCGATCATCTGCGGCGCCATGGTCGGCGCCGGGCTCGGGTTCCTCTGGTTCAATACGTATCCGGCGCAGGTCTTCATGGGGGATGTCGGCTCCCTGTCGCTCGGCGGGGCGCTCGGGACGATCGCCGTCATCACCAAGCAGGAGATGGTGCTGGTCATCGTCGGTGGCATCTTCGTGGTCGAGGCGCTGTCGGTCATCTTCCAGGTGATCTCCTTCCGGCTCTGGGGGAAGCGGATCTTCCGCATGGCGCCGATCCATCATCATTTCGAACTGAAGGGGTGGCCGGAGCCGAAGATCATCGTCCGGTTCTGGATCATCAGCATCATCCTGGCGCTGGTTGCCCTGTCAACCCTGAAGCTGAGGTAGCATGGCGGGTCGTTACGAAAACAAGAATGTCGTCGTCGTCGGGGCGGGAAAAAGCGGCCGTGCCCTCTGCCGGTTTTTCTCGTCCCGGGCGGCGCATGTCACGCTCAGCGACCGGCGCGCCAGGGAGGAGATCGAAGATCTCGAAACCCTGTCGCACCTGCCGATCCGCTACGATCTCGGCGCCCACGACATCGCGCTGTTCCGCTCGGCCGACCTGATCGTGCTGAGCCCGGGGGTGCCGGAGACCATCGCTCCGGTGCAGGCGGCCCGGGAGCAGGGGGTCGAGATCGTCGGCGAGATCGAGATCGCCGTTCGCGAAATCACGGCGCCGATGATCGGCATTACCGGCACCAACGGCAAATCGACCGTGACGACCCTGACCGGTGAAACGTTCCGGGCGGCCGGCCGGAGGACCTTTACCGGCGGGAACATCGGCGCGCCGCTGACCGATGCGGTCGATGACGGGTCGTGGGACTGGGTGGTGATCGAGCTGTCATCGTTCCAGCTCGAGACCATGCGCAGCTTCCGGCCGCGCTACAGCATGCTGCTGAACATCAGCGCCGATCACCTCGATCGCTACCCGGACATGGATGCCTACATCGCGGCGAAGAAGAATATCTTCACGCACCAGACCGAAGCGGACTACATGATCCTCAATGCCGACGACCGGCGGGTCGTGGAGACGGCGGCAGGCTGCCCGGCAAGAGCGATCCTGTTCTCCTGCCAGCGGGAACTCGATGAAGGGATGTCCCTGCGCGGCGACGAGATCGTCTGGCGCTGGCAGGGGCGGGAGGAGAATTTTCCCGCCAGCGAGCTCAAGCTCAAGGGGCTGCACAACGTCGCCAACGCCATGGCGGCGATGATCCCGGCTCTGGTCGAAGGGTGCGCCGGCGGGCCGGTCTGGCGGGCGGTGAGCAGTTTCACCGGCCTGCCGCACCGGATGAGCCTGGTGCGGACCCTCGACGGGGTCTCCTGGTACGACGACTCCAAGGGGACCAACATCGGCAGCGTTGTCATGAGCCTCGCCGGATTCGAGGCGCCGGTGACGCTGATCGCCGGGGGCAAGGACAAGGGGGGGGATTTCGGCGAACTGACCGCGCCGGTGCGGGACAAGGTGAAAAACCTGATTCTGATCGGCGAAGCGGCGGCGAGAATGGAACGCGAAATCGGCGATGTGACCCATATCGTCCGGGCCGCATCGCTGGAGGAAGCGGTTGCCGCGGCCAGAGCCCTGACGCCGGCCGGAGGAGCGGTCCTCCTCTCTCCGGGGTGTTCGAGTTTCGACATGTTCAAGAACTTTGCCGAGCGGGGGGAGCAGTTCTGCCGCCTGGTGCGGCAGCTGGAAGAACCTGAGAAGGCGGTGAGCAATGGAAATACGCCGGGGCTTTGATACCTCGATTCTGCTTCTCAGTGTCGTGCTGACCTGCCTGGGAGTGGTGATGGTCTATTCGGCCTCGTCGATCATGGCGGAAAAACGGTTTGCCGACGGTTTCTTCTTTTTGAAGCGGCAGGGGATGTTCGCCGTTTTCGGGTTCCTGGTGATGCTGGTGGCGATGCAGGTCGACTACCGTCACCTGCAGAAAGTGGCGGTGCTGATCTTCCTCGGATCGCTGGCGCTGCTCGGGCTGGTGCTGGTGCCCGGGATCGGAACCCAGGTCGGAGGCGCCTCGCGATGGATCAGGATGCCCGGATTTTCGGTCCAGCCGGCGGAAGTTGCCAAACTGGCGCTGGTCGTCTACATGGCGCATTCGCTGAGCAGGAAGGGGGAAAAGCTGCAGAGCTTCACGCACGGATTCCTCCCCTACATGGTGATCCTGGCGATCATGCTCAGCCTGGTCCTGGCGCAGCCCGACCTCGGCAGCGCCATCACCCTGGCGGGGGTGGCGGTGACGATGATGGTCGTCGCCGGCTGCCGGATGCGCTACCTGTTCGGGTTGGCGATCGTTTCGGTGCCGCTGATGTACTACCTGATCATGAACGTGGACTACCGCCGCCGGCGCATCCTGGCGTTTCTCAACCCGTGGGAGGACCCGACCAACAGCGGCTTCCAGATCATTCAGAGCTGGATCGCCTTCGGCAGCGGCGGGCTGTTCGGCAACGGGCTCGGAGAGAGCAAGCAGAAGCTCTTCTACCTCCCGGAGGCGCACACCGATTTCATCTTCTCGGTGATCGGCGAGGAGCTCGGTTTCGTCGGCGTGTTCGTCGTCAGCGCCATGTTCCTCGTCCTCGTCATCCGCGGCGTCAGGACGACGCTGGGAGCGCCGGACCTCTTCGGGAGGCACCTGGCCTTCGGCATCACCCTGCTGCTCGGCCTGGAGGCGTTCGTCAATATCGCCGTGGTTCTCGGCATGCTGCCGACCAAGGGGCTGGCCCTGCCGTTCCTTTCCTACGGCGGCACCAGCCTGCTGACGACGCTCTTCGCCATCGGGGTGCTGCTCAACATTTCGAGCCAGGTCCCGGGAGAAGTGCACTGATGCGGATGCTGCTGGCAGGGGGAGGGACCGGCGGGCACCTGTTCCCGGCCGTCGCCCTTGCCGAGAGGCTCGTGGCCGAGGAGAGTGACGCGCAGGTGCTGTTCGTCGGGACCGGGCAGGGCATCGAAGCGCGGGTCGTCCCGGAGCTCGGATACGATCTGGAAACGGTCGACATCAGCGGGTTCAGCGGCAAGGGGATTCTGAAGAAACTGGGAGTGATGGCGAAACTGGCAAAAAGCATACGTCAGGGGAGACGGATCCTGGAAACGTTCAGCCCGGACATCGTCGTCGGGGTCGGCGGCTATGCCTCGGCGCCGATGGTCATCGCCGCCAGCCTGGCGGGGGTGCCGGTGGTGCTGCACGAGCAGAACGCCATCCCCGGACTGACCAACAGGCTGCTCGGCCGTCGGGCCGGACGGGTCTGCGTCAGCTTCGAGCAGACGCTCGCGTCCTTCCGGAATGCCGAGCTGACCGGCAACCCCCTGCGCGGCGGCATGGAGGATTGCCCCGAGACATCGGACGAGAGCACAACCCTCCTGGTCTTCGGCGGTTCGCGCGGCGCGCATGCCATCAACCGCGCGGTCTGTGCGGCGTTGCCGCACCTTGCCGGGTGGCAGGGGCGGCTGGAGATCATCCACCAGACCGGGGATGAGGATCTCGCATTCGTGCAGGATGCGTATCGCGCCGCCGGTTGGCGGCAGGCCGAAGTGATCCCGTTCATCAACGATATGGCAGCGGTCTACCGCAAGTCGAACCTGGTCGTCTGCCGCGCCGGGGCGACGTCGATCGCCGAGCTGACCGCCTGCGGCCGGCCGGCGATCCTGATTCCGTTCCCGCATGCCGCCAATGACCACCAGCGCGCCAACGCCGCCGCCCTGGCGGAAAGAGGCGCGGCCCTGATGATGGAGCAGAAGGACGTCGACGGCGAGAAGCTCGCCGCTGTCGTCGGCGGGCTGCTGGCCGACCGCGGGACGCTGAAGAGAATGGCCGGCGCGGCGCGCAGCCTGGGGAAGAGGGGGGCCGCGGGGCGGATCCTCGAGATCTGCCGCGAGCTCGTCCGCGCAAACGGAGAGAAGTGAGAACATGTACGGAAAGATCAAGAAAATACATTTCGTCGGCATCGGCGGCATCGGCATGAGCGGTATCGCCGAGGTGCTGCTCAATCTCGGCTACCAGGTCTCCGGTTCCGACCTGGCCAAATCCGAAACGACCGCGCGCCTGGTCTCCCTCGGGGCGACCGTCGCCCTCGGTCACGACGCCGACAACCTGCAGGATGTCGATGTCGTCGTCACCTCGACCGCCGTCTGGCCGGACAACCCGGAGGTCGTGGCGGCGCACCGGAAAATGATCCCGGTGATCCCGCGGGCCGAAATGCTGGCGGAACTGATGCGGATGAAGTACGGAGTGGCGATCGCCGGCACGCACGGCAAGACGACCACGACCAGCATGGTCGCGACCATGCTCTCCCACGGCGGCATCGACCCCACCGCGGTGATCGGCGGCCGGCTCGATTCGCTCGGCTCGAACGCCAAGCTCGGCCAGGGGAAGTTCCTGGTGGCCGAGGCCGACGAGTCGGACGGCTCCTTCATGAAGCTGTCGCCGACCATTGCCGTGGTCACCAATATCGACGCCGACCACCTGGACTACTACCGCGACCTGGACGAGATCCGCGACACCTTCGTCGACTTCATCAACAAGGTGCCGTTCTACGGCGTCGCCGTCCTCTGCCTTGACGACGCCAACATCCAGGCGTGCATCCCGCAGGTCAAGAAGCGGTTCGTCACCTACGGACTGGCCAGCCAGGCCGACTTCCAGGCCGCGGAAATCGTTCACGACGGGGAGAAGACCTCCTTCAACGTCTATCACAAGCACGAAAAGCTCGGGGCGATCACCCTGCACATGCCGGGCCGGCACAATGTTCTCAATGCCCTGGCGGCGGTTGCGGTCGGCATGGAGCTGGAGCTGCCGTTCGCCGTCGTCGCCGAGGGGCTGAACGAATTCAGCGGCGTGCAGCGCCGCTTCCAGGTCAAGCACGACCGCGACGGCATCATGGTAGTCGACGACTACGGACACCACCCGGCGGAGATCAAGGCGACCCTGTCGGCGGCCCGCAGCGGCTGGCAGAAGCGGATCGTCGCCGTATTTCAGCCGCATCGCTACAGCCGGACGCAGGCGCTGTTCGAGGACTTCCTGACGTCTTTCTACCAGGCCGACAAGCTGATCATCATGGATGTCTATGCCGCCAGCGAAGACCCGATCCCGGGGGTCGAGGCGCAGGACCTGAGCGACGGAATCAGCGGGCACGGCCACAAGGACGTGACCTACATTGCCGACCGGCATAGGGTCGTGGAGCATCTCGTCGAGACCGTACGGCCGGGGGACATGGTGATCACCCTCGGCGCCGGCAACGTCTGGCAGGTCGGTGATGACCTGATCGGCGCCCTGAAGTGAAGGGACGGAAACCGATGACGCGTGAGGAATTGAAAAAGAAAAGAATCGGCGTGCTGATGGGCGGCCTCTCGGCCGAGCGGGAGATCTCCCTGCGGACCGGAAGGGCGATCAGCCAGGCGCTGCAGACGTCCGGCTACCGGGTGGTCGAGATCGATGCCGGCCGCGACCTGCCGCGTCAGCTCACCGAGGCCGGGGTGGAGGTGGCGTTTATCGCCTTGCATGGCCGCTACGGCGAGGACGGCACCGTCCAGGGGCTGCTCGAGATGATGGGCATCCCGTACACCGGCAGCGGCGTGCTCGCCTCCAGCCTCGCCATCGACAAGGTGATGACCAAGCAGATCCTGATCTTCCACGAGCTGCCGACGCCGCAATTCATGGTATTCAAGCGGGGGGAGGAGATCGAGTCGATGGTCGCCCGTTGCCGCCATTTCCCCCTGGTGGTCAAGCCGGCCTGCGAAGGCTCGACCATCGGCATCAGCATCGCCGAGAATGCCAACGAGTTGCGGGTCGGCCTGGAGGAGGCGCTGCAACACGACCGGACGGTGCTGGTCGAAGACTACATCCGCGGCAGCGAGGCGACGGTCGGAGTCCTCGACGGCGAAGCGCTGCCGATCATCGAGATCGTCCCGAAAAGCGGTTTTTACGACTACCAGGCAAAGTACACCGCCGGAGCGACCGATTATATCCTGCCGGCGACGTTCGAGCCGGTGCTCTATCGGCGGATGCAGCAGGCGGCCGTCGACGCCTGCCGGGCCATCGGCTGCAGCGGCGCGGCGCGGGTCGATTTCATGGTGCGGGAGAAGGAATATTCCTGCCTCGAGATCAACACCATACCCGGCATGACCGCGACCAGCCTGCTGCCGAAAGCGGCGGCAGCTGCCGGCATGAGCTTCGAGGAGCTGGTGGAACGGATGCTCGAGGGGGCCGGGCTCGACAAGTAGATCGGGCCGGAAGGGATGCATGCAGGATCTGAAAGGACAGAAGAGGCGGCGCGTCAAGGGGAACCGGCGGGTCGGCGAGAAGGTCAGGCGGGACTGGAAGGGGATCTTCCATCGCTCGCTGCGGCTGCTACTGTTCGCCTGCAGCGCCGCGCTGATCCTGAGCGGCAGCGTCCTGGTGGCGAGGATCCTGTTCGAGTCGGGTTACTTCGGTGTCGAGCAGATCGAGATCATCAACCTCAAGAGGCTCGAGGCGGACGAAATCATCGCCGAAACGAACATCAAGGGAGGCGACAACATCTTCCGTCTCGACCTGGAGGCGATCGGGCGCAAGATCGAGGAGAACCCGTGGGTGGCCAAGGCCGAAGTCGGGCGGGTCTTTCCGCGCGAGATCGTCATCCGGATCACCGAGCGGGAAGCCCGGGCAATCGTCAACCTCGGCTACCTCTACTATATCGACAACAACGCCGACATCTTCAAGGTGCTCTCGGCGGAGGATCGGCTCGATTACCCGGTTATTACCGGCATCGATCGCGATTTCCTTCTCGAACGTCCGGAAGAGGGGAAGAAGATGCTGGAAAACGCCATCGCCGTCATCAACCGGCTGGCGGAGAGGACGGTCTTCAGCCTCGACCAGGTCTCGGAGGTGCACATCGATCGCGACAACAGCGTGATCCTGATGACCTGCCGGTCGGGAGTGCCGGTGCTGCTGGGGTTCAAGGGGTACGAACTGAAGCTCGACCGCCTCGAGCGGATCTACCCGGAGCTCGAGCCGAAACTTCCGGTTCTCAAGGGGATCGATCTCACCGTGGCCGATCGCGTCATCGTCAAGATTGACCAGAAATTTACCAGCGGTAAGGGTTAGATAAAGGAAAGGGAAGAGCGATGAGCAGCAAAAAAGAGAATTTGATCGTCGGTCTCGATATCGGCACGACCAAAATCTGCGCCATCGTCGGCAACCTCACCGACGACGGCCTGGACATCGTCGGGATCGGCACCAGCCCGTCGAAGGGGCTGCGCAAGGGGGTCGTCATCAACATCGAAAGTACGGTCGAGGCGATCCGGACGGCTCTGCAGGAAGCGGAGCTGATGGCCGGCTGCGAGATCAAATCGGTTTTTGCCGGTATCGCCGGAGGGCACATCAAGGGGTTCAACTCGCAGGGGGTCATCGCCATCAAGAACCGCGAGGTGACCCGCGACGA
>JBFHOZ010000005.1:0-29240 GCA_041592975.1 Desulfuromonadales bacterium
GGCCTGTCCGAGCGCCTGCACCTGGAGGACGCTTCCGTGCAGGCCGATGTCGGTTTTCGGGCCGATGTCGTGCCGCCACTCGGTGCCGAAGAGCCAGGTGGTTCCGGAGATGTCGATGTTGTCATACCGATCCGACGCATAACGGGTGCCGAACCTGAAACTCAACCGGTTCTTCGTGTCGGCCCGCCAGAAGGCATTGATCCGCTCGACAACTTTCCAGTGGGTTGTCTTCGCGGTAGCCGACGCGTCCTCGCGGGTCACAAGGTCGAGGCGGTTGAGGACGATCCAGGAGCGATCGTCGGGACGCCAGGCGAGACCGAAGCTGAGGTCGGCTTCGCGGCTGCTGCTCTGGTCGGCCCGGTCGGTATTGAAGTAGCTGCCGTGCAGGCTCAGTCCGAGGGAGGTCTCCGGTTCGACGATCGACCCGGCAAACAGCCCCCACCGCTCTTCGGAGTCGCTCGTCCGGTACTCGGCCCGGGTGTCGAGAATCCGGTCGGCTTCACGCCACGAGAGGCCGGCCGAGATGACGGTGAAGTCCTCCGAGCTGCCGGAGGCTGGCGGCTGGTCAGGGTGGAAAGAGGGCTGGTTCTGACCCGAGAGGAGCTCGCTGCGGTCGAGCGAGACATTCAGGGCGAGTTTGGGGGTGACCTGCCAGGTCTGCAGCAGGCCGAGGTTGCCGAAGACGCGGCGGCCGGCTTCGCCGAGATTCTGCTCCACCGAGCTCCGGACCTGGGTGCCGTCCCACGGGGTAGCGCTCAGGCCGATGCGGGTGTCGGCGGTGTCGGCGCTGTCGCCGGCGGTGATCTCCTGCTCGGCGAAGAGCGAGACCGACCTGTTCAGCTTGTAGCGGGCACCGGCCAAAGTGCGGGTCGGATAATCCCGGTTCTCGTTGTCGTTGACCGACTGCTCGTGGCGCAGGGTCAGGTCGAGCTTTTCCGTAACGTGGTAATCGGCGCCGAAGGTGAGCTGGTCCGACGTTTCCTTCGCGCCCGCCGCCGGTTCGTCCTCGGCATGGCGCAATCCGGCGGTGAGGGTGTAGCGACGGCTGCGATAATTGAGCGCGGCCTCCTCGACGCTCCGTTCGAGGTCGGTGGTCAGGTTCTCCTGCCGGTAGGCTTCGGCGGTTACATCGAATTGCCGGTTCAGGCGGTAGAGCAGGTCGGCGCCGTACTTGCGGGTTCCCGATTCGCCGGCGTTCTGCTGGCCGAGGCCGAAGCCGGCATCCTGTTCACGCACGTAGGCCGAGACGTCGTAGCTGTCGGTGCGGTGTTCGATTTCCGCCAGCCAGGCATCGCCATCGGTCCTGCCGGACGGATCATTGCGTTCGGAGGTCGCCCACTCGCCGCTGAGGGTTGTCCTTTCGGACACGCGGATGGTGGCGTCAACGCCGTAGAGGTCGCTTTCCACGGCGTTCTGCCCCTCGTGGACGATGCTGGCGCCGATCTCGATGTCATCATTTAGCAGGCGGCTGTAGGCCCGTCCGCCCCAGGTGTAGTCCTCCTTGCCCCGGGCGGTCGATTCGTAGGCGGCGACGATGAAGACCGGGTTGAAACCCTGGTCGCGGCTCCGGACCGGCTCCTTGAAGTAGAGGGTGCCGGCGGCGTAGTCGATGTCGTAATCGAGATGGCGCTGCAGTTCGCGCCGATCGACGATCCGCTCGCTGTGGAAGCGGTCGCGCGTCTCGAGGGTGATCTTTTCGGAGTTGACGACGATGTCGTTGCGGCTCAGGCGGTAGAGGCCGGAGGTGCCGTCGCCGCGGATCTCGTCGCGGACGAAATTCTGCGCCGTCTCGCTGCCGAAGGCGGTGTAGCCGAAATTCCGGCCGCTCCATTCCGACCGGATGCCGGTCAGGCTGCGGCTGTAGCGGGAGAGCTCGGTGACGTTCATGCCGGTGTCGATGTCGCCGAACAGGGCGATGAACCGTTCGCGCTCGATG
The DNA here is from genome assembly GCA_041592975.1 of Desulfuromonadales bacterium. Taxonomy (GTDB): domain Bacteria; phylum Desulfobacterota; class Desulfuromonadia; order Desulfuromonadales; family UBA2294; genus BM707. The sequence continues at coordinate 1,937 of JBFHOZ010000005.1, forward strand.
CGGAGATAGAGCTTCTCGGCGCTCGCCGCCTCGTAACCCTGTTCGGCGGTGTCACCGTAGACGGTGTAGTAGCTCCCCGGGTCGATGACCTGGTGCAGGCTGCGATCCTTGAGGCTCTCCTTGCCGGAGTCGTAGGCGAGGGTCAGCAGCCAGTCCCCCCTGACCTGCCCCTTGGCGAAAAAGGCGACGCGGCCGTCGTCGTAATAGTCCTCTTCCGGAGCGCTCGGGTCGAGCGGCTGGATATTTCCGGAGATTTCGCTGTAGCCGGCCGTCCCCTCGGCCAGGCCGACGAGGATCCAGTCGCGCTGTTCCGGCGAGACGTAGATGTCGACCGCCTCCTGGCGCTCGCCGATGCCGAGGACGAGCCGGTAGCTGCCGGCCTTGCTGACCGGCTCGAACCGGGCGGTGCCGGTGGCGTCGAACCAGACCATGCCGGTCTCCGGTGCGCCGGGGAGTCGGCTCTTTTCCGCTGCGAGCGGGATGAGCACGCCGCCCCGCTGCTCGAGCTTGACCTTGCCGCGGATCAGGTTGCCGGCCGTGTCGTAGAAGTTCAGCCTGAGACGGACCGGCGTGCGGCCGTCGGCGACGTTCCTCTCCTGATCGACGACCTCGATCCGGTGCACCGCGCCGGTCCGGACAATGGTCGCACTCTCCTCGAAGCGGACATTGCCGAACGGTCCGATCCCCCTGAGCCGCAAGTGATGCTCACCCGGTTCGCCCAGATCGATGCCGATATAGGTCAGAACCTGGCTGTTGGTCGCCGGCTCGTTCAACCGGAAGCCGATCTTCTCCGCCGGTACCAGCGTGCCGTCGTAGGACAGTTCAGGGGTGAGGCCGGCCGGCAGGCGTATCCGGATGCTCTCGACCGGATGGGCGATATGGCTGTCGCGCAGCGGCGAAAGGATGCCCATTTCCACTGCGGACGGTCCGCCGGCGTCGCCGGAAGCCTTTTCCGGTTCCGTCTTCAGGAAGCGCTGCGGACCGCCGTTCGCTTCCACCTTCTCCATTTCCGGATCGACGACGATCCGGTGCAGGACCTGCAGCTCCGTCCGGCGGTTGAGCGCCATCCCCGCGACGGTCGTGTTGTCGGCGATCGGTTCGGCCGCCCCCATGCCGATGACGACCGTCTGCTCCGGCGCCAGGTTGAGGCGCTTCTGCAGCTCAACGGCGACCGCTTCGGCCCTGGCCTCGGACAGCTCGAAGTTGTCGCGGTAGGGGATCCCCTCCCGCCAGCGGATGCGGCGGGCATCGGTGTGGCCGACGATGTAGATCATGATCAGGTCGAGCGATTTCAGCTCCTCGACCGCCGCCTCGATCTCCTCGAGGTCCCTGGTGCTCAAGACCGCCTCGAGGGTGGCGAAGTGCGGCCTGAGAATCAGCTCCTTGACTTCCGCCCGTTCACTGCGCGAGATCCAGACCAGGGTGCTCTCCGCGTCCGGGGTCACCACGGCGCGGTGCGCCGGCGTGTCGAAGTGGAGACGCGCCCGTGCCGGCATGTGGCCGGTTTCGCTGTTTTGATCGATGAAGGACCTGAAAACGAGGGTGTCCGACCACGATCCGGAACGGTCCGGCAGGTCGTAGCTGAGGGTCCGGCCCCGGAGCGTCGGCTCGGAGAAGAGCTGATCGTTGAGCAGGGTGCTGGCCGGCAGATACTCCGCCTCCGGCGGCAGCTCGATCTCCAGGCGCCGGCCGCTGAACGGGATGTCCTTTCCGGACAGGGAGACGGTATAGGTCGCCGCCGAGCCGATCGTGTAGGTGTTGTTCAGGGTGATTGCGACCTCGCCGTTGATCGGCCTGTCGGAGAGGGTGAAGTCGGCCCGCCAGAGCGAACCGGGGCGCAGCTCGACGAAACGTGACGACGGGTTGCCGGCGAAGCGGTTGTGATCCTCGCAGAGGACCGGCTCGTAGCCATCCGGCAGGGTGACCGGGTCGAGCTGGACCACGTGGGTGCCCGGGTTGACCCCTTCGACATGGTAGCGGCCCCGCTTGTCGGTGATCACGTAGGTTCCGTCCTCGAGGTAGATGCGGACCCCCTCCACGCCTTTGCCGTCGCACCCCGACAGGACGCGGCCGGCGATGATCCCCTTGCCGTTGCCGAGTTCGTCGCGTACCCGGACCGACTCGTCAGCGGGATTCGAGACCTGCCCCGATACCGCCCGGGCGATGGCGGTGCTCGGGTATGCGCCCGGATCGACGGCGCCGACCGTGGTTCGGAAGTCGATGACGACGCTGGCTCCGGGGAGCAAGTCGCCGGCGGCGAAGGTCAGGGAGTTGCCATCCGCCGAGACGGTCGGGTCGGCAGACGGTGCGCCGCCGATGACGGCCGTTCCCGGACGGTAGCGGAAGCCGGCCGGCAGCTGCTGGCTGACGGTGACGCCGACCGCGCTCACCGCGTCGATGTTTTCGACCGTGAGCGACCAGGTGACGATGTCTCCCGGTGCGACCAGGCTGCGGTCGGCGGAGAGCTGCAGCCAGAGGGATCCTCCTGATGATGTCGCCAGAACCGGCGCGGAGAGGTTCAGGGGGGTGCCGCCATCGTCATAGGCGAGATCGACCTGGCTGGTGGCCGGTGCCGACAGGTAACCGTTGTAATCGGTCGCCGCTACGGTGCCGGCCGGGATGAAGCCTTCGAAGATACCGGTATCGAACCCGGTTTCCGTCAGGCGGAGCAGTTCGTCGTCGCCGGTCATGGCGACGCTCAGGCGGACGAGGAGGGTGTCGAGAGCAAGCGGGTCGAGGTTCCGGTCGGCATCGGTGACCCGCAGGACGACCAGTTCCCCCTCGTCGTAGCTGACGGCCGTGCCCAGGTTCCCCGGGCCGGGAGACGGCAGGATCGGGGTGAAGACCCCCGGCGGGTCGCTGTCGCTGTATTCGGTCCCCGGCAGGGTCGTGCCGAGTGGGTCGGGAGTGAGGCGCAAAAACTCGGCGGTCGCCACCGAAGGCGGTGGGGCGACCGTGACCCGGACAAGGTTCGAGTTCTGGTTCAGGTTGTTGCCGCCGTAGACATAGACAACTGTCGCCGTGTTGTCGATGTCGAAGGCAGCAGCAGGAGCGGCGGCCAGCAGCAGAAGCAACAGAGGCGCCGCCAGCCACCGGCCGACCAGACCGCCACGACGCACTGCTCCCGAACCCGCTGCCGTGAGGCATCGGGCCGGGAGAGTGCCGATTGTCGTGAACAGTCTGATCATCTTTATGCTTTCGGCCGGCGGCAGGGCGGGCCTGCCGCCGGGTCAGGGGTTACTGGATGACGACCTGGTAACGGATGACCGTCGAACCGCTGGCCGCAATGCTGCCGCCGGCCGGGTCGGCGCCGCCGACGCCGGCAAAGACCGACAGGGTCGGGGCGGCGTAGGAAGCGTCGCTGGAGGTGATGGCATCCGTGGTTTCGAAGGTGCCGTCGCCGTTCTCGTCGAGGCTGATGTTGGTGGTTGTCAGGGCGACGAAGGCGGTCGTCAGGGTGTCGGTCATGATGACGTTGGTCGCCGCCCCGGCGCCGGTGTTGCTGATCACCACCAGGTACTCGAGGGTGTCGCCGGTGTCGCCGGTGACGCCGGTCTGCCAGTAGTCGACGGTGGCGAAGGTGATGTCCGCTGCTGCGGCGGGGTTGTGGCCGGCGGTGGTGTTGTTGCGGACATACTTGTTGATCGAGAGGGTCCCGACGGCCACGGTGGTGACCCAGTCGGTCCCGGCGCCGCCGTCGGCGTCGCTCTGGACGGTATCGGATGCGGCGGCATTCCCGTCGGCGTTGAGACCGCCGCCGACGTCGTCAGTTGCCGTCAGCGAGTGATCGTGGGTGCCGGAGGCCGGCGGGGCGGCGAGGGTGGCGGCGGTGCCGCTATAGGTGATGTTGACGACCTCGCCGAGCTGGTCGCCGGCGGCGACGGCGGACGCATCGCCGGTCACCACCAGGCTGGTGGCGGTGCTGCCGGCGGCGACGGTGTAGTAGGTGCCGGTGGCGCCGTTGACGTGGATCCGGGTGACGCCGACTTCGAGCTCGGCGACGTCGAGGTTGTAGACCGGGATGGTGGTGGTGGCCCCGCCGAAGACCCCGGCGCCGCTGGCCACGGTGCCGACCAGGGTCAGGTTGGCGGCGGTCGTCGGGCTGGTCGAGAAGGCCGAGTCGCCGTTGACGCCGGCGTCGGCGGTGTTGTCGGTGAGGGAGACGGTGGTGGTGCCGTTGCCGGTGTTGAGCAGGTCGACGGCGTAGGAGACCGCCCCGCCCGGGGCGACGGTGGCCGTCACCGGGGTGAGGGAGGTGTCGTCCCAGACGAGACCCGAGACGAGGTTGACGGTGACGTCGACCTGGTTGGAGTCGACGCCGGTTGCCGTGGCGTCCTCCGCCCAGTCGACGTGGGCGGTGTTGCTGATGGTCGTTCCGGCTGCCAGCAGGGCGTGCGCCGATGTCGTGGCCAGGGAAACCCCGAGCAAGGCCACGATGGCGATCCCGAGAAGGGATCCTGTCCTTTGCGTGAATGTACTTCTCATTGTCTTTCTCCTTGATACGTTGCTGTGTTCTATCGTTCTGTTCGTGAAAGGTTGATTGTCTGTCGGTTCCTTATTCGGTGGTTTCGGTGGATAACGCCAACACCACCGCCCGGGCGGCGACAGCCCGGAGTGATGTTGTTGACTGAGTCTGGGCTGGCTGATCTTCAAGTGTTTTCCGTTCATGGTGTTTCTCCTGTATGCGTTGGTTTATTGAGTTTGCTATTTCACCAGGGCCCGGAAACCGACGGAGCGGCTGCTGCCGGCCGGGACGGTTTCGAGGACCCACCTGATATGCGTGTACTGTTCCGGGGTGGCGACGCGGCTCTCGAGGGTCCCGTCGCCGCGGTCGGCCTGGTAGGTCAGCAGAGAGGGCTGCTTGTACGACCTCCCGCCGTCGATCGAGTAGGAGACCTCGGCCCGGTCGCCGAATACCGACCCGGCGATGAAGGCTGTTCCATCCGGGACCGGGTCGGTCACCTTGACGCCGGTGGCCGGCTGATCGCCGCTGTTGACGACCTTCAGGGTGTAGATGACGACCTGCCCGGAAGACACATCTTCGGCCGGCACGGTTCGGATGACTTTTCTCCCGTCGACGAGTTCCTCCCGTTCCGTCTCCGCCGTGATCTCGATTTTCAGCACCGGCTGGGCCAGCGCCGGCGCGGCGAGGGCCATGACGGTCATGATCAGAAGCAGTCTGCAAATAAAATTCATACCTGGTCTCCTTTCGGGATGTCTCTATTTCACCCGGACCTTGAACCTCAGGGTGAATTGCGAACCGGCCGCAAACGTCCCGCCCATGGCGATATCCCAGCGGACGATGTCCGGGCCGTTGTAGGTGTAGACCGGGCCGCCGAGGGTCAGGCCGGAGGTCTGCGGATCGAAGTCGAACGCCTCGACCGGCGGCGTGCCGGTGTCGTAGTCGAGGACCATGTCGACGTAGGGGCTGAGGTTGTCGTGCAGCGCGACCGCCGTCGCCGTGCCCGAGCCGCTGTTCTGGACGACCAGCGTGTAGGTGATGATCTCGCCGGAGTTGACGGTGGCCCGGTCGGCCGACTTGAGGATGGTCAGGTTCGGCGCGGCAACCGGGACGATGTCGACGCTGCCGCTGTCGTTGGCGGGGTTGTCGTCGTAGCGGTCGCTGGCGGTGATCGTCGCCGTGTTGGTGATCGTCGAGCCGGCGGTTCCGAACTGGGGCCGGGCGGTGATCGTCATCGACACCGAGCCGCCTGGCGCCAGGGGGCCGATGTCCCAGATGCCGGTGGCGTCGTCGTAGGTGGTCGGCGCCGGCGCCGTGTCGCTGACGTAGCTCAGGCCGGCGGGAAGCAGGTCGGTCACCTGGACACCCGTTGTCCCCAGCAAAGCGTCTTGATTGGTAACGGTCAGGGTATAGACGACATAGCCGAGTTCGGGCGGTGTCGCGTCATCGACGGTCTTGATGATTTCGAGATCCGCGCTTTCAACCGTGAAGGCCGCCACCTGGTCGTCGGAAACCAGCCCTTCGTTCCCCTCGTGGCCGGTGACGCGTACGGTCCAGTTCCCTCCCGGCGGCGCCGCTGCAAGGGTGTAGGCGTATTCCCAGGTATTGGTTGCGGCGCCCGAATCGGCGACCTCGGTCATGGCGTCCGGGTTCGGCGCCAGGACAGGGCTGCCGAGCGGATCGATGATTTCAATGTCGGCCGAGGTGATGTCGAAGCTGCCGAACGGGTCTCTGATGAGCGCGCGGACGTAAAGGGTCGAGCCGGGAGTTGCCGTCGTCACCGGCGTGCCACCGGGATAGGGGGCGTCGTAGAAGGTGACACTCTCGACGTAGATGACATTGGTCGAATCAAGATAGAGGTGGGAATAGTCGCCGCCGCTGACCGGGTGCACGGCAACGTCCCTGTTGTTCCGGTTGACGAGCTGGAGGACCCAGGCGCTCCCGGCCGGGCAGGTGGCGGGGTAGCTGAAGCCGCCGACCGTGGTCGTCAGGTTGAAGGTGTAGAGTGTCGGGGTCGGGGGCACAGCTGACAAGCCGTAGGTCCCGGAGGTCGCGTAGGCCGACGGATTGTTGCTGCAATACATCCGCGCCTCGACCTGGCGCGTCAGGGACGAGCTTGCCGACAGGTAGATTTTGGCCAGCGAGGCTTCGACGGTGCTGTCTGACTGCAGCGGAACGGGAGCGTTGCCGGTCCAGGTGACCGGGGTGTTCCAGGGCAGGGCGATGCTGCTTGCCGGGCCGGGTGGCTGCAGGCGCGACAAGGTGTTCGGCGTCGTGCCGTACATGTAGAGCTGCTTGTCGCTGGTGACCTCGACGGTCGTCTGGGACACGGTGACCGTCGGCGCCGACGGATCGGCCCCGAGCCCTCCGGGGTTGGTGATGGTCGCCAGGTTGTCGATCAGGGTGCCGGCCGGGGTGCCGATCGGGATGGTGACGTCGTAGACAACCGTTCGCGATCCGAGGGCCGCGACATCGATGCCGGTCACATCGAGGAGCCCGGTGCCGTAGGCGCCGGTGCCGGGGCCGGTCGAGCTGTCGGTCGCCCCGGCCGGGACGCTGACGACGGTGAAGTTGCTGACCCCGGCCGGGACGTCGTCACTCACCGACGCGCCGATGACCGGGTTCCCCTCGGTCTCGCGCAGGGTGATGGTGTAGCGCAGGATATCGCCCGGGTCGGCCTCGCCGCCGTTGAGGTCGACGACCGACTTGGTCGAGGTCGTCAGGCTGGAGAAGACCGCGCCGTTGATGTCGTCGATGTCGGTGGCCGCGTTCGACTCGCCCGACACGGTCACGAAGGCGGTGTTGCTGACGGTGCTGGCGTGCGACGGGACGACCGGGTCGGCGACCGTGGCGTCGAGGGTGAAGGTGACGCTGCTGCCGATCGGCATGTCGGGAAGGGTGATGCCGGCCCCCTGCATGGCGGCGATGGAGGTCGCCGGGCAACTCGCCCCGCCGGCGGCCGCGCAGGAGAGGCCGGTGACGGTGACGTTGGCGGTCGCCGGATCGGTAAAGACGGCGCCGCTCAGCGGCTGTCCGGTGGTGTTGGTGATGACGACCGAGTAGGCGACGCTCTGCCCCGGGTCGACCGCCGTGACGCCGTCGGTCTTGCTGATGTCCGGGAGCACCACGGCGTTGACGGTGCCGTAGAGGACCTCGACCGGGTTGGTGATGTCCGGGGCGTTGCACTTCGACTTGGTATTCGGGACCGGGTCGGCGATCGAGCTGCAGGTGCCTCCGGTGGGGCTCGCCTGGTTGTCCCAGCTGACGACGAAGGGGATGTAGAGGTTGCCGCCGCTGTCGCCGATCGCCTGGCACTGGACCGGAACGTTGGTCAGGCGGACGACCCCGTTGCCGGCGCCGCCGTTGATCGCCCCGTTGCCGTCGCCGCAGGTGTCGAGGCCGCCGTTGGGGTCGAGGTCGAGGAACGGGGAGGCGGTCGGCAGGATGCCGACGCTGCAGGTGCCGGCGCCGCCGCCGGCGGCGGTGACTTGCGGGTCGCCGCCGTCGTTGGAGAGGAAGATGCCGATGTCCCAGCGGTTCGGGGTGGCGAAGTTGATGGTGACGTCGAGGTCGGCGGTGAAGGTGGTGCCGCCGACGCACTTGGTCGGGGTTCCGGGGGCGACGGAGATGCCGGTGATCGAGACGTCGCCAGCGGTGCAGACGAGATCGGATCCGAAGCGGTCGGCGGCGCACTGGTCGGTCGGGTAGGCGTGTGCCGGAAGCGGCTCTGCCAGAAGCAGGGCGAGCAGGCAGGCTGTGCCGTGCAGCGCTCCCTTCAGTGCTGCGGGGATTCGGATAGAAAAAGGAAGGTGTTGCTTCAGGAACACACGAACATGTGCCGAAAATGTGACAATTATTGTCAGCAGGGCGGGCAGGATGTACCTATTTTGCGTGGTTCTAGACATAGATAAGCCCTGATTTCTGCCGAAGCCGGGCTTCATTGTCCTGCGACAGGTCTCCCCCCCTGTTGTTCATACCTGAAGCGATCAACCCTCTTCGGCGGCTAGGCTGCCCGGATTCATGAGTGAATTCGGGCCCTTGGCTCTGCGCGACCGGATTGCTCCGGCTTTGCTCTTATCGGAGCGGTTGCAATATTCTGCTCTACGATGCCCCTCGAAACATAAAAGTTTGAAATCACTACACAAATATAAACTATACTAAAAGCGTCTATTGTGAAACTAGTTAGCATGAAGTGTGCCATGAACCCCAGCGAACAGTGTGTCATAACCCTATAAGAAAGTAATGGGGGGTGCCAATAAAAGGCCCTTCCGGGTATCCGGAAGGGCCTTTTGGCATCGCGTAATGATGCAATCGTGATTACTCGCAGAGGTCGATCTTGATGTCCCAGTTCTTGATGCGCATGGTGCCGTTGACGGCCATGTTCTGCTGCATCTTGAAGGCGCGGTCGAACAGCTGCGGCTCGTGGCCGACGCCTTTGGCGATGCACTCCCGGGTCGCCATCTCCAGGTACTCGCTGAGGATCGGCTTGTACTCCGGGTGGGCGCACTTCTCGATGATCAGCTTGGCGCGCTCCTTCGGGGCGACGCCGCGCAGATCGGCCAGGCCCTGCTCGGTGACCAGCACGTCGAGGTCATGCTCGGTGTGGTCGATGTGCGGCGCCTTCGGAACGACGCAGGTGATGCCGAGGGGGTCGGTCTTGCTCGGGCGGGTCGACGGGCTGTGCATGATCTTCAGGTAGCCGTTGCGCAGGTAGTCGCCGGAGCCGCCGAGGCCGTTGATCATCCGGGTGCCGCCGACCAGGGTCGAGTTGGCGTGGGCGTAGATGTCGAATTCGACCGGGGTGTTCATGGCGATGACGCCGAGACGGCGGATCGGCTCGGGGGCGTTGGCGATCGACAGGGGGCGCAGGGTGATCTTGTCGAAATACTTCTCCCAGTTGTCGAAGAAGCGCGGGAAGCCCGGGCTCTCGGACAGCGACAGCGAACAGGCCGAGGCGAAGTTGAGGTTGCCGCCGTCGATGAAGTCGAGCATGGTGTCCTGGAGAACCTCGGTGTAGACCGACAGGTTCGAGAACGGGCCCTTGGCGAGACCGCCGACAACGGCGTTGGCGATGGAGCCGACGCCCGACTGCAGCGGCAGCAGGTTCTCCGGCAGGCGGCCGCGCTTCACCTCGTGGGCGAAGAATTCCATGATGTGGCCGGCGATCGCTTCGGAGGTGTCGTCCATCTCGGCGAAGGCGCGCCCCTTGTCGCGGTGCTTCGATTCGACCACGGCGATGACCTTCTCGGTGTCGCACGGGACGTACGGGGTGCCGATGCGGCTGTTGGCCTTGGTGATCAGGAACGGCGCGCGGTTCGGCGGCTTCTGCTGCATGTGGATGTCGTGCATCCCTTCGAAGGAGGGCTGACCGGTGTTGACTTCGAGGATGATCCTGTCGCACAGGCCGATCGCCTCGGCGACGATGCCGCAGGAGGAGGTCAGGGCGAGGCCGCCGTCTTCGGTGATTGCCGAGACTTCGAAGATGCCGATGTCGTAGCGGCCGTTCTCGGTGTAGAAGCCGTAGCTGATGTCCTGGGCGAAGTGGCCGAGGTGCTTGTCGCCCATCCGGATCTTGCCGGCGTTGATCCCCTTGGCGATGTTCTTGCCGGTCTGGTAGGGCCAGCGGCGGTCGATCATGTCGAGGGTCGCCCAGCGATCTTCGGTCTCGGCGCCGACCGAGGCCCCGATGAAGAGGTTGAAGCGCATCTTGCCCTGCAGGTTGTTGGCTTCAACGTGGTCGGCCAGGGCCATCGGGACGGCCTTGGGGTAGCCGGCCGGGGTGAAGCCCGACCAGACCAGATTCTCGCCCCCCTTGAAGAACTGAACGCAGTCCTCGGCCTTCATGACCTTGCTGAGCAGCGACTTGCGACGAACGCGACTTTCGAGTGTACCGAAATCAGACATCTCTCTCCTCCTGATGATTTTTCGGAATCAAGTTCGTGGTTCCCTGTAATTCCGTTGAGTGAAAAATCGGTGGTCAATAAAACAACGTCGACAGGCAGGCCTGACGCGCTTGAAACTCAATGATTGCGGAGTGTTATTGCTGCCGTTCAAACAAAAAAAGCCTGGGAGAAAAAGCGACGTCCGGATCCCGGCTTTGCATAATAAAATCCCGTTATAGGGTGCTGACTTTTATATAATGGCACTCGGGGCAAGTCAAGAGAAAATATGGAAAGTGATATTAACGTACAGCTCCGGTATTTGCCGGTCCGGAAAACGGAATATGGCGGCGGAATCCGGGGCGCGGGCGGGTTCAGAAATGGTCGCCGAGCGCTTTCTGCGCTTTGGGGATCAGCTTGCTGGAGGGGTACTGGTCGTAGAGGCGGTTGAAGGCCTCGACCGCCTTTTCCTTGTCGGACTTCTGCAGGTAGGCCTGGCCGAGAAGGTAGTAGAGCTCTTCGCGGTTGTTGAAGTCGGGGTACTTGGTCAGGATCGCCTCGAGCCGCCGGATGGCGGCGTCGGGCTTTTCCGTCCGCACGTAGAACCGGCCGACGCTCAGCTCGTGCAGCGCGAGCCGGTTGCGGCAGAAGCGGATGTAATTTTCCGCCTCTTCCCGGTAGCCGGTTTTCGGATGGAGCTTCAGCAGGTTGCGGAAGGTGACGATGGCGTTGTGCGCCGCGGTCTGGTCGCGGTCGGCCGGCAGGACCTGCTTGAAGTAGGAGAGGCCAAGGAAGTAGAGAACGGTTTCCGATTTTTCGTTGTCGGGGTGGTTCTTCAGGAACAGCTCGTAGGCGGCGGCCGCCTCGACGTACTGTTCCGACCTGTAGTAGGCCTCGGCGATCTTCAGTTCGGCGAGGATATTGAGCTCCGGCGAATAGTAGCTGTCGCGCACCTTTTCCCACGAGGCGACCGCGTCCTCGTAAAGCCCCTTCTCGAACAGGCGCTCCCCCTCCTTGAAATAGTATGCGGCGCTGCGCGTCGGCGGTACCTTGCCCGACGAGCAGGCGGACGCCAGCAGGGAGATCACGATGAGGAGAATGATGTATCGCATACGCTTCTGGCCTGACTTTCGGGGAAAAGAATGGTGTGAACGTTAAGGGATGATGCGGTATTTGTCAATCTATTTACCGTCCAGCTCTTCCCTGAGCTTGCGCAGGGCGTTCTGTTCGATCTGGCGGACCCGCTCGCGGCTGATGCCGAGCTCTTCCGAGATCTCCTGCAGGGTCCGGGCGCTGTCGGCCAGAATCCGTTCGACGATGATCTTTCGCTCACGTTCGTTGAGTCTCTGCAAGGCGGTTCTGACCCGGCGGGTGCGGAGGGTTTCGGCCTCTTTCTCCAGCAGCAGCTCTTCCTGGTTCCGGCGTTCGTCGGCGAGGCGGTCGGCGAGGGTGTAGTCATCCCCTTCGTACAGTTCGACATCGAGGGAGGCGTCGCGGGCGGACATCCGGGCTGCCATCTCCTCGACGTCGCTATCGTTGACGTCGAGTTCGGCGGCAACTGTTCGGTGGTCGTCGCTGCCGGTCAGCTGGCGGATCTTCTTGCGGGTCTGGTTCAGCTTGAAAAAAAGCTTTTTCTGCGCCTGGGTCGTGCCGATCTTGACCAGCGACCAGCTGCGGATGATGAAGTTCTGGATATAGGCGCGGATCCACCAGACGGCATAGGAGATCAGCCGGATGCCGCGGGCCGGGTCGAACTTCCTGACGGCGAGCATCAGGCCGATGTTCCCCTCCTGCACCAGGTCCTGGATACGCAGGCCGTACTGCCGGTATTCGTTGGCGATCTTGACGACGAAGCGGAGGTTGGCGCAGATCAGGCGATGCGCGGCGTCGAGGTCGTCATCGCGACGGTAGCGGTTCGCCAGCTCGACCTCCTGATCGCGGTCGAGGATCTCGAAGCGGTTGATCTGGCTCATGTAGTGTTCGAAGCTGTCGGAAACGACAGGCAGGTTCAAAGAACTCATTCTCATCTCCTGTGAATTCGTTGTATGATATCAACGGATTGGCACTCTCATGTGGAGAGTGCTAAAGTTATTTTTAACGATTCACCACGGTCGTGTCAAGATGCTGGCATGTTAGCAACTGCCGTTGCCGGCCGGTAGCGCGATGCAACGGAAAATGAACTGTGCGGATAGGCAGACGGCGGCGGGAGATTCTGACGGTGGCTGTTGCCGGTTGACAGCGGCCCGGCCGCGCGGAATAATGGCGGACACCCCTGTCGAAACGGAACATCGACTCAATGCAGATACTCTATATCGGATTGTTCGGCGCCCTCGGATGCATCTCACGCTACCTGGTTTCCGGCTGGACCCACGCGATTTTCGGGCGCTCGCTGCCGTACGGAACCCTGGCGGTCAACGTGGTCGGATCGTTCCTGCTCGGTCTGATCATGGAGGGGAGCCTGCGCAGCACCCTGCTGACGCCGGAGGTCCGGCTCGGCATCACCGTCGGTTTCATGGGAGGGTTTACGACCTTTTCGACCTTCTCCTTCGAGACCATGCGCCTGCTCGAGGAGGGGAGTTTTCTGCATGCCGGCGCCAATATCGTGCTCAACGTGGTCGTCTGCATCCTCTTCGCCGCTCTCGGCATCTACCTGGCGCGCCAGATATAGGAGCTTTCATGTCAAGGATGGAAGGTGAACAGACCCTGATGCGTATCTTCATCAGCGAGAACGACCGCTGGGAGAAAAAGCCTTTGCACGAGGCGCTGGTCGAGCTCTTCCGCACCGAGGGGCTGGCCGGGGCGACTGTGCTCAAGGGGGCGGCCGGCTTCGGCGCCGGCAGCGTCACGCATACCGACAAGATCCTGCGGCTCTCAAGCGAGCTGCCGGTGGTGATCGAGGTGGTCGACAGCCCGGAGAAGATCGACGCCGTGCTGCCGAAAATCGACAACATGTTCAGCGGCGGCTTGATCACCCTGGAGAAAGCGCACGTCATCCGCTATCGCGGCGGGGGCGCCTGATGCTCGGCCGGATCGCCAGGCTGCTTGGCGGCGAACCGCAGACCGACGCCGGCTGTGAGCAGGAGCGGATCCAGGTCGCCACCTGCGCCCTGCTGCTCGAGATGGCGCACGCCGACAAGTCGCTGCACGAGGTGGAGGAGCGGATCGTCCACGACATCGTCGCCGAGAAATTCGACCTGACGCCCGAGTCGGTCGCGGAACTGACCGAACTGGCCCGCCAGGAGCGGGAGGAGAGCGTCGACCTGTTCCGCTTCGCCCGGGTGATCAACGAGCACTTCACCATCGAGGAGAAGCACGAGGTCATGGAGGCGCTCTGGCGGATCGTCTACGCCGACGGCGTTCTCGACAAGCACGAGGATGCCCTTGCCCGGCAGCTGACCACCCTGCTGCGCATCTCGCCGAAGAAGTCGATCGAGCTCAAGCTCAAGGTGCTGGCCGAGATCGATGCGGGGCGCTGATGTCCCGGCTGACGCAGATCGTCCCCCTGTCGCACGCGTACCTGGCTGACGTCCTCGCCGAGGGGGATCTGGCCGTCGACCTGACCGCCGGCAACGGCCACGACACCCTTTTTCTCAGCCGCGCCGTCGGCGGCACCGGCAGCGTCCTCGCGTTCGACCTGCAGCCGCAGGCGCTGGAGAGCACCGCCGCCCGTCTGGCCGGGGCCGGCATCGACAGCCACGTTCTCAAGGCGGCCCCTGCCGACAACTCTGCCGGGACATACCTCGTCAACGCCAGTCACGATCAGCTGTTCCGCTATCTCGCCCGCTCGCCGAAGGGGGTGATCGCCAATCTCGGCTACCTGCCGGGCGGCGACAAGGCCGTCATCACCCGCCCGGAGAGCACGCTCTCCGCCCTGCAGCAGGCGGCCGACCTGCTGGCCGCCGGCGGCCGGCTCGCGGTTGTCGTCTATGCCGGCCATCCCGGCGGCGAGGAGGAGGGGGAGAGGGTCGATGCCTGGTTCCGGCGCCTCGACCCGTCGGCCTGGGATGTCCTGCGCATCGCCACGGTCAATCGCGCCGGTTCGCCCCGCCTGCTGATCGCCGAGAGACGCCGGAAATAATTCCATGCCTGCGAGGAGCCGGTCCCGCCTCCTGATCCCCCGCCGCGATTTCTTGCTCATTGACATCGCCGGATGATTTGTTGTAATCAAACGGAGTCGTAATACCGGAGCCGATTCCAGATGCGTATTCTTACTGTTGTCCGTCTTTCAATAGCGCTCGCGCTTGTCGTCTCTCTCGGCATCGCACCGGCATTCGCCGGCATCAAGGAGCGGGAGAAGATCGGGCTGGCGATCCAGACCCTGGACGAAATCATGGCGATCCCGGAGAAAGGGATGCCGCCGTCCCTGCTCGCCAACGCCGAGGCGATCGCCATCATCCCCAACGTCATCAAGGCGGGTGTGGTCATCGCCGGTCGTTTCGGGCGCGGCGTCATGCTGGTGCGGAACGAGAACGGCGACTGGGGCCACCCGATCTTCGTCACCATCGGCGGCGGCAGCTTCGGCTTCCAGGTCGGCGCCCAGTCGACCGACGTCGTCCTGGTGTTCAAGAACCGGAAGGGGACGGAGAAGATCTTCCGCGGCAAGATGACCCTCGGCGCCGATGCCGCCGTGTCCGCCGGGCCGATCGGGAGAAGGGCGGAAGCCTCGACCGACGAGGCGTTCCGGGCCAGCATCCTCTCCTACTCGCGCAGCCGCGGGCTGTTTGCCGGCGTCTCCCTCGAAGGCTCGGTGCTGAGCATCGACGACGAGTGGAACACCGAGTTTTACGAGCGGCCGGTGCGCGCCGAGGACCTGATCGCCGGCAAGGGAATCGTGCCGGAGCCGGGACCGAAGCTGAAGAGAAGCCTCGATTCCTACGCGGATAAATAAGTTCCGGCCGTGGAATTCCGGATCTCCTGGTGAAAATGCGCCAGGAGGAATAAAAAGGGAGCGTCCATCCGTGGGCTGCCCCCGTTGTTGTCATGGAAACTAGATTCTTCATTCCCGGACTGAAAGGGAATCCATTTTATGATCCGAGCAGCGTCCGCCATGTTTCCCGGAAAACCGAGGAGTAAATAAAATGTTCAAGCGAATCGGGTTGTTCGTGATCACCAACCTGGCGATTGTCCTTATCCTCAGCCTGGTGCTGCATCTCTTCGGCGTCGGGCAGATCCTCGATGAACAGGGGGTGGGGCTGGATATCGCCAGCCTGGTCGTTTTTGCCGCCGTCTTCGGTTTCGGCGGCGCTCTGATTTCGCTGGCAATTTCCAAGTGGACGGCAAAGCGGCTGACCGGCGCACGCGTCATCGAAACGCCGTCAACCGAAACCGAGGCGTGGCTGCTCCAGGTCGTGCGGAGACAGGCGGAAATGGCGGGAATCGGCATGCCGGAGGTTGCGATCTACAACGCCCCGGATGTGAACGCCTTCGCCACGGGGATGCGTCGCAACAACGCCCTCGTCGCCGTGAGCGCCGGCCTGCTGCACTCCATGAACCGGGATGAGGCCGAAGCGGTCCTCGCCCATGAAATCAGTCACGTGGCAAACGGTGACATGGTGACCCTGGCGCTCATCCAGGGGGTGGTCAACACCTTTGTCATCGTCGCGTCCCGGGTCGTCGGGCACCTGGTCGACCGTCTGGTCTTCAAGACCGAGAAGGGGCACGGCCCGGCATTCATCGTGACGTCGATTCTTGCCCAGATGGTGTTCGGCATCATTGCCAGCACCATCGTCTTCTGGTTCAGCCGGCAGCGGGAGTTCCGTGCCGATGCCGGCTGGGCGCGTCTGGCCGGCCGCGAGAAGATGGTCGCCGCACTCCGGAAGCTGCAGCAGAGCGTCAACCAGCCGCACCTCCCCGACCAGATGGCCGCATTCGGCATCTCGGGCAGCAAGGGGAGCGGACTGCGGCGGCTGTTCATGACCCATCCCCCCCTGGAGGAGAGGATCGAGGCGCTCAGGCGTGCCGTGTAGCGTCCCGGCTGCCCGATCTTCCGGTAATTTCAATAAATGGGGACAGATTCATTTAAAAAAATCTGTCCCATCTTCCATGTTTTCGACGTCTATTCGATGCCGTACCCTGACACCCGCCAGAGACCGTCGCTCTCCTTCACCAGGGTGAGGGTCTCGATCACCGATTCCTTGTTCGCGAACGCGCTGCCGTAGATCAGGAAGTAGTATTCCCCTTCCGGTGCCCCCTCGACATTCTTCATCGCCTCGCTGTAGCGCAGCCTCCGGCCGGCATATGCCCCGTACTGATCGCGCAGGTGCGCCATCCGCTCGTCCCACTGAAGCTTGTTGGCCGATTTGCGGAACAGCTCCGAGGCGTTCTCCCAGCAGGCCCGGTATTCCCCCTGGTCGAGGAGCAGCAGGAACTGCTCGGCGGCCGCCCGGGCGGCAAACGTGTCGAGGGAGAATTCCTCCGCCCGGGCCGGCAGGGCGATACAGGACAGCAGCAGCAAAGCGCAGACGATTCGGGGCATTCTTCTCATCGGGTCGAACCTCCGGAAAATAATTCGGGCATCTGGGCGAATATCCTCAGAAATACCAGCGCAGTAGCAGCCCGCCGCTGTCGCCCAGCGAGCCGAACTCGGAGCGGGGGACGGCAATCCCCGGGGCGACGACGCGCGGCTCTTCCCCCAGGTTTACCGAATAGAAGAGGTCGAGGCCGAGGTTGTCGGCGAGGGAGAAGGCCAGTTGCGGCCGGACCAGGGCGGAGCTGTCCTCGAGGTTCCAGATGACCAGCCCGGAAAGGGAGACCAGCGGGTGGAACTCCCACGAGGGCCCGACCAGCAGGTACTGCTGGCCGAGGAGGAAGGTGAGCCCCTCGCGGAAGGCCGCGGACGTGGCCGCAAGAGGGTAGCCGGCCGGGTCTGCGGCGCCGGCGCCGTTGTAGAGGTACTCGGCGAGGAGGATGACGCCGTTGCCGAACCGGTACCAGAGCTCCAGCGCGCCGATGGTGAAATCGTCGTGCAGGTCGCCGCCGGGGAGTCCGGGCTCCTTGCCGTCGTAGTGGCTCACCTCCACCTTGACCCCGAGGGTGCCGAGGCTGCCGGCGGCGCCGAGGCCGGCCATTTCCCGGTCGCGGAGGATGCCGCCGACACCGAGGAGATCGATGCCGGAACGGTTGTCGGAGAGGGTCAGCAGGTAGCTGTTGGCGTCGGTTTCCGGCCCGAACACCACGACGCCGCCGACCTGGCCGCCGAGGCCGAAGTAGCGGGTCGCCCGGACGGCGTCGACGCCGATGCGGATGTCGGTATCGAGGGCGTCGGGCGGGAAGGGGGCGAGAACGTCGAGGGGCGAGAAGATGACGATGCGGCCGAAGCCGATCGCCTGACGACCGATCGACCAGTCGAGGGTGTCGTTGCCGCCGCGCAGCAAAAGCCGGTCGATCGACAGCCGGTCGGACCAGCGGCGGCCGCTCTTCCAGTCGTGCTCGAGGTCGAGGCGCCGGTTCGGCGAATCGGTCGGCAGGCCGACCTGATCCGGCGGGTCGCTGTAGAGCAGCAGGTTGTCGAGAGCGAGTTCCGCCTCGACGGAATCGAACAGCCGTCCCTCGAGGTTGAGGCGCTGACTGTTGGCCGAAAAGAAGCCGTCGGCGAAGGGGGTTCCGGGAGGCTTTTGGTAATCGATATCGAGGGTCTTGAGATGGCCGCTGACGGCGGTGTCGGTCAGCAGTGCCGCTCCGGCGGCAGATGGCGGCAGCAGCAAAAGGGCGAAGAGGATGGAAGCGGTCCGCTTCATCTCTCTTCCTGGCGGCGATCGTCCTCGAGCCGGCCGTCGCGCAGGCGGACGACCCGCTCGGCGTGGGCGATGACCAGCGGGTCGTGCGAGGAGAAGACGAAGGTGACCCCTTTCTCCCGGTTCAGCCGGTGCATCAGGTGCAGCAGCTCCTCGGCGGTGTGCGAGTCGAGGTTTGCGGTCGGCTCGTCGGCGAGGATGACCGCCGGCTCCGGGGCAATGGCGCGGGCGATGGCGACCCGCTGCTGCTGGCCCCCGGAGAGGTCGTTCGGCCGCCGCTCCTCGAGGCCGTCGATGCCGAGCTCGGCGAAGATTGCCTCGATTCTTTTGCGCCGCTCTTCCGCCGGCACCCCCTGCAGCATCAGGGTGAACTCCGCGTTCTCCGCCGCCGTCAACACCGGGATCAGGTTGTACGACTGGAAGATGAAGCCGATGCGGCGCAGGCGGAAGTCGGCAAGCTGCTTCGGCTTCATCTCGCTGTAGTCGGCGCCGTCGACGGCGACCGCCCCTTCGGTGGCGCGGTCGAGGGCGCCGATGATGTTGAGCACCGTGGTCTTGCCGCTGCCGGAGGGGCCGGCGAGGACGGCGAACTCCCCCGCCCTGATGAAGAGGTTGAGCTCGTCGACGGCGGTGATGTGCTGGTTGCCGGCCGGGTAGATCTTGGTCATGTTGCGCAGGGCGATGAGGGACATGATTTACTCGCTAAAGTCGTTTTGTTCCAAGAGATTATTTTAACGCAAAGACGCAAAGACGCTAAATAACGAATTGGAAAAGCTATTATTAGTCAATACATCAATCAAGTTTCGGGACCCTCTTATTGATTAACGTATTTGACTTTGCGCCTTGGCGTCCTTGCGTTAAAGCTTTGGAACCTTGTCAATGATGCCGCATGGCGCGAGCCGGTTCGATGCGGGCCGCCTTGGCGGCCGGGTAGATCGAGGCGACCAGCGACAGCACCAGGACGTAAAGTGACATCTGCCCCATGTAGCCGAAATCCCAGGCTGCCCGCAGCACCGGGTCGAAGATGACGCCGCCGACTTCCATGCTGTCGGAAACGAAATCGCGCAGGTCGATGCCGACCTCGGCAAGGTACCATGTCGCCAGGCAGCCGAGAATATTGCCGAAGATCATGGCGATCAGCCCGATCATGAACGCTTCGGCCATGACCATTTTCCTGAGCCGGCCGGGGCTTGCTCCCACCGCGAGGATCACGCCGAACTCCCGGATCCGTTCCATGACCGACATCAGCAGGGTGTTGACGACGCCGATGGTGACGATCATGACGATGATCAGGAAGATGAATTTCTGGCTGGCGTAATCGAGCTTGATGGCGTTGGCCAGGTTCGGCATGGCGGCCTCCCAGCTGACAACCGCCAGCTCCGAGCCCCCGGGAAGCATTTCGTTGATGACCGGGATGTACGCATCCTCCCTGTCGGGGCGGTCGAGGATGATCGCCAGTTCGTGAATCGCGCCGGCGTCCCCGGTCATCGCCGCCGCTCGCTCCCGGCCGACCATCACCAGCGAGCTGTCGACCTCGCGGATCTTCGATTCGATGACGCCCCGGATGCGGAACAGTTCGCTCACCAGCTCCCCGTGCGGCCCCTGGGCGGTGACGACGAACTTGTTGCCGACGTTCAGTTTCAGTTCTCGCAGCAGCCGGCTGCCGACCAGGGCGTCGCGGCCGTCGAGGGAGCGGATCATCGCCGGCGCGTCGATCTTTTTGAGCAGCGGGTTGATGTCGTTCTCGGCCGCCGGGTCGATGCCGGTCAGCAGGATGCCGCGGCTCTCGCGGCTCGATTGCGCCAGCCCCGGCAGGTAAATGCGCGGCAGGGCGGCCTTGACGCCGGCGAGGGCAGCGACCTGCTCCTGAAGGCCCCCCTCCGGCCAGAACAGCCGGTCGTCGCGCGAGGCGGCATAGTCGCCCCGGTAAACGGCGATGTGCCCGGATCCCGAGCGGACGCCGCTGTCGACCATCTGCGCGTAGACGCCGAAGGCGAGGTTGTGGAACGCCTGTACCAGCATCAGGCTGAAGCTGATGGCGATCACCGTGATGACGGTCCGGCGGCGGCTGCGCCAGATATTGCGCCAGGCGAGGTTGACGGTTTCCATGTCATTCCTCCCGGATCGCTTCGACCGGCTGCAGCTTCGCCGCCCGGCGGGCCGGGAAGAAACCGGCCAGCAGGGAGACGACCAGCAGCAGCCAGGCCGGGTCGATGAAGTTGCGCGCCTCGAAGATCGCCTTCAGCCGCGGCTGGATGGTGCCGCCGGCGTAGGTGACCGGGGTGATCCAGGAGGAGAGGTCGATGCCGACCCGCGACATCCAGTAGTTCAGGCCGAGGCCGCAGGCCAGGCCGAGGAGGGTGCCGAGCGCGCCGAGCAGGAACGACTCGAGCAGCACCAGTCGCCTGACCTGGGCCGGGCGCAGGCCGAGGGCCATGAGGATGCCGAACTCGCGGGTCCGCTCCATCACCGACATGAAGACGGTGTTGAGGATGCCGAGGCCGGTGGCGATGTAGAGTATGCAGACGAAGATCAGCCGGCTGACGTCGAAGGAGGCGATCGCCTCGCGCATCTCCGGCAGCAGGTCGCCCCAGCCGGTGACCGCCATGCCGTTTGCCAGGTGCTCCGCCAATCGCGGCCGGTACTCGGCGGCCCGCAGCGGCTCGTCGACGGCGACGGCGATCTCGTGCAGGGCGCCGCCGAGGGCCATGACCCGCTGCAGCCACTGCTGCGGCACCAGGACCAGGCTGTTGTCGTGCCCGGTGTGCCCGGTGCGGAAGATCCCCCTGACGGTGAGCAGGTCGTTGCCGATCGAGCCGTCGGCCGCCTGGGTGACGAAGACCAGCTCGTCCCCGGGGCGGACGTCGAGCTTCCTGGCGAGGCCGCTGCCGAGGACGGCGCCTGCGCCGTTGCTGTCGGCGAGATAATCCCCCTCCACCAGCTGCCGGTGCAGGCTGGTCACCGTCTGTTCCATCTCCGGGTGGATGCCGAGCAGCTCGGCCGGGTAGCTGCTTTCCCGGTGCGAGATCAGGCCGAAACCGCGCAGCCGCTCGCTGAAGCCGGTGACGGACGCGTCGGCCTCGAGCCGCTGCCGCAGCTGCGGGTCGGGGGCGAAACTCCTGTACATGTCCCGGTCGTCCAGGTACCCCTCGGCGGTGACGACCAGGTGGCCGTGGTACTGCCCGGTGGTCGAGGCGAGGATGTCGACCAGCATGCCGGAGAAGACCCCGAGGGACAGGGTCAGCAGGGCGAGGGAGACGACCATCGCCGACAGGGTCAGCAGGGTCCGGCGCTTGTTGCGCCACAGGTTCCGGGAAGCGAGTCGCAGCAGCATGGGTTCAGCGTTTCAGGTTGCGCAGGGAGAAGAAGCTCTTGTCGATGCGGATGTCGAAGTCGATGTCGGAATAGCGGATGACCGTGCTCTCCTGCGGTTCGTCGACCGGGCGGATGGTCATCCTGAGCGGGATGGTGCGGCCGTCGATCTTCCGCACCTCGTCGAAGACCATGTCGCGGACCTTGACCATCTCCTCGTCGTAGTAGGAGACGGTGCCGGGAACCTCGAGCGGCCGGAGGATCTCGTAGACGATCTTCCCCCAGACGACCACCGCGTCCGGTTTCGGCACGCACTCGATCAGGTAGCGCTCCTTGGTCTCCTCGAGCAGGGCGAAGGTATAGTCCTCGTCGATCTTGTTCGCCTTGACCAGGTCGTCGTTGGTGATGTGGCTTCCCATCCAGGCACCCCCCATCATCGACGGCGGCACCTTGATCACCCGGTCGACCTTCGGCAGGTAGTTCCAGACCTCGTTGTCGACCTTGAGGGTGGCGACGTCCCGCTCCTTGGCCGGTTCGACGATCCGCACCAGGAAGTGGTCGCGGCCGAGGGACCAGGCGTCCATCACCAGCGAACGCTCCCAGTGCTCGGAGCGGATGCTCATCGCCATGCGCGACTTCGACGAGAGCCCCATGTACTGCTCCTCGACCTTGCGCACCAGCTTCTGCAGGTCGGCCGAAAGGGCTGGCTGCGCCATAAAAACGACCGATAAAACAAGGAGAAATATCCGTTTCGACATCGGGACCTCTTGGAGTCGCGGGCAAGTTGTTCTATTATACAGACTTGGCGATACGACTTCCAGAATGAATGGGTTCTCACATGAAAAAGAATCTCTTCCGCTCCGTCTGCCCGTACGACTGCCCCGACACCTGCGGCCTGCTGGTCGAAACCGATGATGGCCGGGTGATCTCGGTCAAGGGGGACCCGGATCACCCGGTGACCGACGGCTTCCTCTGCGCCAAGATGAACCGCTACCCGGAGACCGTCCACCACCCCGGGCGCCTGCGGGTGCCGCTGCTTCGCACCGGCAGAAAAGGGGAAGGGGCGTTTCGTGAGATCGGCTGGGACGAGGCGACCGCCCTGATCGCCGAACGCTGGCAGGCGATCATCGCCGAGTCGGGCGGCGAGGCGATCCTGCCGTACTCCTACGCCGGCACCATGGGGCTGCTGCAGCGCAACGCCGGCCACCCGTTCTTCCACAAGCTCGGCGCCTCGAGGCTGGAGCGGACCATCTGCGTCGCCGCCAAGAGCGCCGGCTGGGAGGCGGCCATGGGCAAGACCCCGGCGCCGGCGCCGGAGACGGTGCTTGAGAGCGACCTGGTGATCGTCTGGGGGGCCAACGTGGTCGCCACCAACATCCATTTCGTGCCGCTGCTCAAGGAGGCGAAGCGGAGAGGAGCCCGGGTGGTGATGATCGACACCTACGCCAACCACACCGCCCCGCTCGCCGACGAGCTCCTGCTGGTCCGCCCCGGCAGCGACGGCGCCCTGGCCCTCGGCATCATGCACATCCTCGAGCGGGACGGACTCGTCGACCGCGCGTACGTCTCCGCACACGTTCTCGGCTACGGGCGGCTGCGCGACGAGGTGCTGCCGTTCAACACGGTCGAGAAGACCGCCGAGCGGACCGGCCTGACGGCTGAGCGGATCGAGACGCTGGCGGCCGCCTACGGGCGGGCGAAGGCGCCGCTGATCCGCCTCGGATCGGGCCTGTCCCGCTACGCCAACGGCGGTATGAACATCCGCACGATCGCGATCCTCCCCTCCCTGGTCGGCGCCTACGGCAAAAAGGGGGGCGGATGCTACGGCAATACCTCGACCGGCCACCTGTTCGACATGGCGCGCATCGAGCGCCCCGACTTCATGGCGCGGGAGACCCGGGTCGTCAACATGAACCGTCTCGGTGAGGCGCTGAACGACCTCGACGACCCGCCGGTCCGCTCGCTCTACGTTTACCACTCCAACCCGGCGGTGATCGCCCCGGACCAGAACGCCGTCATCCGCGGCCTCGAACGGGAGGACCTGTTCACCGTGGTCCACGAGCGTTTCCTCACCGACACCGCCCGCTACGCCGACCTCGTCCTGCCGGCGACCAGTTCCCTCGAGCAGGGGGACCTCTACAAGTCGTACGGCGCCTACCACCTGCAGCGGGCGCGGCCGGTGATCCCGCCGGTCGGCGAGAGCCGGTCGAACTGGGAGACCTTCTGCGCCCTGGCCGAGGCAATGGGATGGGACGAGCCGTTCTTCCGGCAGACGGCCGACGTGCTGATCGACGACCTGCTGGCGGGATCGCCGGTGCGGGAGGTCGCCGACCTCGCCGCCATCGACCGGGGCGAGGCGGTGCTGCTGCCGGCCGGCAACCCGGGGCCGCCGTTCGGGACGGCATCGGGAAAGGTCGAGATCGAGAACTTCTCGCTGCCGGAGCCGCTCCCCCGCTACCTGCCGCCGTCGCGCAACAGTTACCCGCTCCGCCTGATGACCGCCCCGGCCCTGCATATCCTCAACTCAAGCTTCTGCGAGCGGGAGGATATCCGGCAGGCCGAGGGGGGGATGAAGCTGCTGGTCAGCCCCCGCGATGCCGCCGAGAGAGGCCTCGCGACGGGGGAGGTCGCGATCGCCCGGAACGATCACGGCGAGCTCGAAACGGCGATCGCGATCAGCGACGCGGTGCCGTCCGGCGTCGCCGTCGTCGAGGGGGCCTGGTGGATCGAGGCGGCTCCCGGCAGGCGGACGGTCAACGCCCTGACGTCGCAAGCGCTGACCGACATGGGGCGGGGGAGTACCCTCTACGACAACTTTATCGAGGTGACGAAAAAATGAGCTTCCGACCTGCCGGTCACGATGCGAGCCTGACGGAAAGGATCGCCCGCTTCCCGTTCTACGCCCCCCTCACCCCCAAGGGGAAGGAGCGGCTGCTGAAATCCCTGACCGTGATGGAGATCGCCGACGGCACGCAGCTGCTCGACGAAGGGGCTCCCTGCCAGGCGCTGCTGCTGGTCGAGGCCGGCGCGATCCGGGTCTTCAAGGTCTCCCCGGCCGGTCGGGAGATCACCCTCTACCAGGTCCGGCCCGGGGAGAGCTGCGTGCTCGGAACCTCCTGCGTCGTCAACACTCTCAGCTATCCGGCGCACGCCGTCGCCGCGCGCAGAACCGATGTCCTGGCCGTCCCGGCGACGGTCTTCCGGGAGCTGTACGACGGGGAGCCGCCGGTCCGTGCCTTCGTCATGGACCTGTTCTCGCGCCGCCTGGCCGACCTCATGCTGCTGGTCGAGGAGGTTGCCTTCCGGCGCATGGACGAGCGGCTGGCCGCCTTCCTCCTCGAGAAGGGGCGGATGGCCGAAGGGGTTCTCCGGCCGGTCGAGATGAGCCACGAGGAGATCGCCTCGCATCTCGGCACCGCCCGCGAGGTGGTCTCGCGCATGCTGCAGCAGTTCGCCGACGAGGGGCTGGTGCGGCTGGAACGGAAGAGGATCGTGCTGCAGAAGGCCGGCCCGCTCGAAAAACGTTCCGCACCGCCGCCGAAAAGCTCGTTATTGTGACTCCGGTCACAGAAGGGGCACTCCGGTTGCTGTTATCCTCCGAACGAACACCAGACAACAGCGCAATTCTATCGGAGGTTTGTCATGAAACAGAATGTCCACGTCATCGATCGTATCGTCCGCCTCGCTCTCGGCGCGGCTCTGCTCGCGTTTTTTCTCTTCGCCGACTCCGACTACAAGATCTTCGGCCTGCTCGGATTTATTCCACTTGTCACTGGCATGGTCGGCTTCTGTCCGCTATACTCTCTTCTCGGAATAGACGGCTGCAAATGCCGCAACACCTGATCGGGAGGTCACGATGAAGCGCAACACGATTTTCGCACTGATGGCAGTCCTGTTACTTTCGGCCGCGCTGGCCACCGTCACGATCGCCGCCCCGGCGGACGGCGCGAGCGTCGGCAAGACGGTCTACACCTGCGCCTGCGGCGACGCCTGCCCCTGCAACACCGTTGCCGCGGAGCCGGGGAAATGCTCCTGCGGCAAGGAGCTGATGGAGCGCACGGTGCTCAAGGTGGACGCGGAGAACATCTACGTCTGCAACTGCGGCGCCAAGTGCAAATGCACCGGGGTCTCCGCCGACGGCGCCAAGTGCTCCTGCGGCAAGGAGCTGAGGGCCTTCCCGAAGGCGGACAAGGTCGGCTGCGCCTGCTGCCGGAAGAACGGCGCGCAAAGCTGACGCAACATCCGGTACACCGATGAGAAAAGGCACCGCCGTCGGGCGGTGCCTTTTTCGTGCCGCAAATGCTTGACGCCCGCCGTCCGCTCCATTAAATTGCACACTCGAACGGATACCAATCGCAGGAGAACCTGATGGATCGCATCGACTTGCCGGGGGAGAGGAAAGTCCGGCACCTCACCCTGATCCGCGAACCGCGGACGATCACGCCGCAGCAGTTCAACGCCCTGAGCTTCGACGAGCGGCTGGAGATGGTGCGGGTTTCCGAAAGCGCTTTCCGCTACCGCCTGCTGCTCGAGGCGAAGGACGGGGGAGCGATCATGCAGCGCCTCTCGGGGCAGGACGTCTACCTGACTCTCGGGGAGGTCGGCGCCGAAGCGATCGACGAGCTGTTGCCGATGATCAGCCCCGCGCAGTTCACCTTCTGCCTCGATCTCGATTGCTGGGCGGCTGACACGTTCGACGGCGGCAAGGGGCTGCAGTGGCTCGAGCACCTTCTCAACTGCGACGAGGAGAAGGCCCTGCGGCTCCTGAAGGAAATGAACTTCGAGATCCTGGTCCTGCTGCTGAAGAGACACGTGACCGTTTTGCACGGCCCGGAGGATATCGACGACGAGGATGTCCGCATCGAGGCGATGCGCCGCGACGGCGGTTACGAGGTCGGCTACCGTGACGAGCAACATGCCGGGGTGTTCACGGCCCTGTTCGACCTGCTCTTCCGGCTCGATCCCGGCTTCTTCGGCTACCTGATGGAGTCGGTCCGCGGCGAAAGCGACGCGCTGCTCGAAGAGTCGGTCTATCGGCAACGCGGCGCCCGGCTCCAGGATGCCGGCTTCCCCGATCCCGACGAGGCGCGTTCGGTCTACGCCTGGTTCGATCCCGACGGATTTGTGCCTGAAGGGGAGAAGCTGCCGTTGGCGCCGGCCGATCCGGACGCCGCTGCGCCGGCCTTCATGCTGATCGACGCCAACCCGCGCGACCTGCTGGCGGCCGCGCTCGCCGGCAACCTCACCCCGGAGACGAACTGGGAGCTGGCCTGCCTGGCCAACCGGGTCCTGATGGCCGACCAGGTCGACCTGGCGGACAGGAAGGCTGTCCAGGAGTCGCTCGGGCGGATGTACGAGACCTTCAACCTGGCGCTCGAGCACCTCTGCGACAGCAGGGATGAGGCGGTCGAACTGCTCGGCAAATACTATTTCCAGCATCTCTTCCAGATCGGCCACAACCTCAAGGTCCGCCTGCAGAGAAGGGCCGCCGCGCAGCTCAGGTCGCCGGTCGGCCGGTTTCTTGACACGCCCTGGCGCGCCTTTCTCGACGCGCTCCTGCGCAAGCCGCAGCCGCTCTACTTCAGCGGTCTCGACAACGCCGCCGAAACCGGAGAGCGCACCTTCCGCAGCGCCATCGACCTGGTCCGGGCGGAAAAGTGGCTGGAGCGGATCGATTGCCAGCGCCGGCTGTTCGTCGAGCGGATGCCGTTCGAGCTGCCGGATGCAGGGGCGCCCGACCTCGCCGGCTGCAACCCGTCGACGCCGGACGAGCTGTCCCTGTCGCAACTCTTCCTGACCGCTTTCGCCAACCGGATTCTCGGCCGGGATTTTATCCCCGAGCCGCTGCCGGCCGAAGAGCTGCCCGGACTGCACGACGCCGTCTCCCGGGGAGGGAAACTCGACGCCGCCCTGCGCGA
>JBFHOZ010000006.1:0-28519 GCA_041592975.1 Desulfuromonadales bacterium
ACCGGCAACATGGAATTGCACCTCGACCGGCGCCTGGTCGACAAGCGGACCTTCCCGGCGATCGACATCAACAAGTCGGGCACCCGCCGCGAGGAGCTTCTGGTCGACGAAACCACCCTGCAGCGGATCTGGCTGCTGCGCAAGGTGCTCTCGAGCATGAACGTCGTCGACAGCATGGAATTTTTGCTCGACAAGCTCGGCGAGACCAAGACCAATCAGGATTTTTTCGAGTCGATGAACCAGTAGCGCCGCCGGCAACAAGCCTCTTGCATCGCGACTGGACTCGTGGTACAAGTAACCGTTTCACAGCAGCGCATCTACACCGCCAGGCGATCAAGGCCTGTACAACGCCAGGCCGTCAAGGAGACTGAAATGAAAGAAGGCATCCATCCCAAATACGAAGCTGCGACCGTCACATGCCACTGCGGCAACAGCTTTGAGACCCGCTCGACCCGAGTGGGGGAGATCACCACCGAAATCTGTTCGGCCTGCCACCCCTTCTTTACCGGGAAGCAGAAACTGGTCGATACCGCCGGACGGATCGAGCGCTTCCGCAAGAAGTACGAAAAGAAATAGCGCTCTCGGAGACGGCCCCCCGGGGCCGTTTTCTTTTTCGGGACGAGTCGGGGGAACCGTAACCAGGGACGAAATCACATGCGCGTGCAGCTGCTGACCCATACACCGGACCCGCAGAGGGTTGTCGCCGCGGCGGCCCGGCTCTGCTACTCGGCGGCGTCGATCGACGAGCTGATGGCCCGCGAGCAGGCCGAGCAGGAAAAGCTGCTGCGCAAGATTCTCGACCTCGGCCACTATTCGGTCCTCGAGCATGCCAGCTTCACCTTCGGCGTCGAGGGGATCAGCCGCGCCTGTTCGCACCAGCTGGTCCGTCACCGGCTCGCCTCCTACTCCCAGCAGAGCCAGCGCTACGTCTCGTTCGACGAGCAGTTCGAGGCGGTGACGCCACCGACGATCGCGTCAAGTCCGGAGACGGCCGAAAAGTACGAAAGGCTGATGGCGGAATTGCATCGGCACTACCGCGACTTCATCGAGGCCGGCATCCCGGCCGAAGACGCCCGGTTTGTCCTGCCGAACGCCGCGGCCACCAAAATCGTCATCACCATGAACGCCCGTGAACTGGTGCATTTTTTCCATCTTCGCTGCTGCCGCCGGGCGCAGTGGGAGATTCAGGTCATGGCCAAGAAGATGCTGCAGCTGGCCCGCCGTGCGGCGCCGCTGATCTTCGCGTCGGCCGGCCCCGGTTGCCTCGAAGGACCCTGTCCGGAAGGGGCGATGACCTGCGGCGCCATCAAGGCCGTCCGGCAGGAATTCGCCGAGCTGTAACCCGTTCGTCTCTCCGCCGCCGGGCGGAGTTCCCCTGATTCTGGTCAATTAGCCATGTTCAACGTAGACAAACTCGAAGAAGTCGTCGATCGGTTCCGCGAAGTCGAGGGGCTGCTGTCGGACCCGTCGGTGGTAAAGAACCAGGAAAAATTCCGCTCCCTGACCAAGGAGCACGCCGATCTCTCGGAGCTGGTCGAGACCTATGACGCCTGGCGCAGGACCGATGAGGACCTCGAGGGGAACCGGGAACTGCTGCACGACGCCGACCCGGAAATGCGCGAGATGGCGCGGGAGGAGATCCCGGCGCTCGAGCAGAAGCAACAGGAGCTTTCGGAACGGCTGCGGGTCCTCCTGCTGCCGAAGGACCCGAACGACGACAAGAACATCATCCTCGAGATCCGCGCCGGTACCGGCGGCGAGGAGGCGGCGCTGTTTGCCGCCGACCTCTTCCGCATGTACTGCCGCTATGCCGACGCCAACGGCTGGAAGGTCGAGATGCTGTCGGCCTCCGAGTCGGATTCCGGCGGGTTCAAGGAGGTGATCGCCATGATGAGCGGCGACCGGGTCTATTCGCGGCTGAAGTTCGAAAGCGGCACCCACCGGGTGCAGCGGGTTCCGGAGACCGAGTCGCAGGGGCGGATCCACACCTCGGCCTGCACCGTCGCGGTCCTGCCGGAAGCGGACGACGTCGAGGTGCAGATCGATCCGTCGGAGCTGCGCGTCGACCTCTTCCGGGCGTCCGGCGCCGGCGGCCAGCACGTCAACAAGACCGAGTCGGCGGTCCGCCTGACCCACGTGCCGACCGGCCTGGTGGTCTCCTGCCAGGACGAGAAGTCGCAGCACAAGAACAAGGCCAAGGCGATGAAGGTCATACAGTCGCGCCTTTACGACATGATGCTGAGCAGGCAGCAGCAGGCCCAGGCGGCCGACCGCAAGTCCCAGGTCGGCAGCGGCGACCGCAGCGAGCGGATCCGGACCTACAACTTCCCCCAGGGGCGCTGCACCGACCACCGCATCGGCCTGACCCTGTACAAGCTCGAGGCGATTCTCGAAGGGGATTTGAACGAGATGATCGACCCGCTCATCACCCATTCGCAGGCGGAGCTTCTGTCCGGCCAGGAGGGCTGACGTTGGCCGAGACCTGGACGGTGCTGCGCATCCTCGAGTGGACCTCGGACTATTTCCGCCAGCAGGGGATCGAGAGCAGCCGTCTCGACGCCGAACTGCTGCTGGCCGAAACCCTCGATCTCGACCGGGTCGGCCTCTACCTGCACTACGACCGCCCGCTCGACAGGAACGAGCTGACCGCCTACCGCGCCCTGGTCAAGCGGCGCGCCGGCCGCGAGCCGGTCGCCTACATCCTCGGCCGGGTCGAGTTCTGGTCGCTGCCGTTCAGGGTGACGCCCGACGTGCTGATCCCCAGGCCCGACACCGAGGTTCTGATCGAGGAGGCCCTGCAGCACATCGAGGGGGAATGCCGGATCCTCGACATCGGCCTCGGCAGCGGCGCCATTGCCATTGCCCTGGCGCACGAAAAGAAGGATGCGGCGGTGGCCGGCATCGACATCAGCCCTCAGGCGGTGGCGATTGCCGGCGAGAATGCGCGACGCAACGGCGTCGCCGACCGGGTCGATTTTTCGCTCGGAAACCTTGAAGATTTTTCCGGCGGGCCTTATGATCTCATAGTCAGCAACCCGCCCTACATTCCGCATGCCGACCTGCAGAACCTGATGCCGGATGTCAGGGATTACGAGCCGGCGGCGGCGCTGGACGGCGGCACCGACGGTTTCGAAGCCTACCGGGCGATCCTGGGGCAGGCTCCCGGTGAACTGGCCAAGGGGGGGCGCCTGCTGGTGGAGGTCGGTCTCGGGCAGGCCGATGCCGTCCGGCAGCTCTTCGCCGCGGCCGGCCTTGCCGATATCCGGATACGAAACGACTACGGCGGCATCCCGCGGGTTGTCTCCGGCATGAAAAAGTAGCGAGACGTGGACAAGATTGTCATACATGGCGGACATCCGCTGAAAGGGGCCGTGCAGGTCAGCGGCGCCAAGAACGCGGCGCTGCCGCTGCTGTTCGCAACCCTGCTGGCCCCGGGCGTGCACCGCCTGGAGAACGTGCCGGCGCTGCGCGACATCGATACGGCGGCGAGGCTGCTCGAGATCCTCGGCGCCAGGGTGGTGCGCGACGGCCATCGGTTCGAGATCGACTCGACCGATATCAAGAGCGTCGAGGCGCCGTACGACCTGGTCCGCACCATGCGGGCCTCGGTGCTGGTCCTCGGCCCCCTGCTCGCCCGGGTCGGCCATGCGCGGGTCTCGTTGCCGGGCGGCTGCGCCATCGGCGCCCGCCCGATCAACCTCCACCTCAAGGGGCTGGAGGCCCTCGGTGCCCGGATCGAACTCGATCACGGCTACGTCGAGGCGCACGCCGAACGTCTGCGGGGCGCACGGATATCCCTCGACATGCCGACCGTCGGCGGGACCGAGAACCTGCTGATGGCGGCGGCGCTGGCCGAAGGGGAGACGGTGATCGAGAACGCCGCCCGCGAGCCGGAAATCATCGATCTGGCCAACGCCCTGATCGGCATGGGAGCCGATATCCGGGGAGCCGGCAGCGACGCCATTACGATCCGGGGCGTGAAGAGCCTGCGGCCGATGCGGCACCGGGTGATGGCCGACCGGATCGAGGCCGGCACCTACATGGTCGCCGCGGCCATGACCCGGGGGGATGTCTTCGTCCGGGGGATCGACGCCGCGCCGCTGGAAGCTTTTCTGAGCAAGCTGCGCGACACCGGCGCCGTCGTCGAGGAGGCCGGTGACGGCATCCGGGTGGTCGGGCCGGAAACGATCAGGTCGGTGGATATCAAGACCCAGCCGCATCCCGGCTTCCCGACCGACATGCAGGCGCAGTTCATGGCGCTGATGACGCTCGGCGACGGCACCAGCGTCATCTCGGAGACCGTCTTCGAGAACCGCTTCATGCATGTCTGCGAACTGCAGCGGCTCGGTGCCGACATCGTCATCGACGGCCACGTCGCCACCGTCAAAGGGGTCCCTTCCCTCTGCGGGGCGCCGGTGATGGCGACCGACCTGCGGGCGAGCGCGTCGCTGGTCATCGCCGGGCTTGCTTCGGACAACACCACCGAGGTGGCGCGCATCTACCATCTCGACCGCGGCTACGAGAAGCTGGAAGAGAAACTGAAGGGGCTCGGTGCCGATATCGTTCGGCAGCCGGCCTGATCCGACCCTCCGGGAGGAGCAGGATGAACGACGTCATAACTTTCGCCCTGCCGAAAGGGCGCATCATGCAGGACTCGATGGCGCTCTTCGGCAAAATCGGCATCACCTGCCCGGAGATGGAGGGGGACAACCGCAAGCTGGTGTTCGAGAACCGCGACGCGGGTTACCGCTTCATGGCGGTGCGGGCGACCGACGTGCCGACCTACGTCGAATACGGCTGCGCCGATATCGGCGTCGTCGGCAAGGACACCCTGCTCGAACAGGGGAAGGATCTCTACGAGCCCCTCGACCTGAAATTCGGCTACTGCCGGCTGGTCGTCGCCGAGCCGAAGGAGCTGCTGCAGGACGACGACCCGGCCAACTGGTCGAACATCCGGGTGGCGACGAAGTATCCCAATATCACCGAGCGGTACTTTGCCTCCAGGGGGGTGCAGGTCGAGCTGATCAAGTTGTACGGGTCGATCGAGCTGGCGCCGCTGGTCGGCCTCTCCGAGCGGATAGTCGACCTGGTCTCCACCGGGGCGACCCTGCGCGACAACGGCATGGTCGAGGTCGAGACGATCGCCGAGATCACCACCCGGCTGATCGTCAACCGCGCCAGCCTGAAGACCAAGCACCGGCGGATCGCCCGAATCATCGATGACCTGGAGAAGGTGATCGGCGACGACGTAAAGATTTCCGGCTGATCCGCGACCGGAGGAACAGAGATATGATCCCGATTTACAGGTTTGACGACTCCGGATTCGAGGCGGCCCTGGCGAAGATCGTTGCGCGGGGCGAGCAGGCCCCGGCGGGCGTCGAGGAGACGGTGCGGGAGATCATCACCGCCGTTCGCCAGAGAGGCGATGCCGCCCTGTTCGAGTATACCGAGCGCTTCGATCGCCTCGCCCTGACGGCGGAATCGATCCAGGTCTCCTCCGCCGAGATCGACCGGGCGATGCAGATGGTCGAGCCGGCGGCCCTGGCAGCCCTCGAGCTGGCCGCCGAGCGGATCGCCGCCTACCACGAGAAACAGCTGGGTGAAACCTGGATCTCGAAGGATGAGCCGGACGTCCAGCTCGGCCAGATGGTGCGGCCGCTCGACAAGGTCGGTATCTACGTCCCCGGCGGCAAGGCGGCCTACCCTTCCTCGGTGCTGATGAACGCCGTGCCGGCAAAGGTCGCCGGCGTCGGCGAGGTGATCATGGTGGTGCCGATGCCGGACGGCGAGGCCAACCCCTACGTGCTGGCGGCGGCGAAGATCGCCCGGGTCGACCGGATCTTCCGGATCGGCGGCGCCCAGGCGGTCGCGGCCCTCGCCTACGGGACCGGTTCGGTGCCGCGGGTCGACAAGATCACCGGTCCCGGAAACATCTACGTCGCCACCGCCAAGAAGCAGGTCTTCGGCCAGGTCGACATCGACATGATCGCCGGCCCGAGCGAGATCCTGATCATCAACGACGGCAGCGGCGAGCCGGCGCATCTGGCGGCCGACCTGTTGTCGCAGGCCGAGCACGACGAGATCGCCTCGTCGATCCTGATCACCACCGACGCGGCGATGGCCGAAAAGGTGCAGGCGGCGGTCGCCGAACAGCTCGAAAAGTTGCCGCGGGCCGCCATCGCCCGCAAGTCGATCGCCGACTACGGAGCGATCATCGTCGCCGGCGATATCCTCGAGGCGATCGATTTCAGCAACCGGATCGCCCCGGAGCACCTCGAGCTGGCGGTCGACGACCCCTTCGACATTCTCGACGGCATCCGCCACGCCGGCGCCGTTTTCCTCGGGCACCACACCCCCGAGGCGGCCGGCGACTACCTGGCCGGCCCGAACCACACCCTGCCGACCGGCGGCACGGCGCGGTTCTTCTCGCCGCTCGGGGTCGAGGATTTCGTCAAGAAGTCGAGCCTGGTCTACTTTACGCGGGAGGGGCTGGAGCGGCTCGGCGAGAAGATCGTCACCATCGCCGAACTCGAAGGGCTCAGCGCCCACGCCCGGTCTGTCTCGATCCGATTGCAGCAGGACTAAGGGAGGTTTGTTATGGCCCGCAAGGCATCCATTGATCGCAAGACGACGGAAACGCGCATCCGCCTGAACCTCAGCCTCGAGGGGAAGGGGGACTACGACATCGATACCGGGGTGCCGTTCTTCGACCACATGCTCACCCAGGTCGCCAAGCACGGGTTCTTCGGCATCAAGATCAAGGCCGCCGGCGATCTCGAGATCGACGCGCACCACACCGTCGAGGACATCGGCATCTGCCTCGGCGAAGCGTTCAAGAGCGCGCTGGGCAACAAGAAGGGGATCAAGCGCTTCGGTCGGGCGACCATGCCGATGCACGAGGCCCTCGCCTCGGTGATCGTCGATTTTTCCGGCCGGCCGCTGCTGGTCTTCAACGTCGACATCCCCAAGGTCAAGGTCGGCGATTTCGACGCCGAGCTGGTCGAGGAGTTCTTCGTCGCCTTCTGCAACCACGCCGGCGCCAACATCCACGTCAACCTCGCCTACGGGGAGAACCTGCATCACATCATCGAGGCGATCTTCAAGGCGCTCGGCCGCGCCCTCGACGAGGCGACCAGCCACGATCCGCGTATCGACGGGGTCATGTCGTCGAAAGGGTCGCTGGAATAGTTCATCGCAACCGGTCTGCAAGATGATCACGATTATCGACTACGAAATGGGCAACCTGCGCAGCGTTGCCAAGGCTTTCGAGAATCTCGGCTTCGACGCCCGGGTCAGCGCCGACCCGCGCGACCTTGCCGACACCGGCAAGATTGTCCTGCCCGGTGTCGGGGCGTTCCGGGACTGCATCCACAACCTGCGCGAAGGCGGCTTCGTCGAGCCGCTGCTGCAGCATGTCGAAAAAGGCCGGCCGCTGCTCGGTATCTGCGTCGGCATGCAGATGCTCTTCGACGAGAGCGAGGAGTTCGGCCGCCACCGGGGGCTCGGGCTGCTGCCCGGCAAGGTGCGCCGCTTCCCGGCCGACATGGAGGAGGGGGGCGAGCGGCTCAAGGTGCCGCACATGGGGTGGAATGCGATCACCTTCGAACCGGGTGTGCCGCTGTTCGACCGGGTCGCGCCGGGGAGTTACGTCTACTTCGTCCACTCCTACTACTGCGCCGCCGAGAACCCTGCGCACGTCGCCGCCGCCTGCACTTACGGAGACGTCACGTTCTGTGCCGCCGCCCGGCACGGGAACATCATGGCGACCCAGTTCCACCCGGAGAAGAGTCAGAAGATCGGCCTGCAGATATTCAGGAATTTCGGTGATCTATAAAGAGATAGCCACAAAGATCCGAAGATACCAAAAAAGGCAAAAACGAAAAGCGATCTTGACGGAGAGACGGAGAGGGGCAGAGGAAAAGCAAAGAACAAGGCTCTATTGTTGTGGTTTTGATTTAACCAAAAGAGCATTTTTCGGTTTTCTCTCCACCTCAACGCCTCTCCGTTAAAATGATTTTGATTTTCTTCGTGTCTTGGTGCCTTCGTGGCAAAAAGGTTTAAAGGGTTTCAGGAATGATCATTATCCCCGCAATCGACTTGAAGGAAGGCCGCTGTGTCCGTCTGGAGCAGGGGCTGATGGAGAAGGACACCGTCTACAGCGACGACCCGGCGGCGCAGGCGCTGGCCTGGCAGGAGCAGGGGGGCGAGCTGCTGCACATCGTCGACCTCGATGGTGCTTTTGCCGGCGTGCCGAAGAACCGCGACGCCATCGAGGCGATCGTCACGGCGATCGACATCCCGACCGAGCTGGGGGGCGGCATCCGCGACATGGCGACCATCGAGGCCTATCTCGACCTCGGCGTCGGCCGGGTCATCCTCGGCACCATTGCCAAGGAGAACCCCGCCTTCGTCGCCGAGGCGTGCCGGAAATTTCCCGGGCGCATCGTCGTCGGCATCGACGCCAAGGACGGCCTGGTGGCGGTGCGCGGCTGGGCCGATGTCACCGAAAAAAGAGCGACCGAACTGGCGCAGGAGATGGAGGGCTTCGGCGTCGAGGCGATCATCTACACCGACATCGCCCGCGACGGCATGATGCAGGGGCCGAACATCGAGGCGACCAGGGCGCTGGCCGAGGCGATCTCGATCCCGGTCATCGCCTCCGGCGGCGTCTCCAGCCTGCGCGACATCCGCCAGCTGCTGGCCATCGAGGACTCCGGCGTCGCCGGCGTCATCACCGGCAAGGCGATCTATACCGGCGCGCTCGACTTGCGCGAAGCGGTCGCACTGACGAAAAACAAGTAATCGGCCACGAAGACACGAAGGTAACAGGAAAGGCCAGAGCGAAAACAGGTTTAACGGAGAGTCGGAGAGAGGGAGAGGAAAAGCAGAGAATAAAGTTTTTCTGATTTTCTCTCCAACTCAGCGCCTCTCCGTTAAAATGATTTTGATTTTCTTCGTGCCTTGGTGGCCCAAAAGGTTTTAACGAATGCTGACGAAACGAATCATCCCGTGCCTCGACGTCAAGGACGGCCGCGTCGTCAAGGGGGTCCAGTTCCTCGAGCTGCGCGACGCTGGCGACCCGGTCGAGGCGGCCGAGGCCTACGATGCGCAGGGGGCCGACGAGCTGACCTTTCTCGACATCACCGCCTCTTCGGACAACCGCGGCATCATCCTCGACGTCGTCGCGCGGACGGCCGAGCGCTGCTTCATGCCGCTGACCGTCGGCGGCGGCGTGCGCGAGATCGCCGATATCCGCAACCTGCTCAATGCCGGCGCCGACAAGGTGTCGATCAACACCGCCGCCGTGCATCGCCCCGAGTTCGTCAGGGAGGCGGCCGAGCGCTTCGGCTCGCAGTGCATCGTCGTCGCCATCGACGCCCGCCGGGTGCCGGGGCGCGACCCGCAGGCCTGGGAGGTCTACACCCACGGCGGCCGCAACCCGACCGGCATCGACGCCCTCGCATGGGCCGAACGGATGGAGTCTTACGGCGCCGGCGAGATCCTGCTGACCTCGATGGACTGCGACGGCACCAAGGACGGCTACGACATCGCCCTGACCCGCGCCGTCAGCGACCGGGTTGCGATCCCGGTGATCGCTTCCGGCGGCGTCGGCAACCTCGAGCACATCCGCGAGGGGCTGGTCGAGGGGGGCGCTTCGGCGGCCCTGGCGGCGTCGATTTTTCATTTCCGCGAATATACCATCGGCGAGTGCAAGGAATACCTTGCCGCGCATAACGTTCCGGTCCGGCCGGTCGAGGAAGCC
The DNA here is from genome assembly GCA_041592975.1 of Desulfuromonadales bacterium. Lineage (GTDB taxonomy): Bacteria > Desulfobacterota > Desulfuromonadia > Desulfuromonadales > UBA2294 > BM707. The sequence goes on from JBFHOZ010000006.1 coordinate 9,764, forward strand.
AGATCATGACATCAAAGAGCGATGACATTCTTGCCGCCCTGTACGCGGTGATCCAGGAGAGGAAGAACGCCGATCCCGAATCGTCCTACGTCGCGTCCCTTTATCACAAGGGGCTTGACAAGATTCTCGGCAAGGTCGGCGAAGAGGCGACGGAAACGGCGATAGCCGGCAAGGCGGGTGACTGCGACCAGGTTGTCTACGAGACCGCCGATCTCTGGTTCCACTCCCTGGTCCTCCTCGGCTACTATGACCTGCCGCCGGAGAAGGTTCTGGCCGAGCTGCAGCGCCGTTTCGGCCTTTCGGGCCTCGAAGAAAAAGCGAATCGCAACAAGTAACGGGCACCAGGAGCAGACAATATGAGTCTCAAGGAACAGTTGACCGCCGCCATGAAAGAGGCGATGAAGGCGAAACAGGGCGAGCGCCTCGGTACGATCCGCATGATCATCAGCGCGATCAAGAACAGGGAGATCGACAAGCGCGGGGAGCTCGACGATGCCGCCGTCATCGAGGTGCTCTCCAGCTTCGTCAAGCAGCGCCGCGAGGCGGCCGATGTCTATCGAAAGAACGACCGGATCGATATGGCCGAAAGCGAGGAGCGCGAGCTGCTGATCGCCCAGGAGTTCCTGCCGGCCCAGCTCTCCGAGGAGGAGGTCAGGGCCCTGGTCGACGAGGTCGTCGCCGAGCTGGCGGCCGCATCGATGAAGGACATGGGGCGGGTGATGAAGGTCATGACCGAAAAGACCCGGGGGCAGGCTGACGGCCGACTGGTGAGCGACCTGGTCAAGGCAAAACTGCAGTAACTGAACCGAGACTGGATTGCCGCTCCGATGAACTTTGTCGACGTCCTGATCCTGATCATTATCGGCGTGTTCCTCCTCAAGGGGCTGCTGCGCGGCCTGATGAAGGAGCTCTGCTCGCTCGTCGGCCTGATCGTCGGCTCCCTGCTCGCCTTCCGCTTTCACGGGCCGCTGGCCGAAGCGATGGTTTCCGCTTTCCGGCTGCCGGCTTCGGTCTGCGTCGTGCTGGCGTTCCTCGCCATCTTCCTGCTGACGCTGCTGGTCTTCGGCCTGATCGGCATGCTGCTCTCCAAGTACGTCAAGCTGCTCTACGTCGGCGGCCTCAACCGCGTCGCCGGGGGCATCTTCGGCCTGGTCCAGGGGGTGCTGCTGCTCGCCGTGGTCCTGTTCGGGCTTTCCGTCAGCCCCCTGCCGGAAGGGGGGAAGCTGGCCATGGAGGAGTCGGCGTTGTCCCCCCCCTTTGTCGAACTGGGCGAAAAAGTGTTCAAGGGGAGCTGGGAGCTTTTCCCCGGCTCCTGATCCTGTCCCGAAACGCCGGACGGAGCGGAGATGTTTGCCGAAACAGAGCGCCTTCTCGAATTTGACAAAACCGTTCGGCTGCTGTCCGGCTACACCCAGACCGAGCCCGGCAGAAAGCGCGCGCTCGGCCTCAAGCCGCTGGAGCATTCCGCCGCGGTCCGCCAGTCGCTGGCCGAGATCGCCGAGGCGGTCCGGCTGCTGGATGCCTCGTCCGCTCCCGCTTTCGGCGGCCTGCACGATCTCACCGCTCCCCTGGCCGGTCTCAGGGTCGAGGGGAACTGGCTGGATGCCGAAGCGCTGCAGGCCGTTCTCTCATCGCTTGAGACCGCCGCCGGCTGCTGCGTCTTCTTCCGGCAGCGACAGGGGGTGCCACAGCTCGCCGCGCTGGTCGACGGGATCGACCCGCTCCGGTCGCTGGCGGCGACCATCCGCTCCTGCGTCGGTCGTCGCGGCGAGATCCTCGATTCCGCTTCGGCCGGGCTGGCACGGATCAGGAAGGAAGTCGGCGCCCTCCGCGCCGCCGTTCGCGCGGTCATGGAGGAGATGCTCGCCAGCGACGCTCTGGCCGGCGCGCTGCAGGACCGGCTGATCACCGAGCGCAACGGCCGCTACGTCCTGCCGGTCAAGTCCGATTTCAGGGGGAAGGTCAAGGGGTTTGTGCACGACACCTCGGCCAGCGGCCAGACGTTGTTCATCGAGCCGGCCCGAACCCTGGAGAAGAACAACCGCCTGCAGTCGCTGCTGCGCGAGGAACAGCAGGAAGAGATCCGGATCCTCCAGGAGCTGAGTGCCATGGTGGCCGGAGAGCGGCGGCAGATCCTGGCCAACCAGGAGATCCTGACCCACCTCGACCTGCGCTTCGCCTCCGCCCGGTTCGCGCGGGACTGCGACGGCCATGCCCCGCACCTGGTCGACGTGCCGGTGCTGGAGCTGAAGCAGGCCCGCCACCCGCTGCTGCTGTTCGCCCCGGACGGGACGCCGCTGAAGAAGGCAGCCGTGCCGATCGACCTCAACATCGGCGGCGACCGCTCGGTGCTGGTGCTCAGCGGCCCGAACACCGGCGGCAAAACGGTCGCCCTGAAGACCGCCGGCCTGCTGCTGCTGATGGTCCGCGCCGGTCTGCACATTCCCTGCCACCCCGACAGCCGGGTGCACCTGTTCTCCAGGCTCTTTGCCGATATCGGCGACGAGCAGAGCATCGAGGCAAGCCTGTCGACCTTTTCCGGGCACCTGACCCGGCTGCGCCGGATCCTCGACGAGGCCGACGGCGACTCGCTGGTGCTCTTCGACGAGGCCGGCACCGGCACCGACCCGGGGGAGGGGGCGGCCCTGATCATCGCGGCCATCGACGCCCTGCGCGAGCGGGGGAGCAAGGTGGTGCTGACGACCCACCTCAACCTGCTCAAGGGGTACGCCCAGCTGCACGAGGATGTTGAAAACGCCGCGGTCGAATTCGACCCCGACACCCTGCGCCCGACCTTCCGGCTGCATTACGGCATCCCCGGGGAGAGCGGTGCGTTCACCATCGCCCGCCATTTCGGCCTGCCGGAGGATATCCTGCAGCGGGCCGAGGCCTATCTCGGGCGCGGCGAGCAGGAGGGCCGCGAACTGATCGGCCGGCTCAACGATCTGGTCCAGACGCTCGAGGAGGAGCGGCGGGAAGCGGCCGCGCAGCTGGAGTCGGCCCGCCGGGAGCGGAGCAGGCGCAAGCACCTTCTCCGGGAGCTGGAGGAGCAGCGCGCCGAGCTCCTCGAACGGGCATTGCGCAAAGGGGAGGCGCTCGTCCGCGAAGCCGAGATTGAGGTCAGGCAGCTGCTTGCCCGGGCCGGCGAGACGAAGCGCCTTCCGGAGCAGGCGGAGGTCGTTGCCGCCGTCAAGGGGGTCGGCAAGAAGCTGGAGCGGGCGAAGACGGCGCCGAAGCCGGGGAAGAAGGCCAGGGATGTCGTCCCGGGGGAAATCCTGCACGTCCCCGGTCTCGGTGTCGACGGCGTGGTCGTCGAGGTCAGCGGCAAAAGGATCGATCTCGATATACAGGGAAAGAAGCTGCGCCTGACCGCCGACGGCCTTGAGCAGTATGCGCCGCGACGGTTTGCAGAGAAGAGGAATACTGCTACAGTACGCGGACGGGTCGAGAGGGAGCGGTTCGCGTCGCGGCTGCTGCTGGTCGGCAAGCGGGTCGACGACGCCCTGCCGGAGCTTGAGCGGTTCCTCGACGACGCCCTGCTGCACGGGATCAGGGAACTGGAGGTCGTTCACGGCGCCGGCGAGGGGGTCCTGCGCAAGGCGGTCCGCGACTGCCTCAAGGTCCACAGCGGCGTCACCGCCTTTCACGCCGCCGGCCCGAACCAGGGGGGGGACAACGTGACCCTCGTCGAGATGAGAACACCATGAGCAGCCGCATACCGGAAGAAATCATCCAGGAGATCCGCGACCGGACCGACATCGTCGAGGTCGTTTCGCGCTACGTCACCCTCAAGCGGTCCGGGGCCAACCACCAGGGGCTCTGCCCGTTCCACTCGGAGAAAACCCCCTCCTTCAACGTCAACAGCCCGCGGCAGATCTTTCATTGTTTCGGCTGCGGCGTCGGCGGCAACGTTTTTTCCTTCCTGATGCAGATCGAGGGGGTCTCCTTTCCGGAGGCGGTCCGCCAGCTCGGCGAGAAGGTCGGAGTCGAGGTCCCGGAAGAACAGGCCTCCCCGGCCGAGGAGAAGCGTCGACAGGAGATGGAGAGGCTGGTCCGGATCAACGAGGTCGCCGCCGAGTTCTATCACCGCCTGCTCATGGACTCGGAAGAGGGGGGACCGGCGCGACGTTACCTGCGGCAGCGGGGGTACGATGCCGATACGGTCAGGGCTTTCGGCCTCGGCTACGCCCCGGAGCGCTGGGAGGCGCTGGTCACCCACCTGCAGGAGAAGGGGTTCGATCTCAGTCTGGTGCGTGAGAAAACCGGCCTGATCCGCGAAGGGAAGGAGGGGCGCGGCGATTACGACCTGTTTCGCAAGCGGCTGCTGTTCCCGATCCATGACGTCCGGGGCCAGGTGGTCGCCTTCGGCGGCCGGGTGCTCGACGATTCGCTGCCGAAATACATCAATTCCCCCGAGTCGCCGATCTACAACAAGAGCCGGATCCTCTACGGGCTCTCCCAGGCGCGCGAGGCGATCCGGCGTGAAGGGGCGGTGATCATCGTCGAGGGATACTTCGACCAGATGGCCCTGTGTCGGGCCGGGATGACGCATGCCGTCGCCACCTGCGGTACCGCCCTGACCGCCGAGCACGGCAAGCTGCTCAAGCGCTATGCCGAGAAGGTCCTGCTGCTGTTCGATCAGGACAAGGCGGGGCTGGCGGCGACCTTCCGGTCGATGGAGGTGCTGCTGCCGGCCGGCCTGTCGGTGGCGGTGGTCACCCTCGGCGAGGGGGAAGATCCCGACTCGTTCCTGGCGAAACGCGGCGCCGAGGAGATGGCGAAGCGGCTCGCGGCCGCCGGCCCGGTGCTCGATTATTTCATCGACGTCACCCTGCGGCTGCACGACGAAACGGCCGAGGGGAAGGCGCGGGCGATCGAGCAGATCCTCGAGAAATTCCGCCTGCTCAGAAGCGACATCGAGCGCGATCTCTACCTCAAGGCTCTGGCCGAGAAGACCGGGCTCGACGAGTCTTTGCTGCGCCGCAAGTCGGCGCGCCCCGGCGCGCTCCGTGAACCGGTCCCGCACCGGCGGCCGGCGCCGGTGCAAAGCGAAAAGCCGGCCGCGAACGGCGTCCTCGTGAAGGCACAGAAGGCGATCCTGAAATTGTTCCTTGAAAATCCCGAGATCCGTGAGCAGATTATGGGGGGTGAGCTTGAAGCATTGTTCCCCGACCCCCGATTCCGCGCCATTGGCGAACGGATCAGGGAGATGCTGGCCGCATCCGGGGCGGTCGACACCGAGAAGTTGCTTGCCGGGCTGGCCGCGGATGTCGAGGCGCAGGCGCTTCTGGCCGGGGTTCTCGTCGAGACGGAAGGGGCCTATGCCGACGAGCCCGAAAAGCTGTTCGAAGACTGCTGCCGGACTGTACGGAAACAACGGCATGCCGAGCGGCTGAAGCAGTTGCCGCGGCTGATCAGCGAGGCGGAAGCGTCCGGAGACTTCGATTCCGTGCAGAAAATGCAGAAAGAACTGCTTGAATTGAAAAAAAAGCTTTGATCTTTTCGGAATTTGCGCTAAAAGTTTAGTTTCGTAAATTTTCGCCTGGATCGGGCGCGGGGGTCTTTTTTCATGGCAAAAAAAACCAGCATCGAAGAAGTCCAGCAGCTGATCGACATCGGCAAGGAGAAAGGGTATCTCACCTACGACGAGGTGAATGATGTCCTGCCGGCCGATATGGTCTCGTCCGACCAGATCGAAGATGTCATGAGCATGTTCGGCGAAATGGATATCGAGGTCATCGACAGCGACCAGAAGCTCGATCCGGTTCCGGACCGCCAGGAGGGCGATTCCGATTCCGTCGATGACGATGAAGAGGAGACGGAGTTCGACGCCGGAACTCTCGGCCGGACAAGCGATCCGGTCCGGATGTACCTGCGCGAAATGGGCCAGGTGTCCCTGCTGACCCGCGAAGGCGAGGTCGAGATCGCCAAGCGGATCGAGGAAGGGGACGCCCTGGTCGGCCGGGTCGTCATGAAAACGCCGATCGCCGTCAAGGAGCTGGTCTCCATCGGCGAACGCCTCGAGAAGGGGCACATCAAGGTTTCCGAGATCACCAAGGACTACGAGGACGAGGAGGGGAGCGAAGCCGAGGAAAAGCAGCGCATCCGCCTCCTCGAGCTGATGGAGGGGATCCGCGACCTCGAGGCCAAGCTGGAGAAACAGCAGGAAAAGATCCTGGCGGAGAAGGACAAGGAAAAAAAGAAGAAGCTGGTCGACCGGTCGGACAAGATGCGGAGCGAGATGTTCGACCTGATGCGCCAGGTCCGGCTCAAGGATTACCAGGTCGACAAGATCGTCGACCGGCTCAAGGAGCTGGCCGAGCAGGTCAAGAAGGGGCTCAAGGAGGTCAGCGCCTGCGAGACCGAACTCGGCCTGAATAACCGGGAGATCCGTTCCCTGCTGCGGCGGATGCGGAAGAGCGACGCCGAAGCGAAAAAGGTCTGCAAGGAAGTCAACAAGCCGGCGGAGGTCCTGCTGTCGGTGGAGAAGCGGCTCAAGTCGGCCCAGCGCAAGTTCAAGAAGGTCGAGGAGGAGTCGGGGTTCACCCCCGAGGCCCTGCTCAACTCCCTCAAAGAGGTTCAAAAAGGGGAATGGAAGGCCAAGCAGGCCAAGTCGGAGCTGGTCGAGGCCAATCTCCGGCTGGTGGTCTCCATCGCCAAGAAATACACCAACCGCGGGTTGCAGTTCCTCGACCTGATCCAGGAAGGGAACATCGGCCTGATGAAGGCGGTCGACAAGTTCGAATACCAGCGCGGCTACAAGTTCTCCACCTACGCGACCTGGTGGATCCGCCAGGCGATCACCCGCGCCATTGCCGACCAGGCGCGCACCATCCGGATCCCGGTCCACATGATCGAGACGATCAACAAGCTGATCCGGACCAGCCGGCAGCTGGTCCAGGAAAACGGCCGCGAGCCGACCCCGGAAGAGATTGCCGAACGGATGGAACTCCCCCTGGAGAAGGTCCGGCGGGTCCTGAAGATCGCCAAGGAGCCGATCAGCCTCGAAACCCCGATCGGCGAAGAGGAAGATTCGTCGCTCGGTGATTTCATCGAGGACAAGGGGGTGGTCACGCCGCTCGAGGCGGTGATCAAGGGGAACCTCTCCGACCAGACCGCCAAGGTCCTCTCCAGCCTGACACCGCGCGAGGAGAAGGTCCTGCGGATGCGGTTCGGTATCGGCGAGAAGTCGGACCATACCCTCGAGGAGGTCGGCCAGGATTTTGCCGTTACCCGTGAGCGGATCCGGCAGATCGAGGCCAAGGCCCTGCGCAAGCTGCGGCACCCGAGCCGTGCGAAACGGCTGAAGAGCTTCGTCGAATAGGCGGCCGGATCGCATCGGCGTGATGAGACAACGTGACCCCCTAGCAGGGCCTATAGCTCAGTTGGTAGAGCCACCGGCTCATAACCGGTTGGTCCCAGGTTCGAATCCTGGTGGGCCCACCATTTAACGATGATGAGATATCGACTCATTTTGACATACGGGCAAGTGACGACAAACTGACAGGAAGAGTGCAACCAAACAGGGTTGCACTCTTTTTTTTCGGGCGGGACATGACGACGAAGCAGACGGCACGCGTTCAGGACATCATCGGACTGGTCAACACGATCAGCCCGCCGGCACTGGCCGAGGAGTGGGACAACGTCGGCCTCCAGGTCGGCGATCCCGGGCATGAGGTGACCCGGGTCGCCATCGCCCTCGACCCGTGCGAGGAGACCCTCGATGCGGCCATCGACCAGGGGGCCGAGCTGCTCCTGTGTCACCATCCGCTGATTTTCAGGCCGCTGAAGCAGGTATCGCCGACCGATGGAACCGGCCGGCTGGTGATGCGGGCGATCCGCGAGAACGTCGCCATCGTCTCGGCCCACACCAACCTCGACCGCGCCCGGGACGGCCTCAACGACTGGCTCGCCGAATCTCTCGGTCTTGAGCGATGCGGACCGCTGGAGATGCCCGAGGGGATGCTGTTCAAGCTGGCGGTGTTCGTTCCGGAGGAGTACAGGGAGGCGGTCGCCGACGCCCTGTTCGCCGCCGGCGCCGGGCACATCGGCGCCTATGATCGCTGTTCGTTCCGGGTCGCCGGCACCGGCACCTTCCGGCCGCAGGAAGGGAGTTCCCCCTTTGTCGGCCAAGCCGGGCATGACGAGACGGTGGCCGAGGCCCGCCTGGAAACGGTGGTGCCGAAGGAATCGCTTGGCCGGGTGGTGACCAGGATGCTCAAGGCGCACCCTTACGAGGAGCCCGCCTACGACATCTACCCGATCGTCAACGGCCGCGCAGATGTCGGCCTCGGCCGGATCGGCCGGCTGTCGGAAGCGGTGCCGCTCGATGCCTATGCCGCCCGGGTCAAGTCGGCTCTCGGCGCCGGGCATCTCCGGGTCGTCGGCGCCGGCGATCGACAGATCGCCAAGGTGGCGGTCTGCGGGGGGAGCGGCGCCTCCCTGCTCGCGGCGGCCCACCGCCAGGGAGCCGACCTGCTGGTGACCGGTGACGTCAAGTACCACGATGCCCGGATCGCCGAAAGTCTCGGCATCGCCCTGATCGACGCCGGGCACTTCGCTACCGAACGGATCATGATCGACGGGCTGACAAGGCAGCTCGCAAAGCGGATAGAGAAACGGGGATTCGCGATCGAACTTTTGCCGCTGAGCTGCGAGCAGGAGCCGGTCAGGATCGTTTAAAAAGAAAGACGGGAGGAAAGCACGTGCTAGAAGAGCTGGAGCTGTTGCGGGATTTGCAGGAACTGGATCAGGAGCTGATCGAGAAGCGTCGGGGGAAAAGCCTCCTCGAGCAGGAGCAGGCGACGATCAATGCCGACCTCGGCAAGGTGCAGGAGATGGTCGACCGTCTCAACGCCGAGATCGAGGCGCTCGAAGGGCAGCGCAAGGACCTGGCCCAGGACATGCTGGTGGAGGAGGGGAACATCAGGCGGGCCGAAGAGCGTTTGCCGACGATCAAGACCCAGAAGGAGTATGTCGCCCTGCTCAAGGAAGTCGACGCCGCCAAGAAGATGAACAAGGACATCAGGGAGAAGGTCGAGCGGCTTGACGCGCAGATGGCGGCTCTGGCTGCCGAGCGCGACGAAAAGGCGAACCAACTGGCCGAGCTGGGCAGCGGTGTCGCCGCGCGACAGGCGGAAATCCGGGCGGCCATCGAGGCGTGCGACAAGGTGTTGAGCGAGGGGGACGGACGGCGCGACGGATTTCTGGAGAAACTGCCGACACCGCTGCGCAAGCGGTACGAGATGCTGCTCGACCGGCGGGCCGGTGTCGCCGTCGTCGAGGCGCGGCAGGGGACCTGTCTCGGCTGCCACATGCATCTGCCGCCGCAGCTGTTCAACAGCCTGTTCAACGCCGTCGATATCCAGAGCTGCCCGCACTGCAACCGCATGTTGTTTCTGGATCCCGCGGCCGTATAGAATAGAACTGCAACCGTTGCCGTGGCTGAAGAAGGCCAGATGGCCGCTGGCCCGCTTTGCGGGCGAGAGGAAAGTCCGGGCTCCGCAGGGCAGGATGGTCCCTAACGGGGACCGGGGGCGACCCCAGGGAAAGTGCCACAGAGAGGAGACCGCCTGCGATTTGCAGGTAAGGGTGAAAGGGTGAGGTAAGAGCTCACCAGGTCCGGCGGCGACGCCGGATGCTCGGCAAACCCCATCCGGAGCAAGGCCGAATAGGGAAGCGTTCGAGGACGGCCCGTCCGAAGCTTCCGGGTTGGCCGCTCGAGGCTGCCGGCAACGGCAGCCCTAGATGAATGGTCATCACCCTTCCCGCGGGTAACCGGGGAAGGGGACAGAACCCGGCTTACGGCCTTCTTCAGCCACTTTTTTCCTCCCGGAAGATCTATGACCGCACACCAGGACCATCGCCTCTGGCAGGACATCGTCGGGCGGGTCTCCTCCGAATGGCAGGCCCTCGGTGCCGACGAGAAGGCATGGGTCGACGCGCATGTCCGTCGCCTCGTCAGGCTGCAGGAGGCCCTTCATCGGCATTTCCTCGCTGCCGGCGGCAGAGACATCTGCCGCGCCTGTCGGGGGGAGTGCTGCGGTCACGGCAAATTCCACCCCAACCTGACCAACCTCCTCGCCGTTCTGGCGTCAGGCGAACCGCTGCCGGAACCCGATTTCAGCCACGATTGCCCGTACGGCGGCGTCGACGGCTGCCAGTTTCCGCCCGGCTTGCGCCCTTTCAACTGCATCTCCTTCATCTGTGACCGGATCGAGGAACGGCTGTCGCCGGAGTCGCGCGCGCAGTTCTACCGTCTCGAAGGAGAGATCCGCTCCGAATACGAAGTCTTCCGTGCCCGCTACGCCGGCGCCGGCATGAACGGCATCCTGGTCCGGGGGGAGCCCCTTCCGTCCTACCTGGACCGTCGTCAGTCCAGTGATACAATGTGACATTCGTCGATTCCTTCCACCGAGTCAACCTGGAGAGCATCATGGAACTGAATTTCAAGCAGAACAGTCCGGAAATCGAGGGACGCATCGCCGAGCTGATGAAGCTGGTCGGCGTCAACCATCCGCGCATCATTCGGGAGATGATCATCAGCGCCCTGAAGGCCGGCCACGACATCGATTACCTCGCCGACCTCAAGCAGATGCGGACGACGATGAAGGAGATGCGCTACACCAGCAAAATCTTCGGTCCCTACCGGCACAAGCGCAAGGTGACGATTTTCGGTTCGGCCCGGACCGGGCCGGAGGAGCCGATCTACCGGAAATGCGTCGCTTTCTCGCGGATGCTGGTCGAAAAAGGGTATATGGTCATCACCGGCGGCGGCGGCGGGATCATGCAGGCCGGCAATGAAGGGGCCGGCGCCGACAACTCCTTCGCCGTCAACATCAGGCTGCCGTTCGAGCAGGACACCAACCCGGTGATGTCGAAAAGCGACAAGGTCCTCGTGTACCAGTATTTCTTCAACCGCAAGGTCGCCTTTCTCAAGGAGGCGGATGCCGTCGCCCTGTTCCCGGGCGGGTTCGGCACCCTCGACGAGGCGATGGAGGTGCTGACCCTGATCCAGACCGGCAAGAACCCGCCGATCCCCCTGGTGCTGATCGACGACGAAGGGGGCGACTACTGGGAGGCCTGGTTCCGGTTCGTCAAGGACAGCCTGCTCAGGCGAGGGCTGATTTCGGGAGAGGATTTCGGCCTGTTCACCATCACCCGCGACGCGACCGAGGCGGTGCAGGTGATCGACGACTTCTACCGGGTCTATCACTCGAGCCGCTTTGTCGGCGACACCTTCGTCATCCGCCTCAACTCCCCTCTCGATTCGGAGCAGCTCGGCATCCTTGGCAGCGAGTTCGGGGAGATCCTCGCCCCCGGCAGCCGCTTCAGGCTGACCGGCCCCTTCGAGAAGGAGAAGGACCAGCCCGACCTGATGTCGCTGCCGCGCCTGGCGTTCGAGTTCAACCGCCGCAATTTCGGGCTGCTCACCGCCTTCATCCGGAGGATCAACTCATTCTGCGAACCGGAGGAAGCCGGTGAGGCGTAGGGCGGTTGCCGGTTGTTCTGTCGAAAAAAACCCGTGTTTGATGCCGGCAAACAATCGTTGCATACCGAACTCCTGCTGCTATAATGTTTATTCTTTGTTTCTATTGACCACCAGGACGTTCTATCCACTGAAGGAGGCATGACATGAAAAGATTTTTGGGACTGATCACAGCAGTTGCAGTTGCTCTGGCTTTCGCGCCGCAGCCGTCGCCGGCGGCCGACAGCCAGTTCGTCACCATCGGCACCGGCGGGGTCACCGGCGTCTACTATCCGACCGGCGGTGCGATCTGCCGGCTGGTCAACAAGACCCGCAGCGAACACGGCATCCGCTGCTCGGTCGAATCGACCGGCGGGTCGGTTTACAATCTGAACACCATCGCCGCCGGCGAGCTCGACATGGGGGTCGCCCAGTCCGACTGGCAGTATCACGCCTATTACGGCACCAGCCAGTTCGAGGAGCAGGGTCCCAACAAGGACCTGCGCGCCGTCTTCTCGGTCCATCCCGAGCCGTTCACCATGGTCGCCCGGGCCGATTCCGGCATCAGGAATTTCCAGGATATCAAAGGGAAGCGGGTCAATATCGGCAACCCCGGCTCCGGACAGCGCGGCACCATGGAGGTGCTGATGGAGGCCATGGGGATGAAGATCGAGGATTTGAAGCTCGCCTCCGAGCTCAAGGCGGCCGAGCAGGCCAGCGCTTTGTGCGACAACAAGGTTGACGCCATGGTCTATGTCGTCGGCCACCCGAACGGTTCGATCAAGGAGGCGACCACCTCCTGCGATTCGGTTCTGGTCAACGTCACCGGCCCGGCGGTCGACAAGCTGATCAAGGAGAACTCCTACTATCGGACGGCGACGATCCCCGGCGGCATGTACCGCGGCACCGACGCGGACGTCAAGACCTTCGGCGTCGGCGCCACCTTCGTCACGTCGGCCAAGGTGCCGGAGAAGGTCATCTACAACGTCGTCAAGGCGGTTTTCGAGAACTTCGAGGACTTCAAGAAGTTGCACCCGGCGTTCGAGAACCTGAAGAGGGAGGAGATGATCAAGGATGGCCTCTCCGCGCCCCTGCACAAGGGAGCCATCAAGTACTACAAGGAAGCGGGCCTGATGTAACCCATCGCCACGCGAAGTGAAAAGTGCACCGTGCAAGCGGTGCACTTTTTTTACATCGCGCCTCGAATGCGCTATATTCATCAAGTTGACCCGTTTCATGCGGGGTTGCTCTGTCTATTGCTTGAAGGGGTGTCGTGATGACCGATACAATTGAGCCCGCCAAGAGCGAACAGGAACTTCAGGATATGGTCGCCGAAACCGAGTCCGGGGCCAGAAACCCGACCGGCGCGTTTCCGAAAAAGGTGTTGTTCTTCGTCCCGCTCGCCTGGACCCTGTTCCAGCTCTGGTACGCTTCGCCGCTGCCGTTCATGTTCAATATCCTGGTGCTGAACGACACCGAGGCCCGGGCGGTTCATCTCGCCTTCGCCATCTTCCTCTCGTTCACCGCCTTTCCGACTTTCAAGCGCTCGCCGACCCGATACATCCCGGTACAGGACTGGGCCCTCGGCCTGGTCGGAGCCTTCTGCGCGTCGTACCTGTACATCTTCTACGCATCCCTGGCCACCCGGCCCGGCAACCCGACGACCACCGACCTGGTGGTCGCGGCGGTCGGCCTGGTCCTGCTGCTCGAATCGACCCGCCGGGCGCTCGGACCGCCGTTGATGGTCGTCGCGGCGGTCTTCATCCTCTACACCTTCGGCGGCCAGTACATGCCGGACGTCATCGCCCACAAGGGGGCGAGCCTCTCAAAGGGGATGTCCCACTACTGGCTCGGAACCGAGGGGGTCTTCGGCGTCGCCCTCGGCGTCTCGACCAGCATGGTTTTCATGTTCGTGCTGTTCGGCGCGCTGCTCGAGGCCGCCGGCGCGGGGAACTACTTCATCCGCACCTCCTTCGCCGCCCTCGGCCACCTGCGCGGCGGCCCGGCCAAGGCGGCGGTGGTCTCCTCCGGGCTCACCGGCCTGGTCTCCGGTTCGTCGATCGCCAACGTCGTCACCACCGGCACCTTCACCATTCCATTGATGAAGAAGGTCGGCTTCAAGGCGGAGAAGGCCGGCGCGATCGAGGTCGCCTGCTCGACCAACGGCCCGCTGATGCCGCCGGTCATGGGGGCGGCCGCCTTTTTGATGGTCGAGTACGTCGGCATCTCCTATATCGACGTCATCAAGCACGCCTTTCTGCCGGCGGTCATCTCCTATATCGCCCTGGTCTACATCGTCCACCTCGAAGCGAGCAAGATGGGGCTCGAGGGGATGCGGCGCGCGGTCGTGCGGAGTTTCCGCCAGCGCCTGCTCTCCTTTCTGTTCACCGTGCTGTCGCTGATCATCATCGGCGGCATCACCTATTACGGTCTCGGCTGGATCAAGACAGTCGCCGGGGGCGCGACGATCTACATCGTCATCGTGCTGCTGGCCGCCGCCTATACGCTGCTGCTCTGGGTCTCCTGCCGCGTTCCCGAGCTGGAGATCAGCCACGAAATCAAGGAACTCCCGCCGCTGCGGGAGACGGCCCAGTCCGGCCTCTACTTCCTGCTGCCGATCGTCGTGCTGATGTGGTGCCTGGTGGTCGAGCGGCTGTCGCCTGCCCTGTCGGCCTACTGGGCGACGGTCCTGATGATCGTCATCCTGCTGACCCAGAGGCCGATGAAGGGTTTTTTCCGCAAGATACGGGGGGAGCAGTTCACCTTCGGCCATGGCTTTACCGACCTGATCGACGGCATGGTCGCCGGCGCCCGCAACATGATCGGCATCGGCGTCGCCACCGCGGCGGCCGGAATCGTCGTCGGCACCGTCACCCTGACCGGTATCGGCCTGGTCATGACCGAGTTCGTCGAGTTCATCTCCGGCGGCAACCTGATGCTGATCCTGATCTTCACCGCGGTGATCAGCCTGATTCTCGGCATGGGGCTGCCGACGACCGCCAACTATATCGTCGTCTCGACCCTGATGGCTCCGGTCATCGTCGACCTCGGCGCCCAGAACGGCCTGATCGTGCCGCTGATCGCGGTGCACCTGTTCGTCTTCTATTTCGGCATCCTCGCCGACGACACACCACCGGTCGGCCTGGCCGCCTTCGCCGCCGCCGGCATCTCCGGCGGCGATCCGATCCAGACCGGTATTCAGGGATTCATCTACGATATCCGGACGGCGGTGCTGCCGTTCATGTTCATCTTCAACACCCAGCTGCTGATGATCGGCATCGACCACTGGTATCACCTGCTGGTGGTGATCGTCGCCGCGGTCATGGCGATGATCGCCTTCGCCGCCGCCACCCAGGGGTATTTCCTGACCCGATCGCGGATATGGGAGACGGCCGCGCTGCTGCTGGTGGCGCTGATCCTGTTCCGGCCCGGACTGATCTGGGACGAGGTCTTCCCGCCGCTGATCGAAGAGCCTCCGGGCCAGCTCGAGCAGTGGGTCGGCGAGATGGATCCCGGGTCGGCGCTCCGACTCGAGCTCAAAGGGGAGAAACTGAGCGGCAAGGTCTTCACCAAGACGATCATGCTGACGATCGGCGACGAGCCGACCGGAGCGGAGAGGCTTCAGGGGGTCGGATTCGAAACCCGGGAGGAGGACGGTCGGGTGTTCGTCGACAACGTCATGTTCGCCAGCGCCGCCGAAAAGGCCGGGATCGACTTCGACCAGGAGATCCTCAATATCCAGATTCCGGCCAGGCGGCTGCCGAAGGAATTCATGTACATCCCGGCGGCGGTCCTGTATTGCCTGGTCTGGCTCATCCAGCTGCGGCGTCGACGCCAGAGCGAGCGGGCTGCGGCTGCGGTATAATGTTTTCGTCGCAGGGACAAGGGAGGAGAGAATGACGATCCGAATCAGGAACATCCTCGTGGCAAAGGACATGAGCAGGGAGTCGTCCGATGTCATCCGCTATGCCCTCCACCTCGGCGTCAAGTTCCATGCCCGGGTCCACGTGCTGCATGTCATGCCGACGGTCGATCCGGCGGTGCTCAACATGGTGGCGCTGACCATGGGGGCCGACAAGCTGGCGAAACTGAACCGGAAGAACGAGGCCGAACTGGCCGAGAAGACCCGGAAACAGTTGCAGGAGATTACCCTGAAGGAGGCCGAGCTGCTCGAGGAGGAGATCGTCCATCCGCCGGAAATCGAGGTCTGCCACGGCGAGCCGGCGCCGACCATCCTTGCGGCCGCTGACCGGATCGATGCCGACATGATCGTCCTCGGCAGCCACAGCAAAGGGGCGCTGCATTACGCGTTTCTCGGCAGCGTCGCCGAAAAGATCCTGCGCAAGGCCCTGAGGACGGTGGTCATCGTTCCGCCGCAGAAAAACGGGGAGTGACCCTCCCGGCCCGCCGGCCAAACCAACCCGATCGCGAGGCATGATATGACCAGGACACTGAAGCACCTCTCCGTCGCCGTTATCGTCATCCTGCTTTTCCCCGCATCGTCCCTGTCGCGAACCCAATACGTGACCATCGGCACCGGCGGTGTTTCCGGCGTCTACTACCCGACCGGAATCGCCATCAGCAAGATGGTCAACAAGAAGCACGCCGATTACAACCTGCGGGCCACGGTCGAGTCGACCGGCGGCTCGGTGTTCAACGTCAACGCCATCATGGCCGGCGACCTCGAATTCGGCATCGTCCAGTCCGACCGGCAGTACCAGGCGTTCAACGGCCTTGGCGACTGGGAGGGGCGGCCGCAGAAGAAGCTGCGCGCGGTCTTCTCCATCCACTCCGAAACGATCACCCTGCTGGCCGCCGTCGACGCGCAGATCAGCAGCCTCGACGATCTCCGCGGCAAGACGGTGATCATCGGCAACCCCGGGTCGGGGCAGCAGGGAAACGCCATGGAAGTGCTGCGCGCCGCCGGCCTCGACCCCGCCAAGGACCTCAAAGCCGAGGACCTTCGCTCCGCCGAGGCCGCCGAACTGCTGCAGGAGAGGAAGGTCGACGCCTACTTCTACACGGTCGGCCACCCGAACGAGTCCTTCCGGGAGGCGACTTCCGGCCGGCGCAAGACCCGCTTCGTCGAGATCGACAGGGCGGTTGTCGACAAGCTGGTGGCCGCGCACTCGTACTACGCCCCGTCGGAAATCCCGATCTCGTTCTACCCCGGAGCGGCCAACCGGGGGAACGTCCCCGGCTTCGGGGTGAAGGCAACCTTCTGCACCTCCGCCGATGTCGACGAAGAGACCGTTTACGCGATCGTCAGGGAGGTGTTCGAGAACCTCGAGGAGTTCAAAACACGGCATCCGGCCTATTCGGTGCTCACCCGGGAGAACATGCTGCAGGGGCTCTCGGCGCCGCTGCATCCGGGTGCGGTGCGGTACTACAAGGAGGCGGGGCTGATCGAGTAGCCCCGGAAGGCAGGGTTTGTAAGTAAAGATAAGGGGGCTGTCCTGTCCCCGCAATCAGTTGTCAAAAAGCGTAAAGTTCATCGCCCTCAGTTACAGTTTCCAATTCCTCCTCTGCAACTCTTCCCTGATCCCCCAAGGGTTCTTGAACATCTTGCTCGCAGCAACGCATGGATTTTCCGCGATCTATTCCGGTTCCCGGAAGGGGTGGAGCAGGTCGCGGCCCCCCCGTTCGTGCTTGCCCTTGAGCATCAGTACGAGCAGGTGGGCGTAAAACAGGATCATGAACCCGAACGTGAACCATCCGGAGAAAGTGCCGACCGCGGCCTGTTCGAGGTACCCGTCCCAGCTGTCGGCGATCTGCGGGTGGAGCTTGATCTTCATCAGCCAGCCGGCGAGCAGGATGCTGAACAGGTAGATGTAGTTGGCGCCGATGCGGCGGCCGAGGGCGTAGCGCCTGTTCATCTTGTACTGGGGATAGCGCAGGTCCGAGGCGAGCTCGGCCCGCCAGTAGGCGCCGCTCCCCTCGAGGCCGGGGTCGTCGCTCAGGGTGCCGTGGGCGACGACGTGGTAGATGAAGTTCTGGTGCAGCAGCCGCACCCGGTACTCGTAGGCGTCGTAGAAGCGGAAGCGGCGCGCCTCGACCAGCAGCAGGGTGTAGATGATGGCAACGCCGAAGAGGAAGAAGGTGTGCGGAAACTCGGGGTGGCTGAAGCCGAAGCCGAGAAAGGCGGCGGTGGCGCCGACCGCCCAGTTGGTGGTCCGGTCGAGCCGCTCGCGCCAGGCGAGGCTGCGCTGCGCCTCGGCCCGGTAGTAGTGAACCAGGGCGGTGATGACTTCGCTGCGGCTGAGCTGTTCGGTTTTCTGTTCTTCGGCCATAGTTTCAAATTTCGATCTGTTGGGCCACTATTGTCTTCAGGCGGATTGATGGGCCCGGAAGCCGGGCGGCGACGTCCGGCACGGAACTCCTACATTTCGAGCAGCATCTCCTCCGGGTCCTCGATGTATTCCTTGATCAGTTTCAGGAATCCGACCGCCTCGCGCCCGTCGATGATGCGGTGGTCGTAGCTCAGGGCGAGCTTCATGATCGGCCGGACGACGATCTCGTCGGCGACGACCACCGGGCGCTTCTGGATGGCGTGCATGCCGAGCACCCCGCTCTGCGGCGGGTTGAGGATCGGCGTGCTCAACACCGACCCGTAGACGCCGCCGTTGCTGATGGTGAAGGTCCCACCCTCGAGGTCGGACATGTCGAGCTTGCCGTCCTTGGCCTTGTCGGCGAAGCCGGCGATGGCCTGTTCGATGTCGGCGAAGTGGAGCGTGTCGGCGTCGCGGATTACCGGCACCACCAGCCCCCGTTCGGTGCCGATGGCGACGCCGACATGGTAGTAGTTGTGGTAGACGATCTCGTCGCCGTCGATGCTGGCGTTGACCAGCGGGAACTCCTTGAGCGCCTCGACGGAGGCCTTGATGAAGAATGACATGAAGCCGAGCTTGACGCCGTGCTTCTTGTTGAATTGATCCTGGTGCTTCTCGCGCAGGGCGATGACCCGCGACATGTCGGCCTCGTTGAAGGTCGTCAGCATCGCCGTCTGCTGACGGGCGGCGAGCAGACGCTCGGCGATCTTCTTGCGGATGGGCGTCATCTTTTTCCGCTCGACCGGGCCGTAATCGCGTACCGGGGCCGACCTGGCGGAGGAGGATTGCGGCTTCGGTGCAGGCGCAGCCGGGGCAGGCTCTTCTTCATCCTTCTTCTCCGGCGCCGGTCTGGCGGCTTCCTTCTTTTTGGCCGGCGCGGCCTTCTTCTTGTCTTCCTTGTCTTCCTTGTCTTCCTTGTCTTCCTTGTCTTCCTTGTCTTCCTTCGAGCGGTCCGGTTCG
>JBFHOZ010000007.1:0-28390 GCA_041592975.1 Desulfuromonadales bacterium
GATCGAACCTACGACCATCTGATTAAAAGTCAGATGCTCTACCTACTGAGCTAGCGGCACGCAAGGTTTGAATTTATACTCAATCGCCCCTGAGAAGTCAACCCTTTTTTCCGCGGGTTTCTCCCCGGAAATCGCGCCCGGCCATCAGCCGAACGGATTGGTCAGCTGGATGGTCTGGTCGCGGCGCGGACCGACCGAAACCAGCACGATCGGGCAGCCGGTGACCTCGGCGATCTTGTCGATATAGGCCCGGGTCTTCGCCGGCAGGTCCTGCATCTTCTTGGCGTTGCAGATGTCGGCCTGCCACCCTTCGACCTCCTCGTACACCGGGGTGCAGTCCTTGAGAATCTCGAAGTCGCGCGGGAAGGTCTCGAGCAGCTCGCCGCGGTAGCTGTAGGCGGTGCAGATCTTGATGGTCTCGAGATCGTTGAGCACGTCGAGCTTGGTGATGGCGAGACCGGTCAGGCCGTTAACCCGCACCGCCTCGCGCAGGGCGACGGCGTCGAACCAGCCGGTGCGGCGCGGCCGGCCGGTGGTGGAGCCGAATTCGGCCCCCGCCTGGCGGATCCGCTCGCCCATCTCGTCGTGCAGCTCGGTCGGGAACGGCCCGCCGCCGACGCGGGTGACGTAGGCCTTGGTGATGCCGACGACGTTGTTGATGTGCCGCGGCCCGATGCCGCTGCCGGTGCAGACGCCGCCGGCGACCGTCGAGGAGGAGGTGACGAACGGGTAGGTGCCGTGGTCGATGTCGAGCAGGCTCCCCTGGGCCCCCTCGAACAGCACCCGCTTGCCGGCATCGATGCTGTCGCTGATCTCGGTCGAGGCGCAACCGACGTATTTCTCCAGTTCCCTGGCATAGGCGGAATACTCGTCGATGATCGCCTGCTCGTCGAGAGGCTCGCCGCCAAGGAATTTCTCGATGAAGAAGTTCTTCTCCGGCAGCACCTCCTTCAGCTTGCGGGCGAAGGATTCGGGACGGATCAGGTCGTTGATGCGGATGCCGCGGCGGCCGATCTTGTCCTCGTAGACCGGGCCGATGCCGCGGCCGGTGGTGCCGATCTTCTTGTCCCCCTTCTTCTCCTCGCGGGCGATGTCGATCACCTTGTGATACGGCATGATGACGTGGACGTTGCCGTCGACCAGCAGCTGGCTGTCGTCCTTGAGATAGCCGCGCTTCTTCAGCCCCTCGATCTCCTGCAGGAAGATCTTCGGGTCGAGCACCACGCCGTTGCCGATGATGCAGCGCTTCCCTTCGTGCAGGATCCCGGAGGGGATCAGGTGGAGGATGATCTTCTCCTCGCCGACCACCAGGGTGTGACCGGCATTGTTCCCTCCCTGGAAACGGACCACGTCGTCGGCGTACTCGGTGTAGATGTCGACGACCTTCCCCTTGCCTTCATCGCCCCACTGGGCGCCGATAATAACCAGATTAGACATCGATCTCTCCTGAAACGAGCAACTACAGCTCGATATTTCCCGACAGGACATCCGCCACCGGCAGGGTCCTGTCCGTATTGTCGACCAGGCAATGCAGGGAGACATCCCGGCCGTTGCCGTCGACATTCATGACATAACGGAAATTCATCTTCCGGGCGTAGGCGACCGTCGCCTCGAAATCGCGGCGGACCATGTCGCGGGCCGCGGAGTACCCCTGCCGGCGAACCTCCCGGGCGATCTTCTGCGCCAGCTCCTTGTTTTCTCCCGACTGGCTGATCAGCAGGTCGGTCGACGGATCGACCATCGCGTCGAGCCTCCGGTCGAGGGCGAACAGCAGGTTGAGCAGGTTGAAGGTGAACCCGGTGGCCGGCACCGGGTAGCCGTACACCGCGGTCAGCTTGTCGTAGCGACCGCCGGCGCAGACCGCCTGGCCGTATCCGGCGAGGTACCCCTGGAAGGTGATGCCGGTGTGGTAATCGAGCCCGCGCGTCTCGCCGAGGTCGAAGGTGACGTAATCGGCGAGGCCGTAGACCTCGAGCACCTCGAGCACCCGGCGCAGGTTGTCGAGGGCGCGGACGGAACGCTCGCTGCCGACCACCGTGGCCGCCCGGTCGAGCACTTCGCGGCCGCCGAAAAGGCGCGGCAGGGCGAGCACCTCGTCCCTGACGCCGTCGGGCAGGTCGGTCTCGGCGAGCAGGCGGCGCAGGCCGGTGCTGTCCTTGTGGGCGATGGCGTCGCTGATCTGCTGCAGCTGCGCCTCGGGCAGGTCGACCTGCTCCATGACGCCGCGCGAGAACTCGACCTGGCCGATGTCGATGCTGAACGCCTCGACACCGAGGGCCCGCAGCGATTCGATCGCCATGGCGATCATCTCGGCGTCGGCCTCGGCGCCGTCAACCCCGTACAGCTCGACCCCGGCCTGGAAGATCTCCCGGTCCTTCCCCTGCTGCTGCTCCTCGTGGCGCAGGGCGCGCCCGTAGTAGCTCAGGCGCAGCGGCAGCGGCATCTCGCGCATGCGGGTGGCGACGATGCGCGCCACCTGCGGGGTGATGTCGGGGGTGATGGCGACCAGCTGGCCCGACTGGCGGTCGTCGAAGCGGACAACCTTCTCCTGCAGCGCCTTGCCGAGGCCGCGCTCGAGGACGTTGAGATACTCCATCGCCGGCGGAATCACCGGCCGGAACCCCCAGCGGCTGAAGATATCGAGCAGCGTCTGGCGCAGGTAGACGATCTTCGCCGCCTTGAGGGGGAGAAAATCCTTGACCCCCTTCGGCAGGGAGATATCGCCCGGCATTACACTCCGTTCGTTCATTGACCGTTCCGTATCAGAGGCAGACCTGCACCGCCGACAGGATATGCTCCTTGCCGCGCAGGGTCTCCAGTACCGTCTCCGGTATTTCGCTGTCGACGCTGATGAGGGAGACCGCCTTCCCCTCGATCTTCTTGCGCGACAGGTTCATCATGGCGATATTGATGCCGGCGTCGGCCAGCACCTGGCCGAGGGTGGCGATCACTCCCGGCTTGTCCTCGTTGTGAATGACCAGGATATATCCGTCCGGCACCGTTTCGACGTGGTGCTTGTTGATCGAGACGATACGGTAGTCGTCCTCGCCGAACAGGGCGCCGGCGACGCTCCCCTCCCCATCCGAGCCGACCACCGTCAGGCGGATCAGGCTGGAGAAGCCGCCGGTCGCGGTGCTGCGGGCATCGACGATATCGATCCCCATCTCCTTCGCCAGGTGCGGCGCGTTGACGTAATTGACCATCGAGCCGTGGACCGGTGTCAGAAGCCCCTTGAGGGCGGCCATGGTCAGCTGCTCGACCGGATGCCGGGTGACATCGCCGGCGAACTCGACCGTGACCTTCTGCAACCCCTGGGCGTACAGCTGCGCCTGGAACATGCCGAGCTTCTCCGCCAGTTCGACATAGGGGCGGATCTCTTCGAGCAGGTCGGCGCCGACCGACGGCACGTTGAGGGCGTTGACGACGACGCCCCGCCGCAGGAAGTCGACCACCTGGCGGGCGATCTGCACGGTGACGTTGATCTGGGCGTCGATGGTCGCCGCCCGCAGGTGCGGCGTGCAGATGACCTCGTCGAGGCTCCAGAGCGGATTGTCCTTCTCCGGCGGCTCCTGGGCGAAGACGTCGAGGGCCGCGCCGGCCACCCGGCCGGACCGGATCGCATCGGCCAGCGCCTTCTCGTCGATCAGTCCGCCCATGGCGCAGTTGACGATGCGGCAGCCCGGCTTGACCCTCTGCAGGGTCTCGGCGTTGAACAGGTAACGTGTTTCCGGATTGAGCGGCACGTGCAGGCTGATGAAGTCGGCCTGGGCGAGAAGCTCCTCGAACTCGACCTTCTCCGCCCCCATCTGCCGGACAGCCTCCTCGGCCACGTAGGGATCGTAGACGATGACCCGCATCTTCAGGCCGATGGCCCGCTCGACGACCAGCTGGCCGATCTTGCCGGCGCCGATGACGCCGAAGGTCTTGCCGCTGATCTCGACGCCGATGAAGCGGTCCTTTTCCCAGCGGCCGGCCTTGGTCGACTGGCTGGCGGCCGGGATCTGGCGGGCAAGGGCCAGCAGCATGGCGATGGTGTGTTCGGCGGTCGTTGTCGTGCTGCCGAACGGGGTGTTCATCACCACCACCCCCTTGCGGTTGGCCGCCTCCAGGTCCATGTTCTCGATGCTGATGCCGGCCCGGCCGACGACCTTGAGCTGCCGGCCCGCCTCGAACACCTCCTCGCTCACGCGAGTGCCGCCGCGGACCACCAGGGCATCGGCATCGGCGACCTTCTCGAGCAGCTCGGCCCTGGAGAGACCGGGCTGGTAGTCGAGCTCGACCCCCTCGGTCTCCTCGAAAACCCGCAGCCCCTCGATGGCAAATTTGTCGGCGACAAGAACTTTCATAAGGCATCCGAAACGACGCTCCGGCGCAGCAATTCAGCTGCTTCCGGCGACTTTCCAAACGAGCACGTTAGCAAGGGAGGGGGGTGATGTCAAGGGGAAAGCCGGATGCAACAATGAGGGCGTCGGGCTTCGGAGTTCCGGCTCCAGGCAACCCGAAAACTGGTCAGAATCGCCTGACAGTCTTCATCCAAAACAGGGGGACACCTCCCGACGTTCGGGAAGGCGTCCCCGGAAAATGCTTTCAGGATTCACCCGAATTCTGAAAGCCGGCACCCGCTTTTTTACCTACTTCAACCCCTGCAGGTAGGCGATCAGCAACCTGACCCCGACCCCGGTCCCCCCCTTGGGGTAGCACGGCCTGGCCGACTCCATCCAGGCCGTCCCGGCGATATCGAGGTGTGCCCAGGTGTAATCCTCGGCGAACTTCTGCAGGAAGGCGGCGGCGGTGATGGTGCCGGCCGGTCGGCCGCCGACGTTCTTGACATCGGCGACGTCGCTCTTGATCTGCTCGGCGTACTCGGGCCAGAGCGGCAGCTGCCAGGCGCGCTCGCCGGAACGCTCGCCGGCGGCGATCAGTTCCCGGACCAGCCGGTCGTCGTTGCCGAGAACGGCGGTGGCGTGGTGCCCGAGGGCGATGATGCAGGCGCCGGTCAGGGTCGCCAGGTCGATCACCGTCTTCGGCTTGAAGCGGGCCGCGTAATGGAGGGCGTCAGCGAGGATCAGCCGCCCCTCGGCGTCGGTGTTGAGCACCTCGATGGTCTTGCCGGAGGCGGAGGTAAGGATATCGCCGGGACGGATCGCCGTGCCGGACGGCATGTTCTCGACCGCCGGGACGATCCCGACCAGGTTGACCGGCAGCTTCAGCCGGGCGGCAGCGACCAGCGTGCCGATGACGGCGGCCCCGCCCCCCATGTCCATCTTCATCTCGTCCATCCCCTCCGACGGCTTGATCGAGATGCCGCCGGAGTCGAAGACCACCCCCTTGCCGATCAGGGCGACCGGGGCCTCCCCCTTGTTGCCGCCGTCGTACTCCATGACGATCAGGCGCGGCTCGCGCGCGCTCCCCTGGGCGACGCCGAGCAGGGCACCCATGTTCTCTTTTTCGATTTCCGGCTGCTTCAGGATGGTGCATCTGAAGCCGGCCTCCTTCCCCGCGGCGGCGGCCTGCTGCGCCAGAAACTCCGGGGACTTGACGTTCCCCGGCTCGTTCACAAGGTCGCGGGCGAGGATGACGCCGCGGCAGATCGCCGCGGCCGACCCGACCCCGGAGCGGACATCCTCCGCATCCTTGCCCGACCCGATCAGCAGGGTCGCCTCCTGCGGCGCTCCGCCCTTCTTCGCCTCCTCGTCGGTCTGGTAGCGGTCGAAGCGGTAGCCGCCGAGCAGCAGCCCCTCGGCGACGATACGGGCGCGCTCGGCAACCGGCGCCCGCTTCAAGGCGAAGCTGTCAAGAACCACGGCAAGGTCGGCGACGCGGGCATCCTTCGCCCGCTGCCGGGCGGCGCCGGCCGCCCGGCGAAGAACCTCTCCGGTGGCATCGGCCTCCTTGCCGAGGCCGACGAACACCACCCGCTTCGCGCCGAGCCCGCTTGCCGGCGAAACGGTCAGCAGCTGCCCCGGTGTCCCCTTGAACTCGCCGGAGCGGAGCGCCTTGCGCAACGGCTTCCCGGCGGCCGCGTCGATATCGGCCACCACGCCCTTGCCGGCTTTGCCCTGATACACGCCGACCACCAGGAGACTGCACTTCAGCCTGGTTGCGGCCCCCTTCTTGACGATAAATTCCATCATTTCCTCCCGTTGCGCCGGTTGGCGTCCCGATAATTCGTGATCCACTTCCGTTTGCTGTCATCGTCGGCCCCGAGCAGCGCCTGCATCCGGGCGGCAACGCTCTCCACTTCGGCGAGGCCACGCCCCGCTTCCAGGGCCAGGCCGGTCCGCCGCCGCAGGATGTCTCCGGGGTTCGTCGCCTGCTCGTTCAGTACGGCGTAATCAACCTCGAGCGCGGTCAACGGCGAACCGGCGGCGACCGGCACGAGGAGACTCCGGTCCTGCTCGGCACGCGCGACCAGTTCTGTCATCCGCGACCCGTATCGCTCGATCAGACCGGCGGCAATCGTCCTCTCCAGCCCGAGGGCCTCAAGCGCCGAGGCGACCTGGCCGCCGTCGAACGGCTCCCCTCCCGGCAGCGGCAGCCGCGCCGTTCGGCAGTTGCGATCGCCCCGCCCGAGCCGGTCAACGATAAGGTCGGCCACTTCCCGGGCCACCGCCCGGTACGTGGTGTACTTGCCCCCGCCGACCGACAACAGGCCGCTCTCCGACTCGAAAATACGGTGCTCCCGGGAGACGTTCGACGCCGTATCGCGGGTATCGGCGACCAGCGGCCGCAGACCGGCGAACGAGGCGACCACGCTGTCCCGCGTCAGCGACGCTCCCTGGAGGTGACGGGCCGACTCGGCGAGCAGATAGTCGATGTCCTCGGGCGTGGCGACCGTCTCTTCAGGCGGCCGGTCGGTATCGGTATCGGTGGTGCCGATGAGCGACAGCTCCCCCCAGGGGATGACGAAGAAAAGGCGGTCGTCCTGCCGGCTGGAGAGATAGATCGCCTCGTCGCCCCGGTTGACCCGCGGCACCAGGATATGCGCTCCCCGGGTGGTGCGCAGCATCGGCTCGTGGTCGCCGTCGAGCGCCCGGACCCGGTCCATCCACGGCCCGGTCATGTTGACCACGATCTCCGCTTCGGCGGAAAGCTGCCGGCCGGAGACGAGGTCGACCAGTTCGGCGCCGACGACCCGCCCCTTCTTCTTGGCCAGACCCGTTACCTCGACATAGTTGTTCACCACGGCGCCCGCCTCGGCGGCGGCGAGGATATTCTCCAGGCAGAGCCGGGCGTCATCCATGCGGCAGTCCCAGTAGACGGCGACCCCCTTGAGCCCCTCGCGCCGCAGGGCCGGTTCGCGCATCACCGCCCGGTCGGCAGAGAGCGTGCCGTGAACGTGGGTGTTGCGGAACATCGCCAGCATGTCGTAGAGCACCAGGCCGGCCCGCACCATCCAGAGAGGCCGCTTGTCCCCCCGGTAGACCGGCACGTAGAAGCGCAGCGGCCGGACCAGATGCGGCGCGATCCTCTGCAGGATCTGCCGCTCGCGGCATGCCTCGAAGACCAGCCCGAGGTCGAAATTCTCGAGGTAGCGCAGACCGCCGTGAATCAGCTTGGTCGATGCGCTCGAGGTGCCGCAGGCGTAGTCCCCCTTGTCGACCAGGGCGACCCGCAGCCCGCGCAGGGCGAGATCCCGGACCAGACCGGCGCCGTTGATGCCGCCGCCGACGACGAGGACGTCGTACTTTCGCACTTGCAGGTTTTCAGGGTTGCGGCACAGGGCCCGGCACGTTTTCATCCCGATTACTATATAGCCCGGATCGTACCTTTTCAAGAACGGCTTTTGACATTTCAGGTTGAATCAGTAGAATGGGATTATTGCTTCCATGCCCTGCATTTTTCATTTTCCCGGGAGGTCGACATGCTGAAGAATTCTCTTGCCCTGCTGCTGCTCCTCTGCGCAACCATGGTCGTCGCCTGCACGGTACCGTCGGCGACGCAGAGCGGTTCTGCCTCCGACGCCGTCCACGTCAGCAATTACGTCGACGGCCAGGGGAAGACCGGCATCAGCGGCACGATCACCATCAAGGCGACCGGCCGACCGGTCGAGGGGGCCTATGTCAACATTTACCCCGACACCATCTCCAACCTGCTCGGCCCGTCGCAGTATATCTCAACGCCGACCGACGCCGACGGAGGCTTCATCCTCGACGTTCCGCCGGGAACCTACTACGTCGTCTCCCGCAAGCGGATGAGCGGCCAGCCCTCGGGGCCGCTCTCGCCGGGCGACCTTTTCTCCGAACACCAGCGGGTCGTGACGACGGTCAGGGAAGGGAAAATCTCCAGGGTCGATCTGGCCCTGGCGCCGATGAAGGCACCGATGTTCTTCAAGAAGACGACGATCGAGACCCAGACCGCGACCGGTATCAGGGGGAACCTGGTCGATGCCACGGGCAAGCCGGTCCCGGGGAGCTTCGCCCTGGCCTATACCGACCCGGACATCAAAAGATTGCCCGACTACGCCTCGACTCTCTCCGACAGCCAGGGGAACTTCGTCATCTACCTGCCGAAGGGGGGAACCTATTTCCTCGGCGCCCGCATCCACGCCTGGGACATGCCCCGCCCGGGCGAACTGTACGGAAAATTCGGCGATCCCGAACCGACCCCGGTCAAGGTCGCCGACGGCGCCTTCGTCGAGGGGGTCCGGATCGTCCTGACGCCGTTCACGGGAACCTACAAGGAAGGGAAGAGCAGAAGACCGTATTAAAAGAATAAACGGCATCGGGCTTCAGGCATCAGACAGATCCAGGCGTGACACAACAGAAGCCGTATTTCCGTCATAAATTCGGAAATACGGCTTCTGTCTGTTCGCACCTTCTGAAACGGCAGCTGATTTTGAATTTTACCTCTTACCTGAAGACTGACACCGGACTTTCTTCAGACTACCGCAGTCGCAGCGTGTCGAGCACCTTGCCGACCTTGCGATTCAGGAAATGCGCCCGGTCGAGGGTGCTGAAGACCGGCGTCTTGCGCAGCCCGAGCCGCTTGAGCTCCTCGACGATCTGCTGGTTGCAGTTCACCTTGAGACCCCGCCGGAACGCCTCGATGGCCGGCCGTTTCTGTTTCGCCAGCAGGCAGACCCGGCCGAGATTCAGCCAGAACTGGCTGTTCATCGGCTCCATGCCTGCCGCCTCGCGGCAGAGGGCCACACCCCGCTTGAACTGCCGCCTCTCCTTGGCCAGACAGAACCCCAGATACGATTTCAGGGCCGCCGAGTCCCCTTTCTTGGCGGCATCCTCCAGATGCATCAGCGCCATCATCGTATTCCCCTGGTCGATCGCCTGTACCCCCATGGAGACAAGCTCCTGAAATGATCTTTCCGCCATGTCCTTCTCCTGTCTCTTTGCGCCTGTGAAAATTTCGGCTAAACTGGCTTGCAGTTCAAATTATACCCTGTTCCCGACATCCGGAACCGTCTGAAAATGCAATCACCATGCCCGCACAAGACAGAGAACACCCGGAAAAATCGCTGACCGTCCGCCAGCAGCTTCAGCAGGTGCTTGCCCACGGTCCGCTCTCCTGCCGGGAGCTGTCGCAGCAGCTGCGCCGGAGCGAAAAGGAGATCCTCGACCATCTTGCGCACCTGCGCCTAAGTCTTCAACATCAGGGGAGAAAGCTGGAGATCATCGCCGCCGCCTGCCATCGCTGCGGCTACACCTTCGACCACCGTCAACGGCTGGGGAAACCGGGGAAATGTCCCGCCTGCCGACATACCGGGATCGAACCGCCGCTGTTTTGCATCGTCGTCACCGGCGATCCGGTTCGCGATAGAGCGTGACGCAACTTACATTTTTGGGCGCCGGAAACATTGAAACCGGCCGACGACAGCCTCCGGATGATATAATGACCAATAACCGGGAGAACCCGCGAAAGGAATCCGACATGGACACGGCAAAAAAAATCGAGACGTTTCTCGCCTCGGCGGCATTCGGCGTCGTCGGTGCCTCCACCGACCGCAACAAGTACGGCAACAAGGTTCTGCGCTGCTATCTTCAGAATCTCCGCACCGCGATTCCGGTCAACCCGAAGGCGAGCACCGTCGAAGGGGTCGAGGCCGTCGCCTCGGTCGCCGAGCTCCCCGACGGCGTCGCGAGCATTTCGGTCATCACTCCGCCGGCCATCACGGTCAGGGTGGTCGAGGAGGCGATCGAAAGAGGGATCCGGAACGTCTGGATGCAGCCGGGGGCCGAGAGCCGCGAGGCGATCGACCTGGCCGAGAAGAACGGCCTGAACGTCATCGCCGACGGCAGCTGCGCGCTGGTCGTGATGGGGTTCAGCGACCACTAGGCGCGCGCCAGAGAAAAGGGGCGTCGTCGTACGGCCCTTTTTCCCCGCTGGTTATCCCCCCATCCTACAGCAGGACCATGATGACCGTCAGCGTCACCAGGCTGGCCAGGGTCGAGACGAGCACAACCGAGGTGACGAACCCCGGAACGATATCGTACTCCCGCGCGATGATGGCGACCAGCACGGCGGTCGGCATTCCGGCCTGCAGCACCCCGGAGGCGTAGTCGACATGGCCGAGGCCGAAGGGGATCGCCACCAGGCCGGCCAGGGCCGGCACCAGCAGCAGCCGGATTGCCGAGGTAACGGCCGTGTCGACGGAGAGGTCGATCCGCCGCTGCTCCCGCAGCTGAACCCCGAGAGCGAACAGCATCACCGGGATCATCGCCCCGGCGAGCAGGCCGATCATCCGCTCAGGCATCAACGGAACGGCAATCTCGTTGTGCGAGACGAAAAGCGCCGGGATTACCGCCCAGAGAGCCGGCGTCCGGACCAGGCCGCGCAGCGCCCCGCGCCCCCCCCCTTTTGCCCAGCCGGCGGCGCTGACGCAGATGACGAAGGCGGCGATGGTGATCGCGACCGAATGGATGATCGCCGGCGTCAGGGCGACCTCCCCCAGCCGGAAGCGGATGACGGCGATCCCGTAATTGCCGACATTGCCGAAGGCGGCGATCATCACGAAGGCGGCGATCATCTCCCGCGTCCGGCCGAGCAGGCGGCCGATCCCGCCCGCCAGCAGAGCGGCGAGAAGGTGGGTCAGGACGATGAAGGCCACCATCTTCAGGACATTGTCGAGCGGCACCTTGACGCGGCTGATGGCGTCGAAGATAAACGCCGGCACGAAGACGAAGTATGCCGACCGGGTCAGGGTCAGCGCCTGCAGCTGCAGCCGCCCACCGAGAAGAAAGCCGAGCAGAACGATGCCGAAGACCGGCATGATGACATTGATGAAGACGGAGATAAGCTCGGACATGCTGTGCCCTGTACCGAAAGGTGCCTTCCCCCGAGGGGGGAAGGCAATTCATGCCCCCCTCCCTCGAGGGAGAGGGCAAATGCTATCCGGCGGAAATGCTCAGGAAGACCAGCCCCTTGCTGCCGGAGTTCTCGACCCCGTGCGATTCGCCGGCCGGGGCGACAAGGATCGTCCCCGGGGAGATCGGTTGCGGATCGGCCCCCTCGGAGAGGTAGTTCCCCTCCCCCTCGAAAACCGTCCAGACATGGTCCCCGGCGTGGACATGCGGAGCGATCCGCTGCCCCGGCAGCAGGCACCAGAGCGTCGCGCGCGAATGTTCGGTCTCCTGCAGGACGACCTTGCTGGCCTTTTCACCCGAATAGGCGATTTTTTCCTGATAATCGGTCAGATACATGAGTGTCTCCTGAAACGAAAAAAGGGCATCCCGCTTCAACGGGACGCCCTGGAAGAACGGATCATTCCGATCAACCCTTGCTGACCGTCACCGTTGCCCGGTTCTGCGCACCCGGCATCAGTGACTGAACATTGGCGTCGGCGAAATGGTACGGCGCGAAGAGCAGACCCGGCGGGACCGCGTCGGTCACCCTGGCGGCCACCCTGATCTTGGCGTCGCCGGCAGCGAGCGTGACCCTGCCGCCGTCCTTGATGCCTGCCGTC
The DNA here is from genome assembly GCA_041592975.1 of Desulfuromonadales bacterium. Lineage (GTDB taxonomy): Bacteria > Desulfobacterota > Desulfuromonadia > Desulfuromonadales > UBA2294 > BM707. The sequence goes on from JBFHOZ010000007.1 coordinate 11,918, forward strand.
TCGGCATCGGCGGGATTGATCGCCACGTAACTCCTGTTCTCGACCGAGAGCGGCCCCGGAGCGAAGGTGGTCGTCGTTCCGAAATGGAACATGCTCTTGCCGCTGAGCAGCTGCAGGCCGGTCTCGGCCGGGGTTCCGTCCACGGCGGTAAACTTCAGCTGCCCCGGGCGGATCTCGAAGGTCTCCTTCAGGCAGATCTGGCCGTGGCCGCCGCCGGCGAAGCAGACCCCTTCGTACATCGGCACCAGCTCGCGGATCTCCTGCAGGATCACGGCGCTTTCCGGGCAGTGCTCCTTGCCGGCCAGGCGCATGCAGAGCTCGCCGAAGATTTCCCAGTCCTCGCGGGCGTCGCCGACGCACCTGATCGCCTTGCCCAGGCAGCTGACCCGGTTGTCGAGGGCGGTGACGCTGCCGGTTTTCTCCACCGCGGTCGCCCCGGGCAGAACGACGTCGGCCAATTCGACCAGCTCGGACGACAGGATATCCTGGACCACCAGGAAGTCGACCTTTTCAAGCGCCTTGCGCCAGCGATTCGCCATCGGAAAGCTGACCAGCGGGTTGGTCGCCGCCAGGTAGAGGAACTTGATCTCCCCCTTCTCGATCCCCTCGAGGATACCGAAGGCGTCCTTGCCGTTCTCCGGCAGGGAGACACTCCAGACCTGCTCGAATTTTGCCTTGTTGGCGGCATAGTCCTGGTAACCGGGGAACGATTCCGGATAGGCACCCATTTCGATCAGTCCCTGCATGTTCCCCTTTTCGTCGACCGGGAACACGCCGCCGGCCTCGCCGAACAGCGCGCCGCTGACGATCGCCAGGTTGGCAAGCGCGGCAATGACCTTTTCGGCGTCCTTCCCCTTGCAGACATCGCCGCCGAAGATCAGCGCGACCGACCCGGCCTCGCCGAGATAGGCGGCGGCCTCCTCGAGCAGCTCGACGGCGACACCGGTGGCTTCCGCCGCCGCGGCGACATCGACCTTGCCGTAAAAATCTTTCAGTTCGTCGAAATTTCCGACCAGCTCCCGCAGCTTCGCCTCGTCGCTCACCCCCTTGTCGAGGATCAGCTTGCCGAGGGCGTTGGCCAGGGCGACCTCGCTCCCCGGCCGGTACACCAGGTTGGTGTTGGCGTGGCGCGACAGCTTGACCGTGCGCATGTTGGCGACGATCAGGCGGCCGTCCCGCCTGCTGCGGGTCGCCGCCTCGATCTGCCAGTCGATCGCCGGCGCCTCGGCGGTGACGTCGGCACCGAAAACCAGCACCGCTCCCGCCTTGCCGATATGGCTGATATGATGGCTCGATCCCTTCAGCCCCAGCCTGTCGTTCAGGACCTGCTGCGCGCGGAGGGCGCCGAAGCGGGCTTCGGAGTCGATATTGTTGCTGCCGATGCCGGCCCGGAACATTTTCTGGAAGAGGTAGTTCTCCTCGTTGGTCAGCCGCGGCGACGTCAGCCCGGCCAGGGCGGCCGCGCCGTCGGCTTCGCGGACCGCCTTGATCCTGTCGACAACGGCCGACAGCGCCTCGTCCCATCCGGCGTCCTGAAGGGTGTTGCTGCTCCTGACCTGCGGCCGGGTCAGGCGCTGCTCGGAATTGATGTACCCGTAGCCGAAGTAACCGCCGATGCAGAGGTTGCCGTCGTTGACGGTCCGCTCGTCGTCCGAGGTCACCCGGTAAACCTGATCGTTCTTGACGTTGACGTCGACCTGGCACTGGGCGGCGCAGAGGGTGCAGACCGACGGGGTCCTGGTCAGCTCCCACGGCCGCGCCTTGAACTTGAAGGTCTTGGAGATCATCGTCCCGGTCGGGCAGACCGCCACGCAGTTGCCGCAGAACTCGCAGAGCTCCAGGCGCTTGTCGATGAACGCCCGATCCCCCTTCTCGTTGATGAACAGCGCACTCGAACCGACGGTTTCGTGACAGACCTTGACGCATTTCTCGCACATGACGCAACGGTTCGGCACCTGCTGGATCAACGGCCACTTGTCGATGACGCCGGCGTTGACATCCTCGGCCATGAACGGCTGGGTGTCGACGTCGAGGTCGTAGCAGACGTTCTGCAGCTCGCACTCCCCGCCGGCATCGCAGACCGGGCAATCGAGCGGGTGGTTGACCAGCAGCAGTTCGACGATCTGCTTGCGGATCGCCTGCAGCTTGTCGTTCTGGGTGGTCACCACCATCCCCTCGGTCGCCGGGGTGTTGCAGGCGGTCATCGTCTTGTCGGCGCCCTCGATGTCGACCGCGCAGATTCGGCAGGCGCCGGTCGGGGAGACTTTCTTGAGGAAGCAGAGGGTCGGAATCCGGATGCCGGCCTGCTCGGCGGCGGCGAGGATCGTCGCCCCTTTTTCGATCTGTACGTCTTTGCCGTCGATCTTCAGATTGATCATGAACTTGTCACCTTAGCTTGTTGCCATCGGCTTGAAATGGATGTTAGTTGACCGCCACCATGCCGACCCGGTAGCAGCGGAGGCAGCGCTCGGCCTCGCGGACCGCCTGGCTCTCCGGCATGGCCAGCTCGACTTCCTCGTAATTGGTTGCCCGTTCGGCGCCGCCGACCTTCGGCTGGTGCTCGCGATGCAGGCCGCCGGCGATGCCGATCTTCTCGTTCTTGTCGAAGACGCCGAAGTTGTTGAACAGATCCTCCATGGCGTCGTCGTCGTCAAGATAGACCTTCCCTTCGCTCAGGTAGCGGTGCATGACGCGGGCGGCGCGGCGGCCGTGGCCGACGGCAAGGACGACGGTCATCGCCCCGTACTCGCAGTCGCCGCCGGCGAAGATCCCCTCGTTGTCGGTCATCATGGTGCCGCCGCGGGTGACGATGCTGTTCCAGCGGGTCTGCTCTATGCCGTAGTCGCCGTCCTCGAGATAGGAGAGGTCGGGGTCCTGGCCGATGGCCGGGATGACCATGTCGCAGGGGATGACGTACTCGCTGCCGGGAACCTCCTGCGGGCGGCGACGGCCCGACTCGTCCGGCTCGCCGAGCTCCATCTTGATGACCTCGACGCCGACGACCTTGTTATTCTCGACGATCAGCCGGGTCGGGTTGCGCAGGAACTCGAACTTGACGTTTTCCTCCTCGGCATCATCGACCTCGTACGGTTCGGCCGGCATCTCGGCCCGGGTCCGGCGGTAGACGAGGATCGACTCCTCGGCCCCCTCGCGCAGCGCAACGCGGACGCAGTCGATGGCGGTGTTGCCGCCGCCGACGACGATGACCCGCTTCGGGGTGACCATCCCCTGGTTCAGGGCGACGGCGCGCAGGTAGTGGATCCCCCCCTCGGAGAAGCCTTCGTACCCCTGGTCCTCGCCTTCTACACCCATCGGCTTCGACTTGAAGGCGCCGGTGCCGAGGAAGACGGCGTCGTATTTCTCCTTCAGTTCGCGCAGCGACACGTCGCGGCCGAGCTTGACGCCGTACTCGATCTCGACGCCGAGGGCGGAGATGATGTCGGCCTCGCGCTGCAGCAGGTGGCGCGGCATGCGGTAGTCGGGGATGCCGACGGCGACGGTCCCGCCCGGCTCGGAGAGCATGTCGATGATCTTGACCTTGTGCCCCTCGAGCGCCAGGTAGTAGGCGCAGGTCAGGCCGGCCGGGCCGGCGCCGACGACGATGACGTTCTTGCGGGTCGGCGGCTTCGGGCGCATCGGCGGCTGCTTGTGGTGCATCCACTCGTGGTCGGCGGCGACCCGCTTCATGACCATGATGCTGACCGGCTCGTCGACCAGGGCGCGACGACACCCCTTCTCGCACGGGTGCGGACAGACGCGACCGCAGACCGCCGGGATCGGCATGTAGTCGCGGATGGTCGCCAGCGATTCGTCGTGACGACGCTCCTTGATCTCCTCGATGTAGGTCGGGATATCGATATGGGCCGGGCAGCGGTCGATACAGGGCGCGGTTACCCGGTCCTTGTAGGCCTTGGCGCTCTTCGGCTTTTTCCGGCCGTTGATGTAGGCGAGAAAGTCGTCGCGGAAGTGCTTGACGGCGTCGAAGACCGGTACCGCCGAGGTCATGCAGAGGGTGCATTTGCAGTTGTCGAGCAGGGCGGCAAGGGATTCGATCGTGGCCAGATCCTTCTCCTCCCCCTTGCCGGCGACGATCCGGGCCAGCGTATCCTGCAGAACCCTCGTGCCGCGCTTGCCGGGGGAACACTTGGCGCAGCAGTGCTTTTCCTGCACCCGCTTCATGTACTCGGCCGCCATGGCGACGACATCGGTCTCCTTGTCGAGCAGGATGATGCCGTCCCATCCCATGAAAGCGCTCACCTTCCCCTGGTCGAGGTAGCTTTCGGGAAGCTTCAGATTGATCGATGCCAGGTCGGCGTCGCCGCCCTGGCGGTTATCGACGATTTCACGTCCCCAACTGGAAAAAAAGACTTGTGACAAAACGACCTCCGCGCAGACCACCTGCACCTTTGCCGGGCAGGCGGCGAAGTCCCTTAAAAAAGGGAAAGACCCGCAGCTCCTGTCTTTCCCCTATTCTTGTATACAGTATGCAGATTTCTATCACAAAAAGTCCAACGAAATCAAGGGAAAATTTGCCCCTTTTAACGTAATCGGAGCACTCCGACCGGTCGCGGCGAAAAAGACAATTCGGAAGTTGCCCCCTCCCCTCCGCCGGACCGTCAGGGGATCTCCGGGAACGGCTCGACGATCATCCACGGAGTGCCGTCGGAATCCCTGGCAGACGGCTTCTCCCAGGCGAGCGAAAAGCGCTTTTTCTTGACCGTGGCGGAAGGGAGCAGGTAATACTCGAGCAGATAGTGGATGGTGACTTTCTCCTGCGGCACGTCGACTTCGATCCGGGTCATATCGAAATGGGTGATTTTCAAATCATTGGCGTCGGCGAACCGCTCGACGAGATCCGCCGCAAACTCGCTGCCGAAATGCAGCGATGCGCCGTTGAAATCGAGCCAGCGGACCCGGAGCATGAAGTCATCGTTCAGTTTGTCCAGGTCGTCCTTGTGCGTCGGCAGCATGCTGCAGGCCGCGACCAGCACCAGAATGACGGCACAGAAACACCGGACTATCTTGGTCATAACCGATCCCATCCTTTCCCCCGTCCCGTTGCGGGAAGGGAAGACTCCGTTAGAATTTGACTGACCAACCGCTATCACGGGAGCAGCGACGATGAAGAACATCGAAATCTACACCAAGGACTACTGCCCCTATTGCCACCGGGCCAAGGAACTGCTGCGGGTCAAGGGGGCAACGTTCACCGAATACGACGTCACCGGCGACGCGACCAGGGAGAAGGAGATGCGGGAGCGCTCCGGCCGTACCACCGTTCCGGAAATCTTCGCCGACGGCCGGCTGCTCGGCGGCTGCGACGACCTGTTCGACCTCGAGGCCGCCGGCAAGCTCGACGAGGCCCTCGGCCTCTAGCCTCTCCGGATCGATTCGAGCAGCTCCAGCGCCAGCTCGATCTTCCCGAACGGCGGCATCAGGTAGAAGCCGCGCACCCGCCCCCGTCCGGCGGCAACGATTTCGCGGGCGATCGCCATCCCCTCGCGCACCCCCTCGTCGCCGCTCTTGGCGCGCATCCGGCGCCGCACCTCGTCCGGCAGCTGAATGCCGGGGACCTCGTTGTGCAGAAACTCGGCGTTCCGCTCGCTGACCAGCGGCAGGATGCCGAGCAGCACCGGGACGTCGCTCCCGACCTCGGCCAGCATCCGCTCCAGGACCGCGACCGAGTAGACCGGCTGGGTCTGCACGAACCGGGCGCCGGCCTCCATTTTCCGCGTCAGCTTCCGGATCTGGCCGTCGAGCCGGGCGGCATTCGGGTTGAAGGCGGCCCCCGGCAGAAAGCGTGCCGGTTCGCCGAGGTCCTGGCCGTACAGCGTCTCCCCGCGGTTCAGCGCCGAGATCAGCTCGAGCAGGCCGATGGAGTTGACGTCGAACACCGACGTGGCGCCCGCCTCGCCGCTGAGCGAAACCGGGTCGCCGGTCACCGCCAGAACGTTGCGGATGCCGAGCAGGTGCGCCCCCATCAGGTCGGAATGCAGGCCGAGCAGGTTGCGGTCGCGGCCGGTCATATGGACGATGACCTCGACCCCGGTGGCCTGCTGGATCCGGCTGGCGAGGGCGATGTTGCCGAGCCGGACCCGCGCCAGCGGGTTGTCGGCGACGCTGATCGCCGAGACCCCGGCTGCAGAGAGCTTTCCGGCGCCGTCGATCACCCGGCTGCAGTCGAGCCCCCGCGGCGGGTCGAGCTCGACGGTCACCGGAACCTCGTCCCGGTCGAGCCACCCGGTCTCCTCCGGAGCTCCGACCTGCACCGGCGGACGCTCCCGCGATTCGAACCGGACCTTTTTATTCCGTATTGCCGGCGACATCCCCCGCAGCGCTTCGGCCAGGGCCCGGATATGTTCCGGCCCGGTCCCGCAGCAGCCGCCGACAAGGGTCGCGCCGGCGGCAACCATATCCCTGGCACGGCTGGCAAAATAGTCCGGCGTGGAGAGGTAGATCGATCGCCCGTCGACATACTCCGGGAAGCCGGAATTCGGAAACGCCGACAGCGGCAGGTCGGTGGCGGTCGCCATTCTCTGCAGCACCTGCAGCAGTTCGCGCGGACCGGCGCCGCAGTTCGCCCCGACCATCGCCGCGCCGGCCGCCGTCAGGCGCTGCGCCGCCTCTTCGGCCCTGTATCCGTCGCGGGTCGTCCCCCCCTCGACCAGGGCGAACTGGGCGATGGCCGGCAAACCGATCTCGCTGGCCACGTCGAGAGCCAGCTCGAGTTCGCCCAGCTCGGCGAAGGTTTCGAGCAGGAACAGGTCGACGCCCCCTTCGGCCAGCGCCGACATCTGCTCGCGGAAGATCTCCTTCCTGCCGCCGTCCGTGAGATCGGTGTCTTCCCCTGCCGGTCGCATCAGCGGCCCGACCGAACCGGCGACAAGGACGGCGTCTCCGGCTTCCTGTCGCGCCAGGCGGGCCGCCTCCCGGTTGATCTGCCCGACCCTGTGCTTCAGCCCGATGGCGCCGAGGCGCACCGCGTTGGCGGCAAAGCTGTTGGTTTCGATCAGCTGCGCTCCGGCCCGGACATACTCGGCATGGACCTCGCTGACCAGCTCCGGCCGGACCAGGTTGAGGTGCTCGAAGCAGGCGTCATGCGCGACCCCGCGGCTGTAGAGCTGGGTCCCCATGGCACCGTCGCCGACGAGGATTTCGTTGCGCAGCCGGATGCGGATGTCTGTTCTGTCCATCGCGCGGTTCAATCCTGGCCCCGGGGGTCTTCATCCATCTCTTGCAGGATTGCCGTATAGAACGCGTAGTCTTCCGATTCGGCCAGGGACAGCGTCAGGCGGAAAAGCTTCCGCTCGCCGTTTTTCACCTGTGCCGGAAGGGTGACCGTCTCGCCCAGAAGCCGTTCCGATTCGGATTCCAGGTACTTTGTTGCGCCGACGGCATGGAAGGAATCACAACTTTCGTGAATCAGCCGGTCGATGCCCATGCCGAGCACATCCCGCTTTCGATAGCCGAACACCCGTTCCGCCTGGCTGTTGAACAGGATGATCTGGCCGTTCGGCAAAAAGGAGATGATGCTGTCGCGGGCCGATTCGGTCAGCAGGCGGTAGCGCTCCTCCGACTCCTCGAGATGGCGGGTTTTCTCGCCGAGTTCGTCAATCATCTCGTTGAAGCCTTCGATCAGGGTGCCGATCTCGCCGCCGGGCTGAATCGGCACCTTTTCTCCCATCCGGCCGGTGCGGACGATGTCTCTCAGGGCCTGTCCGAGCAGCCCGAGCGGTCGCGAGACGGTCAGGCGGATCATCAGGTTGAGACAGACAACCAGGGCGACGAAGATGCCGCCAATGATCAGCAGGTTGTTTCTGACCCGGGTGGCGACGATCTGCTCGAGGCGCTGCATCGGGATCGACACCGAGGCCGCCCCGATAATCTCGCCGATCCGGTAATTGTAGGCAAGGTCGGTCTCCGGGGGAAAGATCTCGCGGATAAAAGGCGGCGCGTCGTCCGGCCGGCTGTGGCACTCCAGGCAGCTGGAGTCGGCGACGAAGGGCGTCAGGTAGCGGAACACCGCTTCGCCCCCGCTCCGGGTGACGGTATAGAATTCCTTCAGCCCCGGGTTGTCGCGGAATTTCTCCAGGGCCGCCTCCTCGAACGGGTCGGCGGCGTTTTTCGGGTTGCGGTAGCGGTTCGACACCTGGCGGATGCGGTAGCCGAGGTCATCGGCGACCTGCTCTCCGATCCGGTTCGAGGCGACGACCGGGATCAGGCCGTACCGGGCAGCGTCCAGTTCGAGCTTGCCCGCCAGATACTCGTCCGACAGGTACTCGCGGGTATTGATTGCCTGGGAGGCGATGATCCTTGCTTTTTCGATCGCCTCTTCGATGGTCAGGGCCTCCTGTTGCCGGTTGACGATGAGGACCGACAGTGCGAAGAAGAGGGCAATGACAGCGGCGAGAATCAGGTTGACCCTGGTCAACAGGCGCAAATTTCTGAACAGACTCATGACTCACCCCCTGTTTAAAGTCGACGCCGCGGCAGCAGGTTTCATGTTCCGCTGCCTCCCGGGATGCCGGGATCCGCAACGGCAGCAAGGAACTGGCTCAGAATGTCGGCTGTCAGACCCCAGATCTCATGGTCGTCGACCGTATAGAAGCTGACCGGAATCCTCCGCCCCCTGTGGGACCAGTCCTCGGTCCGGAAAATCTCCGGGTCGCGCAGCCGGGCCAGCGGAATCTCGATCACCTCGGCGATCTCGCGCGGGTCGATCCGGTAGTCATAGGGGGCTGCGAAGTGACCGACGAACGGAACGACATGATAGCCGTGGATCGACTCGAAGTCATCGAGCCGTCCCAGCACCTCGACGTCCATGGCCCTCAGGCCGATCTCCTCCTCGGCCTCCCGCAGCGCCGTCGCCGCGAGATCGACGTCCCCCGGTTCCCGGGCGCCGCCGGGAAAGGAGATCTCCCCCCGGTGGTGCCGGACGTCCTCGGTGCGCAGGGTGAACAGGAGGTGCGGCTCGCCGGCAAGCTCGAACAGCGGCAACAGGACAGCCGCCGGCCGCAGCCCGTCCGCGCCGAGCGTCCGCCGGGGGAACCCTTCCAGCGCCCTGCGGACATCCCGCGGACCGAACATCAGACGGTAAACGTCGAGGCGTTGGTGCGCAGGGTGTCGATGGTCGACCGGTAGTCGTCGCTGCCGAAGACGGCGCTGCCGGCAACGAAGACGTCGGCGCCCGCCTCGGCGATCCGGTTGATGTTGTCGGCCTTGACGCCGCCGTCGACCTCGAGCTCGACGGCGAGCCCCCGGCTGTCGATCATCTTCCGCAGAGCGGCGATCTTCGGCAGGCACGAATCGATAAACGACTGGCCGCCGAAGCCGGGGTTGACGGTCATCACCAGCACCAGGTCGAGCTCCTCGATGATCGCCTCGAGGGTGCCGACCGGCGTCGCCGGGTTGATCGAGACGCCGGCCTTCTTGCCCGACGATTTGATCAGCTGAACCGTCCGGTGCAGGTGCGGGACCGCCTCCTGATGCACGGTGATGATATCGGCACCGGCCCGGGCGAACTCGGGGATGTAGTTGTCGGGGTTCTCGATCATCAGGTGGACGTCGAACGGTTTGTCGGTGACCGGCCGCAAGCCGGCGACCACCAGCGGGCCGATGGTGATGTTCGGCACGAAATGTCCGTCCATGACATCGACATGGATATAGTCGGCGCCGGCGGCGGCGACCGCCCTGACATCGTCACCGAGCCGGGCGAAATCGGCCGAAAGGATCGAGGGGGCGATTTTGATCATCGGTTGATCTCCAGTCTGGTTGTCATCGGCTTCCGCCGACCCTGAGTACTTTGCCATGTTTGCCGGCCCGGTTCAACCGCAAAGCAGCGAAATCACCGCTCTCTTTTCCGGAAGCGGGCCGCAAAGAAGCCGTCCATGCCGGCGTGCCGGTGCGGCCAGCTGCGCAGGGCGCCCGCTTCGGTGAGCAGCTCCTGCAACCCGGCGGAAATGACGCCATGCAGGTCGTCCCTGGCAATGTTCCGGTGCGCTTCATCAAAGGATCGGACAACGTCGTCCGTCTCGCGCGTCGTGAAGGTACAGAGCGAATAGACCAGCACCCCGCCAGGCTTCAGCAGGGGCGCTACCCGGTCGAGAATGGTCCGCTGCAACTCTTCCAGCTGCCGGACATCCCCCGGTTTGCGCCGCCAGCGGCTCTCCGGATTGCGCCGCAGCACCCCGAGTCCGCTGCAGGGGGCGTCGACGAGGATGCGATCGAAACTCTCCGGCTCGAGGAACGCGATCGGCTCGGTCAGGTCGCACTGCCGGGCGTCGATTCTGTCACAGCCGAGCCGTGCCGCGCCCTGGCGGATCAGTTCGACCCGGTGCGCGTGCAGGTCGAGGGCGACGATGTCGGCCCGGTTTCCGGTCAGGGCGGCGATGTGGGTGGTCTTGCCGCCCGGCGCGGCGCAGACGTCGAGAACCCTCTCCCCCGGCTGCGGATCGAGCAGGCGGGGGACCAGCATGCTCGCCTCGTCCTGCACCTGATACCACCCCTCGCGGTTGCCGGGAAGCGGCATATCGCCCCGCTTTTCGATGACGACCCCTTCCGGCGCGTAGGCACAGGCCCTGGCCTGGTGGCCGGCCCCGGCGAGGGCCGACATGTAATCGTCCCGGCAAATCTTCAGCGTGTTCACCCGCAGGGTGAGCGGCGCCGGCTGCGCCATCGCCTCGGCGAGGGCGATCGCCTCGGCATTCGGCAGCAGCCGCATCATCTCCTTGGCGATCCAGCCCGGCAGCGAGCAGACATGCTCCATGTAGGGGCGCGGCTTGTCCGGCTTCGGCCAGGCGATGTTGCCGGCCTCCCGGGCGAGGCTGCGCAGGACGCCGTTGACCAGCCCGGAGACCCGCTCCATGCCGACCCTCTTGGCAAGATCGACCGTGGCATGCACCGCCGCCCGCTCCGGCACCCGGTCGAGCTCGAGCAGCTGATAGGCGCCGATGCGGAGCAGGCGCCGGGCGCCCGGCTCGAGGCGGTCGAGGGGCTGGTTGCAGAACCCGGTCAGGGCGAAATCGAGGCGGCCTTGCAGGCGCAGCACGCCGTAGACCAGCTCGGTCAGCAGCCCCCGCTCGCGCGGATCGATCTCTGGATGCTTCTGCAGCCAGCCGTCGAGCAGCAGGTCGGAGTAGCCCCCCTCCTCGACCCGCTGCAGGATTTCGTATGCGCCTTGTCGTGCGTCGGTCAAAGAATGACTCCTTTATGATTCAGGCTAACAGGTTTAACATGGAACAATGTCTTATTGAAAACAAAACCGTGAGGTCACGCTCGCTCGCCGTGTTCACTTTCTTTATTAAAGGAATAGAGATCCAGATCGTCGGGTCCCGGCCCGACAGCCGGCTTCATTTCTTTATTAAGCGATAAAGAAACGAAGCAAAGAAACCGCTCCCTTGCAGGGGGCTCTTTGTGCGGTTGGGTTTGCTTATATTTAGAATATGTCCTCAGGAGTTTGCCTTGAGGCAAACGCAGCCCGTCTCCGTGGCGGTTGCGGAATGACGATACGGAATGGTTACGGGCTTCACGAGATATTGGAAGGCTATAGGGGTAAGTCAATAGCTGTGATTTTGACCTTATCTGCTGCTTTTACCGCCCCCATGTGAGACTGCCGGGCGATTCCAGCGAACTTGCAATTGAAAAGGGCCAGGTTTTTTACCTGGCCCCAATCATTTTACCCGAGCGTCATGCTCTCCAGCCGCCTGACCCGCTCCTCGATCGGCGGGTGGGTGGAAAAGAGCGACACCAGCCCGCCGCGCCCCCGCAACGGGTTGACGATGAACATGTGCGCCGTCGCCTCGTTGACCTGGCGCATCGGCGCCTGGCTGTTGGCCATCTCCAGCTTGCGCAGGGCGCTGGCGAGGTAGTACGGGTTTCCGCAGAGCCTGGCGCCCCCCTCGTCGGCGAGGTACTCGCGCGACCGGGAAATCGCCATCTGCACCAGCATCGCCGCGATCGGCGCCAGGATGATGGTGGCGATCAGCGCCAGCGGGTTGTTGTTCTCGTCGTCGCGGCTGCCGCCGAAAATCATCGCCCACTGCGCCATGTGCGCAAGGTAGGAGATCGCTCCGGCGACGGTGGCGGCGATCGAGCCGATAAGGATGTCGCGGTGCCTGACGTGACTCATTTCGTGCGCCATCACCCCCATCAGCTCCTCGCGGGTGAGGATCCCCATCAGTCCCTCGGTGGCGGCGACCACCGCGTGCTGGGGGTTGCGGCCGGTGGCGAAGGCGTTCGGCGTCCCCTGCGGCAGGATGCAGACCTTCGGCATGGTCAGGCCATTGCGCTGGCAAAGCTCGGCGACGACGTCGTAGAGCGTGCCGCTGGTCACCTCCTGGCCGCGGTACATCTTGATGACGATCTTGTCCGAGAACCAGTAGCTGCCGAGGTTCATCACCCCGGCAAAAACGAGGGCGATCAGGGCGCCGTTCTGGCCGCCGAGGGCGCCGCCGGCAAAGACCAGCACCATGGTCAGTACGGCCATCAGTAGAAATGTGCGGAAGGTGTTCATTGTCGTCAGTTCCTTGTTTTTGATTGCGCCCGCATCCTGCGGGCAGGATTAATGTAATAACGGCATCCGAAAAATCAAGCGGCCGGCAGGATAAATTCGTCCAGCACCTTTTCCACCTCGTCCATGACGATGTGGGTGTTGAAGCAGGGGCCGTTGGGCCGGTGGTTGAGGACGCCGATGACCGGCAGCGGGTAGGAGTCGCGGATGCCGGAGGTCAGGTCGCGCTCGCAGGCGACGGCGAGGATGAACTTCGGCCGGCGCTCGACGATGATCTTGCGCGCCAGGGTGCCGCCGGTGGCGACGGCGATGTCGATGCCGCGCTTTTGCGCCGCCTTCGACAGCCCGGAGATGTCGCACTTGCCGCACTGGACGCAGCGGCTGACATCGCCGGTGATCTTGATGTCGCAGTCGAACAACTGGATGCAGTGCGGCAGCAGGATCAGCGCCTTGTCGGGCGGAACCCGCAGCTTCTTCGCCTTGACCAGCTGGTTGTTCAGCGCGATGAACGACTGCTGCAGGGTGTCACGGTCGATGCCGACCAGCCGGCCGATGGAGATGATCCCGGGGAACAGGTAGCGGATGACCAGCTTGCGCAGCCGCTGCGACAGGAAGAGATCGCGACCGGTCAGCAGGGTCAGCACCAGCATGCCGAGTCCGCCGACGATGAAGAACGCCAGCAGCGCCAGGACGGTGCCGAAGATGACCGGCAGGACCGGGTGGATATTGACCAGGCCGACCGAGGGGATCCACCAGAGCAGGAAGGCGAGCAGCAGGACAACCCCGCAGACCGCCGTCAGCAGGCCGATGAACAGGCGCTTGCGGGGCCCGGCGACAGCCCGGTTGGTGAGCGGCGATTCCGTCATCGGGTCATCCCAGCCTCTGCCCGGCGTGCAGCTTGTGGCCGCGCAGGAAGTCGGCCGCCGGCAGCATCTTCCTCCCCGGGAGCTGCAGCGCCCCGACCCGGACGGCGCCGTCGCCGCAGGCGATGTCGATACCGTCGGCCGAGGCGCTGACGATCTCTCCCGGCCGGCCGCTCCCGGCGATGACCCGCGTCTGCGCCAGTTTCAGCACCTCGCCGTCGAGGTGGGTGTAGGCGCCCGGCCACGGGGCGAGCCCCCGCACCCGGTTGTGGACCTCCCGCGCCGGCAGGGACCAGTCGACCAGGCCGTCCTCCTTCTTCATCATCGGCGCGTAGCTGCTCTCGTTGTCGTTCTGCTTTTCCGGCTGCAGGGTCCCTGCGAGGAGCTGCCGCAGGGTCTCCTCCATGGTTTCGCGGCCGAGTGCGGCGAGACGATCGTGCAGCTCGCCGGCGGTCTCGTCCGGGCCGATGGTGAGCGACCTCTTCACCAGCATGTCGCCGGTGTCGAGGCCGGCGTCCATCCGCATGGTGGTGATGCCGGTCACCGTCTCGCCGTCGACGATCGCCTTGTTGATCGGCGCCGCCCCGCGATATTTCGGCAGCAGCGAGGCGTGCACATTGATGCAGCCGCAGGTCGGGATGTCGAGCACGCTCTGCGGCAGGATCTGCCCGTAGGCGACGACGACGATCAGGTCGGGGGCCAGGGCCTGCAGCTCGGCGACCGCCTCGGGGGCGCGTAATTTTACCGGCTGAAAGACCGGGATGCCGTGCTGCCGGGCCAGCTCCTTGACCGGCGGCGGCGCCAGCTTCTTGCCGCGCCCCTTCGGCCGGTCCGGCTGGGTGTAGACGCCGACCAGGTCGACGCCGGCCTCGAGCAGCCCCTGCAGGGTGCCGACGGCGAACTCCGGCGTCCCCATGAAGACCGTCTTCAGCTCGCCGGCCTTCACAGCTGCCCCTCCAGCTGTTCGAGGATCTTCTGGTACTTCTTCCTGAACATCCCCTTCTTCAGCGAGGAGAGGTGATCGACGAAGAGGATGCCGTCGAGGTGATCGATCTCGTGCTGGAAGGCGATGGCGAGCAGGCCGTCGGCCTCCAGTTCGACCGCGTTGTCGTCGAGATCGCGATAACGGACCCTGACGGACGCCTTGCGCCTGACCCGGGTGTAGAATCCGGGGACCGACAGGCACCCCTCCTCTTCGAAGCATTCGCCTTCCGTATCGACGATCTCCGGGTTGACCGCCTTGATCAGGTGGGGCGGCTCGTCCTTGCCGGCGCAGTCGAGCACGATCAGGCGCTGCGACACGCCGACCTGCGGCGCCGCCAGGCCGACGCCGGGGGCGGCGTACATGGTTTCGGCCATGTCGTCGGCCAGCTGCCTGATCTCATCGGTGATATCGGTGACCGATTCCGCTTTCGTGGTCAGGACCGGGTCGGGATAATGCAGGATTCTGAGTATCGACATGCTTCCTCTACCGTTGTTTGCTGACTGTTGTCGTAAACTTTAATGATACGTGCTGGAAAAGCGTAAAGTCAACTGAATCAGAGCAAAAGCTTCTTGCCACGAAGGCACTACGTCACGAAGTAATTGTAAAAACTATTTCAACGCAAAGACGCGAAGGCGCAAAGCAAAAGCAAGAAAGGCTTTTGTTAAAACCGAAGAACAGATTCTTGTTCTTCTTAGCGTCTTTGCGCCTTTGCGTTAACTGGGCTTTTGCCTTTCTTGGTGACTTCGTGTCTTTGTGGCAGGGTCTATAAAATAAAAAGGGACGCCAGCCGGCATCCCTTTTTGAGCAGTAATTATTTATCTGCCGTTACGGTGTCCAGATCTTCAGCAGCGCCTCCGCCATCTCGGCCGGGCTGTCGGCAACGCTGACGCCGCACTCGGCGAGGAACGCCTTCTTGCTCGCCGCGTCCCCCTTGCCGCCGGAGATGATCGCCCCGGCGTGCCCCATCCGCTTCCCCTCCGGGGCGGTCGCCCCGGCGATGAAAGCGGCGACCGGCTTGCTCATGTGATCCTGCACGTACCGGGCCGCCTGCTCCTCGGCGTCGCCGCCGATCTCGCCGATCATGATCACGGCTTCCGTCTCCGGGTCGGCCTCGAACAGCTTGAGGCAGTCGACGAAGTCGGTGCCGTTGACCGGGTCGCCGCCGATACCGACGCAGGTGGTCTGGCCGATGTTGCGGGTGGTCAGCTGCCAGACCGCCTCGTAGGTCAGGGTGCCGGAGCGGGAGACGATGCCGACCGGGCCCGGCTTGTGGATGTAGCCCGGCATGATGCCGATCTTGCACTGCTCCGGGGTGATGACGCCGGGACAGTTCGGCCCGACCAGGCGGGACGGCCTCCCCTCCATGTACTTGCGCACCTTGACCATGTCGAGGACCGGCACCCCCTCGGTGATGCAGATGACCAGCTCGATGCCGGCGTCGACCGCCTCCATGATGGCGTCGGCGGCGCCGACCGGCGGCACGTAGATGACCGAGGCGTTGGCGCCGGTCTCCCGCACCGCGTCCTCGACGGTATCGAACACCGGGAAGCCGTCGATGCTGGTCCCCCCCTTGCCGGGGGTCACCCCGCCGACCATCCGGGTGCCGTAGTCGCGGCACTGCTGGGCGTGAAAGAGGCCGGTCGCACCGGTGATCCCCTGGGTAATGACCTTGGTATTCTTATCGACCAGAATTGGCATCGTCTTCTCTCCTTACCCGTGAACCGCTTTGACAATTTTTTCGGCGGCGTCGGCCATGCTGTCGGCGGCGATGATGTTCAGGCCCGACTCGGCCAGCATCTTCTTCCCCTTCTCGACGTTGGTCCCCTCGAGGCGGACGACCAGCGGAACGGTGACGCCGATCTGCTTCGCCCCCTCGATGATCCCGGTGGCGATGACGTCGCACTTCATGATGCCGCCGAAGATGTTGACCAGGATCCCCTTGACCTGGTCGTCGGAGAGGATGATCTTGAACGCCTCGGTCACCCGCTCGATGGTGGCGCCGCCGCCGACGTCGAGGAAGTTGGCCGGCTCGCCGCCATAGTGCTTGATGATGTCCATGGTCGCCATCGCCAGGCCGGCGCCGTTGACCATGCAGCCGATGTTGCCGTCGAGGGCGA
>JBFHOZ010000008.1:0-28020 GCA_041592975.1 Desulfuromonadales bacterium
CTGGGAGGAGATTCTGAAAATCTGATTCAACCCCATCAATAGTATTAAAAAACAGGCTCAGGCCTCTAGCTGTTTGAACAAGCCTCAGGGATGATTATTGTTTCGAAATCAGGATAAAACTTCGAAGTTCCCGCTATCCTGAGAGAACCCCGATAGTGTTCCGGCCTGGAGATCGAAATACCATCCGTGAAGAAACAATTTTTCATCTTCGACACGATCCTTAATCCATGGAAAAGTCATCAGGTTCTCAAGGGAGAGCAGAATTGAAGCTCTCTCACAGGCATGAACTTGCATCTCCGCAGGCTTATCTGAAAACTCACGCAACACTCTTTCCTTTGCCTTTTGGGCGATTCCGACCCAGCTGGAAATGAACGAGTGCTCCTGACATTCACATATCCCATCCATAAGACCCTTGATGCCGCCACACTGGGAATGTCCCATAACAATGACGTGTTCGACCTGCAGGTGGCAAACGGCATATTCAAGGGCGGCACTGACACCATGCCGCCCGGAGTCCGGTTCGCAAGGCGGAACCAAATTGGCGACATTTCGTACAACAAACAAGTCACCTGGTGCGCAGTCGGAAAGAATTGCCGGATCCACTCGTGAATCGCTGCAACCAATCAGGATCGCCTTGGGACTTTGCCCTTTGCGCAGGCTTTCAAACAGTGTCTTGTCCGAGCCAAGCCAATTCTCCTGAAACCGCTTAAATCCGCTGATAAATTTTTGAACGTCTTGCATCATATATCTCCATCATGAATTTTTTCGCTGATTTCGAGCAAGCCCTTCTTTATTTGGGATCTGCTCTTTCAACAATTTCATATTTAATTGTCAAGGTGCTTTCTGCAAGCTGGCCAACGCTTCGTCAGCGGTCTGGTCATAACGTTGCCGCTCCTGCTCGGCGAGCTTCACAAGAGATGCATCGATCGCAGGATATTTCAAAGCCAGAATTCGCGCAGCCAATATGGCGGCGTTTCTTGAACCATCCACAGCGACCGTAGCCACAGGGACCCCCGGCGGCATCTGTACGGTAGAAAGGAGGCTATCCCACCCCGAGAGAGGCCCGTTTCCGAGCGGCAGGCCAATAACCGGGAGGCGCGTGTGCCCTGCGACCACCCCGGCGAGGTGGGCTGCAACCCCGGCACAACCAATCAGGACCTGCACACCTTCTGCGTGGGCGCGATCAAGATAGGCAAGCACCTTGTCGGGTGTGCGGTGCGCCGAGGCGACCACGATTTCGCTTCTTATTCCCAGTTCGTCCAGGGTATCGCGCACCTTGACCACTTTCGGCAAATCATTTGGGCTACCGGTGAGGATACCAACAAGGACCTTTTCGTCCACCGCTGCGTTTGCACTGTTTTCTGCCATCTTTTGTTTCTCCCTATGTTTTTTTATATTGTTTTCAACCCGACAATTAATGGTCTTTTACCGTTCAGGTTGCGCAAGACTTAAATATTCAAACTGTTTTGGAACTCAACCTGTCAGGCGCCGCAGCGCTTCCATGTACTTTTGCCGGGTATTGGTGATGACCTCATCAGGCAGCTCGGGAACCGGCGGTTCCTTCCCCCAAGCGATCGACTCCAGGTAATCACGGACATATTGTTTGTCGAAGCTGGCCTGCGGTCGGCCGGCGGCATAATCCTCGGCAGGCCAGAAACGAGACGAGTCAGGCGTCAGGGCTTCATCAATCAGCAAAAGTTGACCATCATCGGTCAATCCAAATTCAAATTTGGTGTCAGCTATGATAATTCCTCTCTTTTGCGCATATTCGGCAGCAAAGCTGTAAAGCTTCAAGCTGATCTCCTGAACCAACATTGCGATATTTTCACCGACGATATTCGATGCTTCGGAAAAGGAGATGTTCTCATCATGGCCCGATTCGGCCTTTGTCGAAGGAGTAAAGATAGGCCTGGGAAGCTTTTCGGACTCGACCAGCCCTTCAGGCAGGCGGATACCACAGACGGTTCCCGTCTGGCAGTATTCTTTCCAGCCGGAGCCGGTAATATAGCCGCGCACGATCGCTTCGATGCGTAACGGCTCTGTCTTTCTGACCAATACGGTACGTCCCTTCAATTCCGGGTCATACCAATCCAGGGCAGAATAAGAATTTTCGTCAGGGCGACCGTCAATCAAGTGATTAGCGACAATGTGACGACTCTTCTCAAACCAGAAATTCGACATTTGCGTCAGAATTTGCCCCTTCCCAGGGACCGGGTTGGGCAGCACATGGTCAAAGGCGGAGATACGATCGCAGGCGACAATAAGCAGGTGCCGTTCATCGAGATTGTAAACATCTCTGACTTTTCCACGTCGATGCAAGGCTAAACCTTTTCCAGCCGATGAATAAAGGGCGGAAACATTCACTTTGAAACTCCTTTGCTCTTGAGAAATAAAAAAGGGGCTGTCAATGCCTGAAAGCATCAACAGCCCCTTTAAGTTCAAAATTCCGCCGCCAGGCGGTCTTTAATCTTACTGAGACTAACTATGTCGATTCAACACGAGCAGTTCACTTCAAAATCGAAGCATTTTTCACAGCTTGTCCCAAAAGACCGTCTGTGGCTCATGCCAGTTATTGGCGCATAAACTACTAAGAGTGAAAATAAAGGTCAAGGATATTTTTCATATTTAAGGTTCTGTGAGAATATCCGGCACACCTTCCAGCGAAAAAACGATAAGACGTTCGCCGGTGACGGTACTCAAGTCGGTATGCAGACTTTTTACTGAAACCCCGACAACATCTTTGACGATTGCGTCCAGCATCGGGCGGCCCTTCTCCAGCAAGGCGTGCCTCATGCGTTTGATCAACTCACGACCGATACTGGCTTCACTCGTTTCGGCCAGCTGACACTCCGCCCTGGTCAGCACTCCCTTTAACCTGACAATGACCAAATCGTCGACGATGTAGGTTTTTGTTTCCAGAGGACCTCGACCCATGTACTCCTTTTCAAAACGAATAATAGCGTCGCTGATTTCCGCCTCTAGTTGTCCTTTGGTCTTTTGCATATGCCTAACGAGGGTTCTGGCTACAATACGATTAGCATGCCGCTGATTGAAATGCGGTGCAATTTCAAGTAGCACGATATCGCAAAACATTTAAATATGTTTCGCGAATTTTTTTTCGAGACAAGTAATAGAATTCAATGTAACGGAAAGCTGTCGAACGGTCAAACAGTGAACTTTATTTATTATCCAGACTTTTGAGAATCTGAAACAAAAAGAGATGGGGCCCTATAACTAGGGCCCCATCTTGAGTGTTATGGCTCCCCGAGCAAGACTCGAACTTGCGACAAGGTGGTTAACAGCCACCTGCTCTACCGACTGAGCTATCGGGGAATAGTGCTGCGGAAATCGTCAGCGAAATGAGTTTATACCTTTTCGGGCCGATTGTTGTCAACAAGAAAATCGGCCGTTTCCAGGGCCGGCCGAGGCGTGATGCCCCGTGATCAAAAAAGCGCCTGCACGAGATCGCGCAGGCGCTAAAAGTTCGATTCCTGAGGCCGGGATCACCCCCCGGCGCCCCCCTTCTTGAGTTCCATCAGGATCAGCTTGGCGACCGCCTTGAGGGTCTCGAAAACTCCCTCGCCGGTGGTGGCGCAGGCCTCGAACTCCGGCACCCCGTTCGGGTTGAGCAGGCTGCGCAGTTCCTCGACCGAGGTGACGTTCGGCAGGTCGCGCTTGTTGTACTGGATGACGAACGGCAGGTTCTCCAGCTTGTACCCCTGCTCCTCGAGGTTGGCCTTGAGGTTCTCCATGCTCTCGACGTTGGCGTCGAGGCGCTCCTCCTGCGAGTCGGCGACGAAGACGACCCCGTCGACCCCCTTGAGGATCAGCTTTCGGGAGGCATCGTAGAAGACCTGTCCGGGGACGGTGTAGAGATGGAAGCGGGTCTTGAAGCCGCGGATCTCGCCGAGGGCCAGCGGCAGGAAGTCGAAGAACAGCGTCCGCTCGGTCTCCGTCGCCAGGGAGATCATCTTCCCCTTCGCGTCGGGCGAGGTCTTCTGGTAGACGAACTGCAGGTTGGTTGTCTTGCCGCACAACCCGGGACCGTAGTAGACAATCTTGCAGTTGATCTCGCGGGAGGCGTAGTTGATGAACGACATTTACCCCTCCTTGGTCAACTGAACAGATTGTCGATGTCGTCGTCGGTGATCTCGGCGAACGGGCTCGGGCCGCCCCCCTGATCCTCCTGCGCCGCCTTGGCCGCAAGCTCGTCGAAGATGGCGCCGAGTTCCTCGCTCGCCTTCTTGACGCGCAGGCGCACCAGGCCGAGGGAGCTGCGCTGGTCGAAGATGACGACCAGTATCACCCGGCCGCCGACGATGGAGATATGGATATTGTCCTTTTCCCCTTCGTGGAAAAGGATGGAAAATTCCTTTTCGCCGATGAGCTTGGCGAGGCCGCCGGTGGCGGCAATATTGCCGGCCGTCAGGGAAGCCAGAGAGGTCGTGTCGAGATGCTCGGTCTCCCCCACGGACGAAATCAACTGCCCGTTCTTGTCGACCAGGAAGATGACCTTGGCATTGGCTTCGCGCAGCAGCTTGTCTGAAACCTGGTTGATCTTCTTGAGTTCCTCGTCGTACATGACGAAGTTTGAAGATTCGGGACCCAACATACCTGAACTCCTCCGTTAGGATTGCATATCCGTGCTTTTATAGCATCTATGCGTCTTGCCATCAAGCATTTTCCCCCTGTTTTTATGGGCGATTAGCTCAACGGAAAAAAGAAGCCCCCGGCTTTTGGCCGGGGGCGATTTGACCTGGAAAGGCAGGCGTCAACCCGTCAGGATTCGCTGCCGCAGTCGGCCTGCATCTCGGCCAGCTTCCGGTAGAGGTCGTAGCGGGTCCGGGCATCCTTGGCCGACGCGGCCATCAGGGCGTCGGCGTTCTCCGGGTTGTTCTTCCTGAGAACCTTGAAGCGGTTCTCGACGCCGGCGAACTCCTCGAAGCTGATGGTCGGTGCCTTGCTGTCGAGCTGCAGCGGATTCTTCCCTTCGGCGGCGAGGCGCGGATCGTAACGGAACAGCGGCCAGTAACCGGAGTTGACGGCCCGCTTGCAGTTGTCGACCGCGGTCGTCATGTTGATGCCGTGGGCGATACAGTGGCTGTAAGCGATGATCAGCGACGGACCGTCGTAAGCATCCGCCTCGAGGAAGGCCTTGACGCACTGGGCCGGGTTGGCCAGCGAGACCCGGGCGACATAGATGTTGCCGTAGGTCATGCTGATCATGCTGAGATCCTTCTTCGGCATCGGTTTACCGCCGGCGGCGAACTGGGCCACCGCAGCCATCGGGGTCGCCTTGGAAGCCTGACCGCCGGTATTGGAGTAGACCTCGGTATCGAGGACCAGGACGTTGACGTTGGCGCCGGAGGCGAGGACGTGGTCAAGGCCGCCGTAACCGATGTCGTAGGCCCAGCCGTCACCGCCGTGGATCCAGACCGACTTGACGACCAGGTAGTCGGCGTCGACCAGCAGCGGCTTGGCGGTTTCATGGGTACATTTTTCGAGGATTGCCTTGAGACTGGCAACCCGGCCGCGCTGGGCTTCGATCTCCGCCTGGGAATCCTGCGCGCTGGCGAGGATCTCGTTCTTGAGACCTGCGGTTCCCTCGCAGGCCTTGCAGCCGCAGTCGATATTTTTGGTCAGCAGCTCGCGGGCGTACTCGGTGGTCTTGTCGATGGCCAGGCGGAACCCGAATCCGAACTCGGCGTTGTCCTCGAACAGCGAGTTGCTCCAGGTCGGACCGCGACCGTCCTTGCGGGTCGACCAGGGAGTGGTCGGCAGGTTGCCGCCGTAGATCGACGAGCAGCCGGTGGCGTTGGCGACCAGCATCCGGTCGCCGAACAGCTGCGAACAGAGCTTGACGAAGGGGGTCTCGCCGCAGCCGACGCAGGCGCCGGAGAATTCGAACATCGGCGGCAGGAACTGGCTCCCCTTGACGGTCGCGCGGTTGAACAGCGACTCGTCCGGATCCGGCAGCGAGAGGAAGAACTCGAAGTTCTTGGCTTCGGTTTCGCGCAGCGGAACCTGCTCGGCCATGTTGATCGCCTTGACATTCTCATCGGTCTTGCTCTTGGCCGGGCAGTTGTAGACACAGGCACCGCAGCCGGTACAATCCTCCGGCGCGACCTGCAGGGTGAACTTCATCCCTTCAAGCTCCTTGCCCCTGGCGTCGCAGGACTTGAAGGTCGGCGGGGCGCCCTTCAGCTCCTTGGCGTCGTAGACCTTCATGCGAATGGTGGCGTGCGGACAGACGAAGGAGCAGATGCCGCACTGGATGCAGAGATCCTCTTTCCAGACCGGGATATGCACCGCGATGTTCCGCTTCTCGACCCGGGCGGTGCTGGTCGGGAACGTGCCGTCGCACGGCATGGCCGACAGCGGCAGCTTGTGGCCGACGCCATCGATGATCGGGCCGAGGGTCTTCTGCACGGCCTCGACGCAACCGCCCCACTGGCCGGCCAGCATCTCGATGGTGCTGTCGGCGGTGGCCGGAACGGTCACTTGCTGAATGTTCTCAAGCGCGACGTCGACCGCCTGCTTGTTCATGCTGACGACCTTCTCGCCGGCCTTGCCGTAGGAGTAGACGATGGCATCCTTGATTTCCGCGATGGCGGTCTCGAGGGGGATAATGTTTGAGATTTTGAAGAAAGCGGTCTGCATGATGACGTTAATGCGGGGCCCGAGACCGATCTTCTCGCCGAGGTGCACGCCGTCGATGACATAGAACGCGAGCTTCTTGTCGATGATCTGCTGCTGCACCATCTTCGGCAGGTGACTCCAGACCTCGTCCTTGCCGTACGGCGAGTTGAGCAGGAAGGTCGCACCGTCCTTGGCGTTCTTGAGCATGTCGTACTTCTCGAGGAAGGAGAAGTTGTGGCAGGCGACGAAATCGGCTTCGTTGTCAGAGAGCAGGTAGGTCGACTTGATGACCTTCTGGCCGACACGGAGATGCGAGGTGGTCACGCTGCCCGCTTTTTTCGAATCGTAGACGAAGTAGGCCTGGACCTCGTTGTCGGTGGTGTCGCCGATGATCTTGATCGAGTTCTTGTTGGCGCCGACGGTACCGTCGGAACCGAGGCCGTAGAACATCGCCGCGTAGCCGTCGAACGGCACCTTGTAGTTGGCATCGAAAGCGAGGCTCTTCTTGGTGATATCGTCCTCGAAACCGACAATGAAGTGGTTTGCGGGCTTGTCCTGCAGCATGTTGTCGAGCACCGCCTTGCACATGCCGGCATTGAACTCGAAGGAGCCGAGGCCGTAGCGGCCGCCGACGATCGACGGGTACCCGCTGAAGCTGACGAATCCTTCGGTCATGCCTTCGCCGATGGCGGTACGGACCGCCTGGTACATCGGCTCGCCGATGGAGCCCGGCTCCTTGGTCCGGTCGAGAACGGTGATCTTCTTGACGCTGGCCGGAATCGCCTTGCAGAACTGCTCGATCGGGAACGGCAGGAACAGGCGGAGCTTGACCAGGCCGACCTTCTCCCCCTGGTCGGCCAGGTACTGAATCAGCTCTTCCATCGCTTCGCAGCCGGAACCCTGCATGACGACGACGCGCTCGGCCTGCGGATGACCGACATAGTCAACCAGGTTGTAGCGACGACCGGTCAGCTTGGCGAACTTGTCCATCTGCGCCTGGACGATTCCGGGAACTTTTTCGTAGAAGGGATTCACCGTCTCACGACCGAGGAAGTAGACGTCCGGGTTCTGCGCGGTGCCGCGCAGGACCGGACGGTCCGGCGTCATGGAGCGGCTGCGGTGGGCAGCGATCAGGTCGTCGTCGATCATCGCCTTCATGTCGGCCTTGCTCAGTTCGGCAACCTTCTGGACTTCGTGAGAGGTCCGGAAGCCGTCGAAGTAGTGCAGGAACGGAACGCGGGACTCGAGCGTCGCCGCCTGGGCAATCAGGGCAAAGTCCATGACTTCCTGAACATTGTTCGAACAGAGCATCGCCCAGCCGGTCTGGCGGCAGGCCATGACGTCGGAGTGGTCACCGAAAATCGACAGCGCCTGGGCGGCGACGGCCCGGGCCGAAACATGGAAGACCGTCGGCGTCAGCTCGCCGGCAATCTTGTACATGTTCGGGATCATCAGCAGCAGACCCTGCGAGGCGGTAAACGTCGTGGTCAGCGCACCGGCCTGCAGTGCGCCGTGAACGGCACCGGCGGCACCCCCTTCGGACTGCATTTCGACAACCTTGGGGATCGTCCCCCAGATATTCGTCTCTCCGGCCGCGCTCTTGGCGTCGGAGATTTCACCCATCCCCGAAGAGGGGGTAATCGGGTAGATTGCAATGACCTCGTTGGTCGCATGGGCGACATGCGCCGCGGCCGAGCAACCATCAATACAAACCATCTTCTGAGACATAACCTTCTCCTTTGTGATTATTTCCGAAACGGACAACAACAGAGATCAGATCTCAATGCTTGCTTCATATTTCCTGGCGACCTTCGACGGCGCGATGCACGGTCGCCTCGTCAACGTACTCGATATCGCTCCCCATCGGGATGCCGTGGGCCGGGCGGGTGATCCGGACCCCCAGCGGCCGGATCAGGCGCGCCAGGTAGAGCGCGGTCGCTTCCCCCTCGACGGTAAAATTGGTGGCGAGGATGACTTCGCTGACCCCGCCCTCCTGCAGCCTCTCCACCAGGTCGTGCATGTGCAGCTGATCCGGGCCGACCCCGTCGAGCGGCGACAGGGCACCGTGCAGGACATGGTAACGCCCCCGGAAGGAGCGGCTGCGCTCGATCGAAATCAGGTCCTGCGGCTCTTCGACCACGCAGACCACCGAACCGTCCCGGGCCGGGTCGGTACAGAGAGGACACGGGTCGCTCTCGGTGATGTGATGGCAGGTCGAGCAGAACCTGATTTTCTGCTTGAGATCACGAATCGCATCGGCCAGCGCCTGCGCTTCATCCTCCGGAATCCGGAGGACATGAAAGGCGAGACGCGCCGCGGTTTTTTTTCCGATGCCCGGAAACTTGGCCAGCTCAACGACCAGCCGCGCGAAGGACGGGATGGAGTCTAGCATGCGAATCCTGAAAAATCCAACACTTGTGAGTGATTGTATACACTTTTTAAGGTCGTCAAAAATTCTTTTCAACCACCCTAAAAAAACACCCCTAAATTGGTCTGACCAGTCGGAAGTTTTAGCATGGGGCCGTTTTTAAGTCAAGCTTTAAGGATTTTATTAAAACTAAAATAATCCCGGAATATTCATCCCGCCGGTCAGCTTCCCCATCTCGGCCTGGATCATCTCCTGGCTCTTCTTGATCGCCTCGTTGACCGCCGCGACGACCAGGTCCTGCAGCATCTCGACATCGTCGGCATCGACCACGCCCGGGTCGATGGTCAGGGCGAGCAGCTTCTGCTTGCCGTTGACCCGGGCCGTCACCATGCCGCCGCCGGCCGACGCCTCGGCTTCCTTGAGCTCCAGCTCCTGCTGCATCTGCTCCATCTTCTTCTGCATCATCTGGGCCTGCTTCATCAGGTTCCCAAGTCCCTTGGCCATATCGGTTCAACTCCTTCTTGAAAATAGCTTCACCTGCTCGAGGCTCCGGACGAGAGACCAGAGATGCAAAGGGTGAACCCCTTGATCTTGTGCCTCTCGCCTTCGGCCCGACCTATACGTAACCTTTGTCAATCGGCTTGACGTCGGCGACCTCCCCCTCGAAGATCTCCAGCGCCGTCTTCACCATCGGGTGATTGAGGGCATCGTCCCGCAGCCGTTTCTGGCGGTCGCTCTCCTGCGTCTGCTTCTGCGCGGCCAGGGACGGCGGCGCCTTCACGTCCGACGCATCGACATAGGTGGTCTCGAGGCGGATCGGGCCGCCGAAGTACTCGGCCGCCAGCGCCTCGAGATCCCCCCTGGTTTCGCCGTCGAGTTGCCCGTCGACAAAGGAGCCCCTGGCGAGACCGACCTTCAGGGTGCCGCTGTCCGCCGACAGGGGGCTGACCTGTTCGAGGATCGAGGCGATGCGCGGGCGGCGCTTCGCCCTGACGAAATCAACCAGCCCCGACCACCCTTTTCCTGCTTGTGTCTTCTCCGGCAGCGGGGCTTCAGACTTTTTTGGCGGCGGCTCGGGCGTCTGTTCCGGCGGCTCCGGAGGAGGCACCGGGTCCTTTTTCGGAGTCGCTGCGGAAAGCGTACCGGATGCAAGCCGCCGCTCCATCTCCTCGAGCTTCCGCACCAGCGCCGCCACATCCCGTCCCGGCGGCAGGCTGGCCAGGCGGATCAGCGCCATCTCGACAACCATCCGGGGGAACGCCGATGCGGCGATTTCGGTTTCCGTCTTCAGCAGCAGCGAGAGCGTTCGCTGGTGATCCTCGAGCGCACCGAGCTCGGAGAATTTCTTGAGCTCCTGCATCTCGTCCGGGGTGGCCTCGGCGATTTCGGCAGGGTCGGCGACCACCTGAAACAGGACCAGCAGGCGATAGAGGTCGATCAGCTCCCGGCAGAACTGCCGCCAGGAGTGGCCGAGCTCATCGACCTTCTGCAGTGCCTCGAGCACCCGGCGGCCGTCACGGCCGAGGATGGCATCGACCACGTCGAAAAGCAGCCGCCGGTCGACCATGCCGAGCAGGCCCTGGACATCCTCGTCGCTGACCGTCTCGCCGCAAAAGGCAATCACCTGGTCGAGGGTGGAGAGCGAATCGCGCATGCTCCCTTCGCCGTTGCGGGCGATCAGCGACAGGGCCCGGTCGGAGACCTCGATCTTTTCGGCGTCGGCAATCCCCCGCAGCCGCTCGGCGACCTTGCCGAGGCCGATCTTGCGGAAATCGAGGCGCTGGCAGCGCGACAGGATGGTGACCGGTATCTTGTGCGGCTCGGTGGTGGCGAAGATGAAGCGGGCATGCTCCGGCGGCTCTTCCAGCGTCTTGAGCAGGGCGTTGAAGGCGTTGATCGAGAGCATGTGGACTTCGTCGATGATGAAGATCTTGTTGCGCGAGCGGGACGGCAGGTAGCGGATGTTGTCGCGCAGGTCGCGGACATCATCGACGCCGGTATTGGATGCGCCGTCGATCTCGAAGACGTCGACGCTCTGCCCTTCGGTAATCTCGGTGCAGTTGGGGCAGACGTTGCACGGCTCGGCGGTCGGCCCCTGCTCGCAGTTGAGCGCCTTGGCGAGGATCCTTGCGGCCGAGGTCTTGCCGACACCGCGGGCGCCGGTGAACAGGAAAGCGTGGTGCACCCGGCCGGTGGCGATGGCGTTGTTCAGGGTACGGCTGACATGCTCCTGGCCGATCAGGTCGGAGAAACTCTGCGGTCGGTACTTGCGGGCCAGAACAAGATAAGACATCGGTCCTTACGCTCCAGTCTTGACGATTTCAGGAGTTCGGCAGGAGGCGGGGCAACATTGCCGGTACAAGTGACAGCCAGGCACTCCCGCGGCACACGGAATAACCGTTACCGCTGCTCCCTTCCGGGCCTGACGGGGTTGGCGGCATCCCGTTGCACGGGACCCGGCTGTCACTTCTAACGGCAACGAAACCGTCGATTCTGGCAGAAAAAACAATGGCGGAGAGGGGGGGATTCGAACCCCCGGTACCTTGCGGTACACATGATTTCCAATCATGCACCTTCGGCCTCTCGGTCACCTCTCCGCGGATTGGCTAGAATACAATATGGGGTTGGGGCTGTAAAGGATTTTCAACCCCGGCAGAAGCGTTGTTTTAGCGGATATCGGCGCAAAAGTCAACCGCAGATCAGGCGGCTCATGAATCCGTTTTGTCGCTCGTTTCCGGGAAGGCCTGCAGCCCCCGCCAGACGTAGTGAACGCCGGCGACGACGGTCACCAGCCCGGTGGCGATGAAGATCGGCCCGGCCAGCGCGGCACCCTGGCCGGTCGACGCGACCAGCAGAACGACGATCACCGCGATGATCTGCAGGGCGGTCGACAGCTTCCCCCATACGGTCGGAGGAAATTCCGAGACGTTGCCGGCCAGGTAGGCGATCCCCGATCCGAGAGCCACGTAGATATCCTTGGCGACAACCAGGACCGCCAGCCACGCCGGCAGCGCCCCCTGAATGGCGAGGGAAATATACGCCACGGTGGTCAGCAGCTTGTCCCCCATCGGGTCGAGAAATTTGCCGAGCAGCGATTTCTGCCCGAGGCGCCGGGCCAGGAATCCGTCAAGGAAATCGGAGACGCCGGCAAGAATGAACAGTATCAGCGCTGTCGCGTGGTAATTGTAGATAACGGCAATCAGAAACGGCGTCACCAGGAAAAGGCGGAGCAGGCTGAGCGTGTTGGGGACGTTCATGGCACCCTCCGTCAGATCAAGGCATCAGATCGACACGTGCGCGAACCGGGAGACTCACTCGTATTTTACATGCTTATGTCGACAAGAGAAAGGCCCGGCCAGAATCGGCCGGGCCTTTGCAATATGGCGGAGGGGGGGAGATTCGAACTCCCGGTGGGTTGCCCCACAACAGATTTCGAGTCTGTCACCTTCGGCCTCTCGGACACCCCTCCTGAAATCATCCGCAAGCGGCTTGCCGCCCCGGTCGCGTTTTCAGGAACTGCTTATTTAGCAGTTTTTTTCTCTTCGCGCAACTGTTTGAAGAAGTCTCTAAGCATTTTGCCGCATTCGTCGGCCAGCACCCCCTCGGTGACGTCGACCGCGTGGTTGAAGCGCCGGTCGGAGGAAAAATCGTAAATCGAGCCGACCGCCCCGGCCCGGGGATCGCGGCAGGCGTAGACCAGGCGCGGAAGGCGCGCGAGGATGATCGCCCCCATGCACATCACGCACGGCTCGAGGGTGACGTACAGGGTCGCATCGAGCATCCGCCAGGAGCCGAGCGCTGCCGCCGCCTGGCGGATGGCGACCATCTCCGCGTGGGTCGTCGGATCGTTCGAGGTCTCGCGCAGGTTGTGCCCCCGGCCGATGACCCGCCCGGCGTGGACGACGACGGCGCCGATCGGCACCTCTCCCCTGCTCCTGGCGATTTCCGCCTCCGCGAGGGCTTCGCGCATAAACCCCGTATCCTGTTCCGGACGGTTCATGATGCCAACCATACTACGATTGAAATGGGAATGTCATCCCTAGGATGGCTGAACCGTCGGCTGCGGCTTGCCGGTGTGGAGAGTGACCAGTTTTTCCCGGGGGCCATCGGCGACAATGCGCCCGCCGTCGAGCGCGATGACCCGCCCGGCGAGGTTGAGCATGATCGGGCTGTGCGTCGTCATGAGCAGCAGGGCGTCCGGGTCGAGAAGCCGGGGGAGGCGTTCGGCCAGCAGCCGCTCGCTCTCCGGGTCGAGCCCGAGGGTCGGCTCGTCGAGGAGCAGGATCCGGCTCGGCTGCGCCAGCACGCGGGCCAGGGCGACCTTCTGCCGCTGGCCGCCCGAGAGATTGCCGCCGCGCTCATCCAGCTGCATCCCCAGCGACATCCGGCCGCTTTTGAACTCGCTTTCCAGCCCCGAAGCCCAGATCGCATCGCCAAAACGCTGCGGATCCCGGCATCCGGAAATCCGCAGGTTGTCCTCCAGCGTGCCGGCGAAGATGGCCGGGTCCTGCCCCTTGTAGGCGAGCCACCTGACCCGGTCGACGCGGGCGATATCGTCCAGCGCCAGACCGTCGACGAGGATCCGCCCGTCGTCGGGTCGGCTCAGGCCGGCGAGACAGCGCAGCAGGGTCGACTTGCCGGCGCCCGGCCGGCCGAGCAGGGCGATCCGCTCCCCCGGAGCGGCCGAGAAGGCGATCTCCTCCAGGGCCGCCGGCCGCTCCTCGTAGCGCTTGCCGAGGCCGATCACCGAGAGATTTCCGCAGATCTCCGGACGCGGGGTGAACGCCCTCGGCTCGACGGCCGCCAGGCTCGATTCCATTCTGGCGGCGGCGCGCATGAAGTCCTGCCATTTCCCCATCACCGAGAACAGGGAGGCGACCTGGGCCATCGCCCGTCCCGCAAGGATGTTGCAGGCGATCAGCATGCCGATGCTCATCAGCTGGGCGTAGATCAGGTAAACGCCGGCCGTCAGCACGACGACCGTGGTCAGCGTCTGCATGGTTGCCGAAAACATCGCCGACTGGTTCGCCGCCAGGCGCCGGCGGGTGTCGGCATCGGTCGCCTGCTCGGCCAGCTGCCGCCAGCTGCGCAGAAACGTGCCCGCCGCCGGCGAGGTCCGGATCACGTCCAGGCAGTTGAGCGATTCCCCCATGAACGCCAGCTTCTGGGTGTTCTTCTGCTCGGCCTCCCTGTTCAGCCGCGTCTGCCGGGACTGCAGGGCGAAGCCGACGCCGGCATACAGCAGAACAAGGACCAGGACGACGATCATCATCGGCCAGGCGATGACGCCGATCACCAGCAGGTAAAGGGCCAGGAAGGGGATGTCGGCGACCTGGAGCAGGTAGCTCGAGGAGACGAAGTCCCGGGTCTGCGCCAGGTCGCGATAATGGGAGAGGAAGCGGGGGAATCCGCCCGGCGGCAGATCGGCCTGTGCCACTGTCCTCTGCCAGAGTTTCTCGTCGCTGCGCTGCGCCAGGTCGATGCTGATCCGCTCGGTCGACCACGCCCGGATCAGGCGCATGCCGGCGTCGGTCGCCAGGTAGAGCGCCATGCCGAACACCAGGCCCCAGAGCGTCTCGAAGAGCCCGTTGAGGGCGATCTTGTCGTAGATCAGCAGGGCGAAGACCGGCAGAAGCAGCTGGCCGGCATTGACAAAGAGGCTGGCGACGCCGACCTCGGCCCAGGCCGCGCGCAGTTCCGGCCACAGGGCGACCAGGGAAGCGAACCCGGCCGCCTCCCCGTCCCGGTCGTCACCTTCCGGCAGGACGATCGCCTCCACCGGTTCGTTTTGGCCGCTATCCGTCGGTTCGGACAGCGGCTCGCCGGCTGCGTCGAGATACTGCCATCGCTGTTCGACGAACCTGAGCAGCCTGAAACCGCCGTCCCGCCTGAGCAGAACGAGGTCGCCCGGCTGCTCGAGAGCCTCCTGCAGCGGGCCGGAACAATACCGCAGATTCCCTCCCTGCCGATTGAGCCGGTCCGTTTCGGAGGACCAGTCGGCCGCCGCCAGGAGACGCCGGAACAGCTTTTTCCGCGCGACGGCGAGCGGCCGGTCCGGTCCGCACAGGGCGTCGACCGCCGCCAGCACGGCGGCCGGGTCGAGCAGGGGGGAGGCTGCAGGATGTTCTGCGTATTCCGTCATCGTCATCCTTCGTCAGGCCGTGTGCCACTGTATCCTGGCGAGCTCGCCGCCGCCGTCGGAAATGATGTACTCCGTATGATCCGGAGCGATCGTGTTCTCGACGTAGGTCTCCCCGGCGCCGGCAAAGGCGGAAAGATCGAGGGTGTCGCCGCTGTCGGCGAGAACGGTCAGCTCGGCGCCGAAGTCGACCATGTTGAGCACGTCCTGGCCGGTGATCTGGATGTTGGTGGAGGCATCAGCCCGGCCATCGGCCCCTTCGCGAATATCGAGCACCTCGAGCCCTTCGAGACGTCCGTCGAGGCCGGCCAAGTCGGTGAAATCGTAGGTGCCGCCGACCGCAGCCAGGCCGTCGAGCAGCAGCGTATCGCTGCCGTCGCCGCCGTCGACCAGGTTGGGGCTGCTGGCTGCATCGGCGGAAACATGGATCCGGTCGTTGCCGATATCGCCCCGCACGGTGTCGCTCCCCTGAAGGGCGAAGATCGTGTCGTCGCCGGCGCCGGCATTGAGGGCGTCGTCGCCGAGGCCGCCGTCGAGAACGTTGTCGCCACTGTTGCCGAAGAGGATGTCGTCGTGATCGGAGCCGAGCAGGTTTTCGATCTGGCTGAAGGTGTCGCCGAAGGCGTCCCCCTCCTGGAAGTCGGCAAGTCCGGGATCGAGGGCCGCGATCACGCGCGACGTTGCCCCGGCATAGCTGGCGGTATCGATCCCGCCGCCGCCGACCAGCGCATCACCGCCGCCGCCGCCGGTGAGGACGTTGTCGTTGCCGTCGCCGATCAGGGTGTCGGCCCCGGCGCCGCCGGTCAGGTTTTCGATGCCGGAATAGGTGTCGCCGGCCGCGTCGCCGGCCGAGCCGGAGCCGGCCGCCAGCGATGCGGTGACGGCGCCGACCGAGGCGGCATAGCTGACCGTGTCGCTCCCGGCGCCGCCGATCAGGGTGTCACCGGTCAGCGACGCGCCGCCGATCAGCAGATCATCGCCGGCGCCGCCATCGAGGACGTTGTCGGTGCCGTTACCGACGAGGGTGTCGTTGCCGTCACCGCCGGTGAGATTCTCGACGTTGACGTACGTATCGCCGGCCGCATCGCCGGCTGAA
The DNA here is from genome assembly GCA_041592975.1 of Desulfuromonadales bacterium. Classification (GTDB taxonomy): domain Bacteria; phylum Desulfobacterota; class Desulfuromonadia; order Desulfuromonadales; family UBA2294; genus BM707. The sequence continues at coordinate 16,243 of JBFHOZ010000008.1, forward strand.
CCGGTGCCGGTCGCCAGCGAAGCGACGACACCGGCAGACGATCCGGCAAAACTGACCGTATCGCTTCCCGCCCCGCCGTCAATGCTGTCAGCGCCGGCGCCGCCTGACAGAAAATCAGCGCCGTCGCCGCCGGAGAGGATGTCATTGCCGGCTTCACCGTACAGGTAATCGTCGCCACTCCCCCCCGACAGCGTGTCATCGTCTCCCCCCCCCCACAGATGATCCATCCCGATTCCGCCGTCGAGAGAATCGTTGCCGGCATCCCCGTAGATCGTGTCGTCACCGGCGGAACCGCTGAGAGTGTCCTGGCCGGAGCCGCCGTACAGGAGGTCATTCCCCGCTCCGCCGTCGACGGTGTCATTCCCGGCGTCGCCGTAGACCGTGTCGTCACCGGCACCGGCAGCGACGTTATCGTCTCCGTCACCGGCATAGATGTCAACGCCGAGACCGTCGCGAGGCAGCACCATGACCTGGTCGCCGCCTTCGGTGACGTCAAACTCCGCCTCGGTCCTCGCGTCGCGCCAGGAAAAATCGAGGGGCTCGCTGAAATTGTGGGCAACGGCCCCGTCCATGCCGGTGACGTCGACAGTCAGATCGAAGTCGATCGGACCTCCCGCGTCCGCGACGTCATAGACGATATCGAGGTCGAGTCCGTTCAGGATCATGTCGGCTGACATCGCTGCGTCGGGGGTGATCGTCCAGGTGTACAAACCGTCCCATACGACCCCGTTGCCGACGATCGAGAATCCCGGGACGCCGGCAATGGCCGGGTCGGCAACGAGAACAATCGACGTCAGCTCCGTGAAAACCTTGAAATCGAGATGCAGCGTTTTCGACCACTTGGATGGAGCGGAACTGAATGCCGGATTGTGAACGATACTGTCGGCGGTCGCGGTTCCGTCGATCCGTTCCCGGGTCGCCTGACCCGCCGGGCTGGGATCGGTCGAACCGGCCGGAACGCCAGCCCCGCCCGTCACCTTGAATTCGGAAGATGTGTAAAGTGTCGCCTTGAAATGAGGCAGGTCATTCAAGGTGTCGACCGTCAGCGTTTCACTCGCGGGAACCAGCCGGTTCCCGTTCACGTCGGTCACCGTATTGTTCACCGTGACAACAAGGTCGCTGGTGCTCGAATCGGGAACCGTGACCGAGAACGTGGCCGAGAGCCGGTCGGCGGCCAGCACCGGACCGCTGCTCAGGCTCCCTCCGGCAATGGACAGGTCGGACGCGCTGATCGCCGCCACCTCTTCGCTGAAGGCAAGGGTGAAATTCACCGCGCTGTCTTCGTCGGACACGATGCCGTCGAGATTGTCGTGGGTTATCGTTACCAGGGGGTTGACGGTGTCGATATCGAAGGTGATGATCGCGTTATGATCCTGCAACAGGTTGCCATGCAAATCCTGTCCCCCGGCGAGATCGGCGGTGACCCCGGAGAGATCGAGATTGGCATCGAGGACATTATAAATCACCACCAGCTTGCGCCCTTCGTTGAACCAGCCTTCAAAGTTTTTCGAAAGACTGCTGGACACATCCGGTGTAAATGTGAGCGTGGGAATGACCCCCAGATCCATTTTCTCGCTGAAATTCACGACGACGGCAATGCTTGTATCCGCTTCGCTCACGACAGTGTCATATCCCGACACCGTCGCTGTCGGATCTTTCGTATCGACCGGCAGCGTATTGCTGCTCGGAATAAGCGCGTTGCCGTTGACATCGAGGACCGTGTCGTTCACCGTCACGACGAGCGGCGCACTGCTATCGTCATCGGCGGTCACGGAAAAGGTCGCCGAAAGGCCGTCGGCGGTGAGAACCGGGGCGCCGTTCAGGGTTCCACCGTCAATGGTCAGGTCTGCCGCATTCACCGCCGCAACTTCCTTGCTGAAGTTGAGGGTGTAGTTGACCACCTCGTCGCCGGGGGAGACGACGCCGTCCGTATTGTCTTCGGCGATGATCACCGACGGATTGACGGTGTCGACGGCCAGGGTGCTGGTCGAAGGGACCAGGGGGCGGCCGCCCAGGTCGACGATCGTGTCGTTCACGGTCACGACCAGGTCGGAGGTGCTGTTGTCGTACGCCGTGACCTCGAAAGTCGCAGACAGGCCGTCGGCCGCAAACACCGGGCCGCCGGTGAGAATACCTCCGGAAATCGTCAAATCGGCCGCGGTCACCGAAACGACTTCGGCGCTGAACGTCAAGGTGTAATTGACAACGATGTCGTTATCCGAAACGACCCCGTCGGCATTGTCTCCCGAAATGGTCACGCGCGGATTCAACGTATCCACCGGCAGGATGCTGGTCGACGGAACGAGCGCATTGCCATTCAGGTCGACGATGGTGCCACCGACCGACACCTCAAGGTCGGCAGTGCTTTTGTCAAAAGCGGTGACCGAGAAGGTGGCGGTTCGGCCGTCGGCAGACAGGACAGGACCGCTGGTGAGCGTCCCACCGTTGATCACCAGGTCGGCGGCCGAAATCGCCGAGATCTCCTCACTGAAATTCAGCGTATAATTCACCAGGATATCCGAGTACGAAACGACACCGTCGGTATTGTCGTCGAGAATGACAACCGCCGGATTGAGGGTGTCGATTTCAAACTCCACCTCGGCCGCATAATCTTCCTGGACATTCCCGTTGATATCCCTGGCGTTGATGACATCGATGGAGACCGCGTCGTGGTCAACGCCGCCGTCAAGCACGTCGTAGGTCGCCGTATAGACCGTGCCGGTCGCATCCCAGGCGCCGCCGCTGAAAAGAAGGCTTCCGGTCGTATCGACATCGAACTGGAGGGTCGGGTCGACGGACGTGTCCATCACCTCGCTGAAGGCGACCGTCACATTCAGGCTGCCGCCGTTGTCGCTATCCGTCAGCAACGCGTCGTCGACCGTGACGCCGCCAACCGTTGGCGGCGCCGTGTCGATCGAATAATTGGCCGATACGCTTGTTCCCGCACCGGTATTGCCGTAAAGGTCGATGACCCCGGCATTGTTCAGCGAGATGACATTCGTCGGGTCCTCAAGAGGGGCGTCCGGAGTGAGCGTCGCCGTCCAGGTCATGCCGCCATCGGCGGTCGTGACCGGCGACAGGGTGCCGTTTTCCACCGTCAGGTCGCTGTTGTCGAAGTCGACAACCGGCTCGTTGAAGGTTATCGTCACGAGCGCGTCATCACCGACATTCAGCGCCAGATCGTCGATCGCTATCGTTGCCGAGGGGCGGACGATATCGACTCCGTAACTCTTGGCACCCGGCACCGTCCCGGGGTTGCCGGCAACATCGAACGACGTAATGCTGGCGTCGATGACCCTGTCCGCATCACTGACCAGGTCACTGCCGAGCACGTTGATGCTGAACGTGCCGTCGGCACGGACCAGGCCGGCGTAGTCATTGCCGCCCACGGTCAGGGTGACATTGTCGCCGGTCTGGCCGCCGACAACCGTGCCGGTGACGACGACATCGGCTCCCGACTCGGCAATATTCACGGTATTGTCTCCGGCAATGTCGTTCAGCGCGATACTCGGACTGGGAGGCGTCAGGTCGACGGTGTAGGTCACCGGCGGGGTCTGCGCGCTGGCCGCGCCGCTGGTGCCGGCCGTGACCACCTCGGCGACGATGTTCCCGGTGTTGCCGTCGCCGATGTCCAGAACGTTGCCGGCGACGTTGATGCTGAAGGTGTAATCCGAATTGACGTAGCCGAAGGCTTCCGGGCTGCCGTTAACGAAGAGGGTCACCTGGTCGCCGACCTGGGCGTCCCCCGCCACCCGGCCGGTGATGGCGACGCTGACGGCGCCGGCCTCGGCCTGGTTGACGAGGTTGTCGCCGGTGATCGGGTCGAGGGAGATCTGCGGCAGCGGCAGGGTGCTGTCGACGGCATAAGCTGTCACTGTCGGCGCCGATACCGTGCTGTTGCCGGCGGCATCGAAGGTCTCGACGACGGCCTCGACGGCGCTGTCGGCATCGGCGACCAGGTCGCTGCCAAGCACGTTGATGCTGAAGGCCCCGCCGACAGCGGAGCCGGTATAGGTCTTGTTGTTGATGGTCAGCGTCACGCTATTGCCGGCTTCATCGCCGGTGATCGTGCCGGTCACCGCGACCATGTTGCCGGGGAGCGCCTCGGCAAAGGTCACGGTCCCGTCGCCGGCGATGCTGGAGATGGCGATCGCGGCCGATGGTGCGAGGGTGTCGATGCCGACCGTAAATCCGGTATCCAGGGAAAAGGCCGGGTTGCCGTGGGTGTCGACGACATCGATCCTGGCGCCGACCACCGCGCCCGCGCCTTCGAAATTCGCGACCGGGACGAGGGCTGATCCCGGCACGTTGATGCTGAACCTCTGGCCGCTGGCATCGACATAGCCGGTGTAGGGGGTGGCACTCCCGTCAAGCGTCAGCGTCACCTGCGCCCCGGCGATGGCATTGTCCGGGAAGCCGGTCAGTTCGCTGACGTCGCCGGTGACGGTGACGATCCCGCCCGATTCCTGGATGTTGACGACATTGTCGCCGGCGATGACCGGATCGAGGCCGATCGTCGGCTGCGGTGCATCGAGATCGACCTGGTACGTTTCGGTCGCGGTCGCCGTCTTCCCCTCGTAGGAGACCAGCAGGGCGTCGACCCGGTCGGGGTAAGCGCTGTCGACGAAATGTTGCCCGGGGACGGCGACGCTGAAGGTCATGTCTGCCTGGATGGTCGTCGCCACCGAGTAGCTCCCGACGGTGATCGTGACGCTGTCGCCGATGATGACGCTCCCCGCCGCCGACCCGGTCACCGTCACCATGCTGGCCGGATCCGCCTCGGCGATGTTGATGAAGTCGTCCGGGGTGATGTTGGGATCGATCCTGACGACCGGTTCGACACTGGCGACCTTCTGCCCCGGCTTGAAGACCGAGGGGCGCGGCTCGATGATCGGTCCGCTCGGCTCGTCGCTTATCTGGTCGAGAAGACGCGGTGTAGTGAGGATCGGCTCGGAGCCGGGTCCCTTTCCGGAGTTGTTCTGCTGGACCACCCTGTCCGGCGGGGGGATCGGCTCGTCGGCCGGGCCATCGGATTCGACGCCCTTGCTTTCGTCGTCGAGCTTTTCGCTCTTGATCCGCAGGCTCCCCGCCTTGACGAGCTCGGTGGTGCCGACCATCTTGAAGAGGTCGCCCAGGGTTGCCCTGTTGCTGTTGCCGAAATGGGCGATGTCGAACGGGTTGCCGGCGTTGTCGACGAATTCGACCGTGCGCGGGGTGTCTCCCAAAGCATCGAGCGCGCCGTTGGGGATGATGACATAGGTCCCGTCGCCGAAACCGAGCAGCAGATCGACGTCGGCGACATCGACGGAAACCAGCTCCGCCTCGCAGCAGGGGACGGTGACCGTACCGTCGGCGGCAACGACCGCGCGTACAATTTTCTGGGCCTTCTCGGGACCGCCTGTCAGTTTCCGGGACTCGTCAGCCATAATCTCCTCCACGAACGGTGTCTAGCGATTTTCTGCACTAAGCCAGTCGGCCGCCTCAGGAGACCTGGGGCGCTTCCTGCTCCTCCGGCAGCCGGGCCATCTGCACGCTGAGCAGTCGGCTCAGCAGTTCCTGCGCCGCCCGGGCGTCGGACGAACGGTGGTGCATCAGTTCGGAGAGCTTGTTCGCCATGTCGCCGCTCCCCTTTTCCAGGGACTGGAAAATGGTCGCGAGCTGCTTGCCGAGAAGCTGCAGCTCGCTCCGCATATTGTCGCCGGCTTCATCCAGCCGCTCGATCGATTTCTCGTTGTCGGTTACCAGCTGCTGTTTCATCCCGTCGACCCGGTTGCAGATCTCGGTTGCCCCCTGGTCCAGCGAACTGTTCAGTTCGCCGAGCCGGCCGGCAAGCTGGCTGCCGAGCTTCTGCAGCTCGGTGCGCATGCTGTTGCCGTTGATGCTCATCAGCCGCTGTGCCTCCTTCGCATCGGCCCCGGCGTTGACGGTCAGCTCGGAGATCTGGCTCGAAAGCTCCTTGCTCCCCGACTCCATGCTCTCGAAGATCGCGGCGAGCTGCGCGCCGAGGCTCTGCAGTTCCCCGCGGAAAGCTCTGCTCGCTTCGTTCTGCGTCGCCAGCGTCTGCAGCATCTCCTCGCGCTGCTGCCGGAAATCGTCGACCACGGCATTGAGCGTCCGCTGCTGGGCTCGGGCCGACTCGGAGAGGCGCTCATCGATGTTGTAGGCGTTGAGAGTTTCGATGAGGCGTTTCTGCTCGGTGATCTGTCCGGCGAGCAGGTGGTGGGTCTCCCTGGCGTCGCCGGCGAGGGCAACGGTCAGCTCGGAAACCTGCCCGGAGATCTCGCTGTGCTTCTGTTCCATGCGGTTGAAAATCGTGCCGAGCTGCGCGGTAAGCTGCTGCAGCGCGCTGCTGAAGCTGTTGTTCGCCTCGGCCTGTTCGTTCAGGGCGCGGAGCATGTCGGCCCGCTGGGTCTTGAAATCGTCGATCTCGGCCGATAGGGCCCTCTGCCGGATGCGGGCGGCCTCGGCGAGGCGCTCCTCGATGCGCAGCAGCACCTTCGAGGTCAGGTCGGTGGGCGCCTCGTAGCAGCCGATCGCCGACTCGCCGCCGCGGAAGGAGATGCTCTCGAACGACAGGGCGATCTCGACGTGGCGCGCGACCTCGGAGTTGAGGACGGCGTTGATATCCCCCTGGAAGCGGCGGATGCCGACCATCATCAGGCCCATGATGATCGACCCGAGCAGACCGAACAGCGATGCCGAGAAGGCGATGGCCATCGACGCCATCGGCGCTTTCATCTTCTCGATCATGTTGCTGAAGACCACGATCGGATCGGCGGCGCTCATGTCGAGATCGGAGAAGCTGCCGATCAGAGCGCCGATATCGCCGAGGGTCGACAGCAGGCCGATAAAAGTGCCGAGCAGGCCCATGCCGACCAGCAGGCCGGTCAGGTAGGAGGGGAGCGAGTTCCGCTTGTTGATTCGCGAGTAGACGTTCTCCACTTCATGCTCGAGGGCCGCCTGCTCCTGGTGCGAGATCGAGCGGTCGGCGGAGTTGGCCATCATCTGCAGCAGGCAGGCGATTTCGCCATCGTAGCCGTTGGCCATCTCCTTCAGGGTCGTCGCGTCGGTCTTGGCGTGAATCGCCCGGGAAAACGCCCTGAGCACCTTCGCTTCGCGCATCAGGCGGGTCGAGTTGTAGATGATCAGCAGCCCGCCGAAGATCATGATGCCCCAGATGGTGTAGTTGATCTGCGGATGCGGATTGCGCGCGATGGTCGACATGATCGGCCCCCAGAAAAAAGCGGCACCGCACAGCAACATGATGAATGGCAGCGAAACGAACAGATAATAGATCTTCAGATGTTTAAGCATGGCCTTCCTTCTCTCTCTCGCTCGGTTGATTCGATCGACTTTCCTGATGATTGTTCATATTCTTATCGGAGCCCGGGCGCGCTAACCGGCCCGAAACGCTCCGTCACGGAACTTGAGCAGCGGTGACAGAAGGTACGACATGATCGTCCTCTTGCCGACGGCGATATCGGCGCTGGCGCCCATGCCGGGCATCAGCGCCCCCGGCTGGCGCTCCCGCTCGGGAAGCCGCGACAGGTCCACCTCGATGTTGACCCGGTAGTAGCGGTTTTCACGCTCATCCTTCAGGGTGTCGGCGCTGACGTCCGTCACCTTCCCCTCGAAGGCGCCGTAGGTGGCGTAATCGTAGGCGCCGACCCGGACCTTGGCCGTCAGGCCACGGCGCAGGTGGGCGCGGTCATCCGGATTGGCGCGCGCCTCGATGACGATGCGCTGGTCGCTGGGGGTGATCTCCAGCAGGATTTCACTCGGCCGGACCACCGCGCCGATCGTCGTCACGTTGAGGGCGTTGATCAGCCCGGCGACCGGGCTCCTGACGATGTTGCGCTGCAGCCGGTCGACGCTGCTGTCGAGACCGTGGGAGAGCGTCTCCATCTCCTCGCGAACCTGGGTCAGCGCCGCCGATGCCTCGGCGCGGAAGCGGGCCGCCGCCTCCTTCTCGCGCGACTCCGATTCGGCCAGGGCGGCCTCCAGGCGCGGCGCCGTATTGGTCGCCTCGGCAATCTCCGACTTGAGCTGCTGGATCCGCATTTCGCTGTCAAGCACCTCGAACTCTGAGGCCGCGTTCTCACGGCGCAGCTTCTCGAGGACCCGGTGCTTCTTCTGCGCCAGCAGCTGCTCGTCGAGCAGGTTCTTCTGCTTCGACTTAACCTCCTGCAGCTCGTTCCTTTTCTGCCGGCTCTGGGCCTGAAGAACCTGGATTTCCTCCGTCAGCCGGATACGCCTCGCCTCCCAGGCGGAGGTCTCCACCCGGATGACATCGCCATCGGCAAGCTCTTCCGGAAATGCGATCCGGTCATCCCCCTGAACTTCTGCCACCAGCCTGGCCTCGCGTCCGCGCAGGGCGGCGAGCTTCGACTTTTCCTGCTCCAGGCTCGATCGGCTCTGCACATCCGACAGCTCCATCAGCGGCTGTCCGGCGGCGACGACCTCCCCCTCCTCGACCAGGATCCTCTGCACGATCCCCCCTTCGAGGTGCTGCACGACCTGCGACTTGCCGGCCGGAATGATCTGCCCTTCGGCACGCACGATCACGTCGACCTCGGCAACCCCTGCCCAGAGCACCGCGAGAAGACTGCTGATCAGCAGCAGCAGGACGAACAGCCGCGGCGGCGGCATGTGCGCCGCGGATGCCGCGATCCTGCGGAGTATGGACGTTTTGCCGTCTCTCATCAGCGCGATCTGACCCGGACGACCGCGGCATCGGCGCCGGCGGCCCCTTCGACCACCGAAACGTCGATCTTTCCGGTCGGCACCTGCAGCTCGATCAGCATGTTCCGCACCGCCAGGGCGCGATAGAAGCCCATGCGCCTGGCCTCGGAGAACCCTTCCGGAACCGACACCTGGATCAGAATCTTCTGTCCGGCGGATACCGGTCGCAGCGCCTCGAGAATCTGTCGGCGTTCGTCATCGTTGAACGACACCGCCTCGTCCTTGAAGCGCACCATCAGCTCGTATTCACCGGCGACGGTCTGCTCGAGCCCGCTGACCGGCTCCGTCAGGGGCAGGGTCCCGGCGACGACGTTCGATTGGCCGCCAACCGGCGCCTGCCGTTCCGCATTCTCCGCCAGCAGTATCTTCAGCCGCTCGATCTCCTTTTTCAGGGCGACATTCTCCTGCACCGGATCGACCGTCGGCGCAACCTCCTCAATCTTCGCCGTGTGGTCGGCGTTCGCGTCCTGCGGGCCGACCGCCCGCCCCAGCTCGAGGGCGAACATGAACACCGCGACGATCAGAATCGTCAGCAGGAACAGAAGGTTCAGGATCAGGTTGGTCGTCGCGTCGACGTATCCCGGCCAGAAGATTTCCGATCCGTCATTGTTGTCCGAACCACCAGCTGCCATTTTCTCTCTCCACTATCGGTTGGTTGATGGCCATCAAGGCCCTGCTCGTCTGTAATGCTGTCGCCGCAAACCCGCTTTTCGCCAAAACGGCCTAACCGCTTTCGACATCCTGCGGGAAGGGGAGTGCCGGTGCGGCGCTGTCGTCGGAATCGCTCTCCGCCTCCCAGGGCGTGCCGAGGGAGAGCCTGATCAGCTGGGCCGCCGTCCGCATCTCGAGGACATGCAGTTCGATCAGCCGGGAACGGGCGCGGAAGTGGCGATCATACACGTCCAGCAAATCGAGCAGCGACTGGTTTCCGGATAGCATCCTCTTCGACATGGCATCGGCCGCCGTCGTGATCGACTCCAGCTCGTCGTATCCGGTCCTGATCCGCTGCATCGTCGTCCGCAGGGCGGCGTAATTTGCCGCCAGCGCCTGCACCACGCGACGGCGCTGGTCGTCGAGCCGGTACTGCACCTCCCGGTAGCGGGCGACCCGCTCTTCGGCAACGTTGAGGTCCTTGCCCCCGCGGAACAGGTTCCAGTTCATGACCAGCATCGTCCGCTTGTCCCGCTGGCTTTCGGGGCTGCCTCCGGCGTGGTCGTTGTAGGTATCGGTGTATTCGGCGTCGACCCTCGGGAGGAAGCGCCCCCTGGCACCCAGCCGGTCCATCCTTTCCGCCTGCAACTCGGCGGCCAGGGTGGCGATTTCCGGGTTGGTCCGCATGGCCGCCTCGACCGCCGCCTCGAAGGTTTCCGGCAAAAGCGGATAGCCGACATCGTCCAGATCGGGGAGCCGGATCTTCTGCGGCACCAGATTGGTCAGGCGCACGAACTCCGTTCCGGCCGCCAGGTGAACCGACTCCTGCTCGAGGCGCGACGAGACGGTCTCCTGGCTGCGAGCGCGAACCCGCGACATGTCGGAGACGCTGGCGGCGCCGGCGCCGGCACGCTTTTCGATGTAGGTGAGCAGTTCCGCCAGGCGCGCCTCGAAATCGAGCATGGCGTCCGCCTGCAGGCGGCTGGAGACCAGGTCGAGGTAGGCATCGACCGTGGCGACATAGGCATCGCCGTCACTGATCCGGTAGCTCTCGCCGCGCGCCCGCTCCTTCTCCTTGCGTCGCCGCCATTCGAGAAACGTCGACAGGTCGAACAGCGGCTGGGTGACCGTCAGGGTGATATCGGTGCGGATGTGGCGGCTGTAGGGCAGCAGTTCCCCGGTGACATCGTCCACCACGACCGAAGGCTCGGAAACCTCGTACCCCCGGTTGGCGCGTACGGACACGCTCGGAAGAAGGTCCCCGAGGGCCTGGTCGGTCTGTGCCGCAGCCTGAATCTTGCGCTCGAAGGCCGCCTGGCTTTCCCGGTTGAAGCTCCGCCCCGTCTGGATGGACTCGGCCAATCCGGCGACATCGACCGTGCTGGCCAGCTCTTCCTCGAACACCCGGTGTTTCGCCATGGTGTCCACGAACTGCCCGTCGGTATCCGCCGACACCGCGATTTCGCTCTTGCCGAAGAGTGCCGCCAGGTTTTTCCGGGCATCGGCCGTGGTCGCTCCGGCATTATCGACCTGGTCCGCATGAACCCCGGCTGTCGGCAACAGCGAGAAAAAAAGAAAGGAAAGAACAAGCAATAAGCGGGAACGCCACCTGAACCGGTCAATCACAAACAGACTCCTTGCGGCCACTGGCCAGATCGACAGTGCATGTTTTCGGGAGGAAAACCTCGGCATCAACAATCAAACCCTATAGGAATATGCAAAAAATCGGCCATGACCACCCCTCCCTGGGGAGGACATAACGACCCGGAATTACGGCATATTTTATATTCGATAGTGAATTTCTTGCGGGCTTGGCGTCCTGGGGTCGCGTGAAACCGCGACGAGGGGACCGCGTCAAGAAGAGTTGACGGTCGATAAGGGGGCATGAAAAAGGGGCGACAGCATCAAACGCTGTCGCCCCCGGTTTCTAATGGCGCGCCGCGGAAGATTCGAACTTTCGACCTTCTTCTGGCCCGCAGAGTGCCGATTCTTTTCAGTTCAACGACCAGGCTTGACTATTGCATTATTCGGCCAAGCAGCCTGGCCTTTCTGTTTGCAACCCTTATTTTTCCCGCCTGGCCCTGGCTGCGGCCAAACCAATAAGAAAATCTTTTCAACTCTGTCAGCATCATATTTTTTTTAGCATCATGCTTTCATATCAAGACTCTGGCTTACGCATAACTGCAAGATTATGCCCTCTCGTCAAGCATAGATCGTGAGGACCACGATTTCATCATTTTCCTCAATGTTCCATGACGTCTCTCTGGGCGGATTCAGAAACAGCCGCCCCGACATCCCCTGGGTCATTTCCGCCTCCGGACGAAAGAGTCCGAGCGCGATATTTCCATGTGCAGCGACAGTCTCCTGAAGCTGTCGAAACGTCAC
>JBFHOZ010000009.1:0-27587 GCA_041592975.1 Desulfuromonadales bacterium
CTTCGTTTCGAGCTGGTGCTGGATGTAGCGCTTCAAAGGCCGCGCGCAGTAGACCGGGTCATAGGCGGCCGCGGCGATGAAAGTCTTCGCGGCGTCGCTCAGCTCGAGCAGCAGGTGCCGCTGCGCCAGACGGGCCGCGAGCTCGCTGACCTGGAGATCGACGATGGCGACGATTTCGTCGCGGGTCAACGGCTTGAAGAGCACCACGTCGTCGACCCGGTTGAGGAACTCCGGCCGGAAGTGTCCCCGCAGGCTGTTCATGACGCTCGCCCGGGCGCCTTCCTTGATGGTGCCCTCCTCGCCGATCCCCTCCAGCAGGTATTCGGAGCCGATGTTCGAGGTCATGATGATGACGGTGTTCTTGAAATCGACCGTCCGTCCCTGGGCGTCGGTCACCCGGCCGTCGTCGAGAATCTGCAGCAGCACGTTGAAAACCTCGGGGTGGGCCTTCTCGATCTCGTCGAACAGGATCACCGAGTACGGCTTGCGCCGCACCGCCTCGGTCAGCTGCCCCCCCTCCTCGAAGCCGACATATCCGGGCGGCGCGCCGATCAGGCGGCTGACGGCGTGCTTCTCCATGTACTCCGACATGTCGATGCGGACCATGTTCTCTTCGGAGTCGAACAGCGACTCGGCCAGGGTGCGGGCCAGTTCGGTCTTGCCGACGCCGGTCGGCCCGAGGAAGATGAACGAACCGATCGGCCTCTTCGGGTCCTTGATGCCGGCACGGGCGCGGATCACCGCATCGGCGACCAGCTGCACAGCCTCGTCCTGGCCGATGACTCGCTGATGCAGGATGCTGTCGAGCTTGAGCAGCTTTTCCCGCTCCCCCTCGACCAGCCGCTTGACCGGTATGCCGGTCCAGCGGGAGATGATCTCGGCGATTTCCTCCTCGCTGACTTCTTCGCGCACCAGCCGGACGGCGTTCTCCGTGGCCTCGGCCGCCTCCGCCTCGTGCAGGGCCTTTTCCAGCTGCGGCAGTCGGCCGTGCTTGAGCTCGGCGGCCCGGTTGAGATCGTAGTTGCGCTCGGCCACCTCGATCTCCTGGCGGACCGTCTCGATCTCCTCGCGCAGCGCCTGCAGCTTCCGGATCGCCCCCTTCTCGTTTTCCCACTGGACCTTCAGGGCGTCGGTCTCGCTGCGCAGGTCGGCCAGCTCCCGGCGCAGGTTCTCCAGCCTCTCCCGGCTGGCCCGGTCCTTCTCCTTCTTCAGGGCCGCCTCCTCGATCTCCAGCTGCATCAGCCGCCGGGTGGCGGTGTCGAGCTCCTGCGGCATCGAGTCGATCTCGGTGCGGATCATGGCACAGGCCTCGTCGACAAGGTCGATCGCCTTGTCCGGCAAAAAACGGTCGGAGATGTAGCGGTTGGAGAGGGCCGCCGCCGAGACGATGGCGTTGTCGTGGATGCGGACGCCGTGGTGCACCTCGAACCGCTCCTTGAGACCGCGCAGGATGCTGATGGTGTCCTCGACCGTCGGCTGGTCGACCAGCACCGGCTGGAAGCGGCGCTCGAGGGCGGCGTCCTTCTCGATGTACTTGCGGTATTCGTCGAGGGTGGTGGCACCGATGCAGTGCAGCTCGCCGCGGGCGAGCATCGGCTTGAGCATGTTGCCGGCGTCCATCGCCCCTTCGGCCTTGCCGGCGCCGACGATGGTGTGCAGCTCGTCGATGAAGAGCAGAATGCGGCCGTCGCTCTCGCGGATCTCGTTGAGCACCGCCTTGAGCCGCTCCTCGAACTCGCCGCGGTACTTGGCACCGGCCACCAGGGAGCCCATGTCAAGGGCATAGACCGTCTTGTCCTTGAGTCCCTCCGGCACGTCGCCGCGGACGATCCGGTGGGCGAGCCCTTCGACGATGGCGGTCTTGCCGACTCCCGGTTCGCCGATCAGCACCGGGTTGTTCTTGGTCTTGCGCGACAGGATGCGGATCACGCGGCGGATCTCCTCGTCGCGGCCGATGACCGGATCAAGCCTCCCCTTGCGGACCTCCTCGACGAGATCGCGGCCGTACTTGGCGAGCGCTTCGTAGGTCGCTTCCGGGTCGGCGCTGGTCACCCTCTGGTTGCCGCGAACCGTCCCGAGTGCCGCGAGCAGCTTGTCCCTGCCGACCGAATTCTCCTTGAGCAGGCGACCGGATGCGACCTTGTCCCCCTCGTCGGCGAGTGCCAGCAGCAGGTGCTCGACGCTGACGTACTCGTCCTTGAGACGCTTCGCCTCCTCCTCCGCCCGGAGCAGGATCCGGTTGAGGCGCTGGCTGACATAAATCTTCCCCGCCTCGACGCCGGGGCCGGAGACCGACGGCCTCTTGTCGAGTTCCTGCTCCAGCTGACGCACCAGGAGCTTCGGATCGGCATCGACCTTCTGCAGCAGGCGCGGAACCAGGCCCCCCTCCTGCTGCAGGAGGGCCAGCAGAAGGTGTTCGCCGTCCACTTCCAGGTGTCCGCGACGCATGCAGATGTTCTGCGCCGACTGGAACGCTTCCTGGCTTTTCTGGGTCAGCTTGTTGAAATCCATGATTTTCCTTTCAGTATAAGGCGCCAGGGATCAGGGACCGGGTTTCAGGATGTTGCCCGATTCCCGACCCCTGAAGCCTGACACCTTGCCACCATCTCAGTGTACCGTCTTGACCGCGATTTTTCTCGGCTTGGCCGCCTCGGCCTTCGGCAGGCGCAGGGTCAGCACGCCGTTCTTCAGTTCGGCGTCCGCCTTGTCGGCATCGAAATCCTCAAGCAGCCGGAACTGCCGGTAGTATCCGCTCGGCCTGAACTCCCGGTAGAGCGCGTTGCCCCTGGTGCCGTTTCCGGTCGACGCCTTGATGCTGAGAATCCCCTGGTCGACGCCGATTTCCAGGTTGTCCTTGGTCACTCCCGGCATATCGGCGACCAGTGTCAGGACATCTACGGTTTCAAAGATATCGACCGCCGGGCTGACGAAATGCTCATCGCGGGTCGACTCCTTGACGACGTTGCTTTCATTCTGAACAGTCATGGCTTTTTCACTCATGGCTCGTTTCTCCTTTCTCAATGATCCAGATCAGTGGCTGGCGATGGCGATCTTCTTCGGCTTGGCCGATTCGGCCTTGGCCATGGTGACAGTCAGAACTCCGTGCCTGTACTCCGCCGATACCTTCTTGCCGTCGATATCCGAGGGGAGCTCGATGGTGCGCAGGAATTTGCCGCTGCCACGCTCGCGGCGGTGCCAGGTCCGCCCTTCTTCTGCCTTCTCTTCGACCCGCTCGCCGGAGAGGGTCAGGGTGTTGCCGGTGACGCTCAGGTCGATATCCTTCTCGGCGACACCGGGGAGAAGCGCCTCGAGGTAGTAATTCTCGTTGTCCTCGCTCAGGTTGATCTTCGGGTAGCGCTGCGTGCCGACACCCGGCAGGAAGGCGGTTTCGAACGGGCTGCTGCCGATGCCGCGGAAGAGCTCGTCCATCTCCTTGCGCAGATTGTCCATTTCCCTGAAAAGATTCCAGTTTGTCATGATGACACCTCCTTGTGATGGTTGTTGTTTATTCAAGACACCCATCAAATCTTCACAAGGCGTGCCAACTGTATGCGCATTATAAAAGTCTTGTAATTACAGTGACTTGGAGAAACTTTACGGCTACGGGACGATAGCAGGAAGCGTCGCAAGTGAAGCATGTTCAAAAATAAATGCGACGCTTACGACGTTACAAGCAGGAACTTGCGACAGAAGACAGGGGCAGTGCGCGGGCTCAGAGCTCCTCGCGCGCGAGCTGCAGCTTGTCGAGATAGCGGTAGAGGGTCGCCCGGTGGACGCCGAGCGCCCGGGCGGCGGCGGCCAGGTTCCCGCCGGCGCATCGGTAGGCCCGGCGGATCTCCTCGGCGGTCAGGTTGGCGGGCTGGGTCGTGCGCCGCTTCGGCGGCGCATCGGCCGAAACGGCCTCCGGCGGCGATACCGGCGAGTAGGCGGCGATTACCGGCGGCGCGGCCGGCGGGCGGATCTCGGTGGCCACGCCCCAGTCGCCCGGGCTGAAGTCCTGGCGTTCGCGCACCCACTCGGCGAAGGCCCGGGCGCCGATGACATCGGCATCAGCCTCGACAAATACGCGCTCCAGGACGTTGCGCAGCTCGCGGACATTCCCCGGCCAGAGATAAGACCTGAGCAATGCGACCGCCTCGGGCGTGAGCCGCCTGATCTCCTTGCCGTACTTGCGGTTGAACAGCCGGACGAAATGGTCGATCAGCGGACCGAGGTCGTCCATCCGCATTCTCAGGGGCGGCAGGTGGATCCGCAGTACGGCAATGCGGTGATAGAGATCGGAGCGGAACCCGCCGCTCCCCACCGCCCCCTCCAGCGGGACGTTGGTCGCGCAGACCACCCGGACGTCGACCGGAACCTCCTGCTCCGCACCGACCCGCTCGATCCGCCCGGCCTCGAGAACCCGCAGAAGCTTGACCTGGGTCGCGGCCGGCATGTCGCCGATTTCGTCGAGGAAGATCGTCCCGCCGTCGGCGCGCTCGAAACGGCCACGGTGGCTCTTCAGGGCGCCGGTGAACGCCCCCTTTTCATGGCCGAACAGCTCCGATTCGAGCAGCTCGTCGGAGATGGCCGAGCAGTTGACGGCGACGAACGGGCCGCGGCGGCGCGCGCTCTGGTCGTGCAGCGCCCGCGCGACCAGCTCCTTGCCGGTCCCGGTCTCGCCGGTCACCAGCACGGCGGCGTCGGATGCGGCGTAAAGGCCGATTTTGCGGAACACTTCGAGCATGCCCGGGCTGCCGCCGACGAGGCCGAACTGCTGCGTCGGGGCGCCATCGCGCAGGCCGCCGGCAAAAGTACGGTAGAACCGGAAGTGGACCAGCGGGCTGGCGTAATCTTCGGCGAGCCCCCCGGGAGCCGCCTCGAGCAGCAGGTCGGAGCCGGCCTGTCCGAATCGCACCGGAATGTCAGTCAGTGGCGCTTCGGCGGCGACCACCTCGTCGGCCAGGTCCCACAGCGGCGGCGAGACCGGACGGAACACCTGACGCAGGGATTCGCCGACCAGCCGCGACGCGTCCGCGCCCATTGCGGAGGCCAGAGTCTCCGATACCTGCCTGATCTTCCAGACCCCTCCGGGCTGCCGCATGGCGACCAGGTCCGGGACCAGAGCCGGCAATCCCGTCGTTTCGCTGAGCATATCCTTTATCCCGCCCTGAGACATGTCTACAATTTAACGTTTCAGGATCACGAGTTCAAGGCCGAGTCGGCGCGACCGGTTTGCGGCTGGCACCCTGGCGCTGCCGCCTGTCGCTCCCGGACCCTGTGCAGGGCCCGGCATCAATCGTCGCGGTCCCCATGCCCCTTTTTCCCCTTTTGTTTCTTCTTTTTCTTCTTGCCGGGGTACTTCTGGCGGTGCTCGTCGTAGTGGATGTAGGGCCGGTCGTTATCCAGCTCGATCGACACCCGCGACCCGAGGCTGACATGGAGGTGGGCCGGCAGCTTCGCGGACATGGCCCAGGCGCCGTCCTCGAGGTAGAAATAGAGGCCGCGCCCCGTATCGAAATAGACATAGGCGTCGGGATAGTAATGGTAGTGATGCCTGGCCCGATGCCCGTAGGCCTTGGCGTGCGGCGGCGGTCCCGGTTTGACGGCGGCGGGCGGCGCCACGACATCGGCGCGACCGTGCGGACCATGGGCCGCGAGGTGACATCCGGGCAACAGCAGCAGCGCCGCCAGAATCAGGACCAGGCTCATTTCCAGTTTATGCATCGTCATCTCCTCCTGCAAACGTTACGGTTCGGTCGCCGGGCCGACAAGGCGCGAACGACAGGCTCAACGGTCAGTGGGCGGGTATTTTTCCCGGTGCTTTTCGTGCTCGACGTACGGCCTGTCGTCTGTCATCTCGAGTCGCACCCTGGCACCGAGCTCCTTCTGGAACACCGCCGGCAGGGCGACCGACATCGTCCAGCCCCCTTCCGTCCGGTAGAAATAGAGGTGACGAACGGTGTCGAAGTAGACGTTCGCCTGCGGATAATAGTCGTAGTGATACCGCGCCCGCCGCACCTCGGGCTCGGGCGCCTCTTCCGCAGGGAGAACTGGCGGTGCCGGCTCTTCCGGCTTCCGGAAAGCCGGGACAGCCGCATCCGGGGCCGGCGCCTTCGGCCACTGACCGCGCTTCTTCCCGATCGGCGGCGGCTTCGCCTCTTTTTTCTCCCCGAGCGACACCGGCACCTCCGATAGCGGGGGAAGAGGTGCGGAGCAGGCGAAGACGAGACCGGCCATCGACACCAGCAGTGCTGCCCGAACCATGTGATTCATGACGGTTGAAACCACCCCCCCCTCGCGGAAGCTTCACGCAGGTCGGGATTTTACCACAACATGCCGGCAGGATGCATCCTCCGGGGAAGAATTGTTGACGCCAACGCCAAATCGTATATTCTGGCTTTAACGAAGACCGGACCGGAACGACAATACCGGCGATACCGTCTGAAGGAGAAACAGATGTCGTTGAAAGAACATCTTGCGGCCATCAAGTCGAAGTCGAGCCCGCCCCCCGAAGTGGCGGCCATCATGCAGCGGAGCAGGGACGACCTGGCCAAGTCCGGCCTCGCCGAAAAGGTCCCCGGGGTCGGCGAGAGGGCTCCGGAGTTCGTCCTGCCGAACATCTACGGCGACCAGGTCAACTCCGCCAGGATCATCGAAAAAGGCCCGCTGGTTCTGCATTTCTATCGCGGCGGCTGGTGACCGTACTGCGTTGCGGAGCTGTCAGCTCTGCAGGACGTTGTCGAAGAGATCAGGGCGCGCGGCGCCACATTGGTGGCCGTGTCGCCGCAGCTCCCCCGCTTTCTCGACGCGACGGTGCGCAAACACCACTTGCGCTTCAACCTTCTGCACGACGAAGGGAATGCCATCGCCCGTCAGTTCAGCCTCGCCTGGCGGCTCCCGGAGGATCTGTGCGCGATCTACCGCGAATTCGGCATCGATCTGGAGCGGTTCAACGGCAGCGATTCGTGGGAACTGCCGATGCCGGCCCGCTTCATCATCGACCGGAACGGCATCATCCGTGACGCCGCCGTCTACCCCGACCACACCGACCGCCCGGAGCCGGAATCGATCATGGATGTGCTCGACGGGCTGTAGGGCCCCGGCCCTCATCCCTCCCGGGCCAGCTTTTCGGCGAAGGCGAAGGCCCGCTCCATATCCGGCAGGTTCCCCATTTCGGGGACCACCTGCAGGTAACGAACGATGCCGTCCCGGTCGAGGACCATGACCGCCCGGGCGAGCAGTCCGATTTGGTCGACGAGAAGTCCGGTCTGCAGGCCGAAATCCCCTTTCTGGTAGTCGGAGAGGAACAGCACACCGCCGAAATCGACCGCTTCCTTGAAACGCTTCTGGGCGAACGGCAAGTCTCGGCTGACGGTCACCCGGCTGATCCCGGGGGAGACCCCCTCCTTTTCGCCGAGGAGGTGTGTCTGGCGCTCGCAGACGCCGGTATCGATCGAGGGCACGACGCTGACGATGACGATCTCCCCCCGCCTCTTTGACAGGTCGACCGGCTGCAGATTGTTGTCGTAGAGGACAACCGAAGGGATCGGCTTGCCGACCTCGACCGGTGTGCCGAGCAGAGCGAGAGGCGTGCCGCCGCGGGCAACGGTGCCGCCCGCCGCTGCCGTTTCGTAGTTGACCGGTATCGGCGGCGGCTGGCTGGCGACACAGGCGACCAGGGTGATCGCCAGCAGCAGGCCCGGTATTCTTGTCATGAAGTTCATGGAACGCTCCTTTCCGCATGGCATCTCAGGTCTAGTTTATCGCCGTTCGGGACATTTGCCAGCCATCGACAAGCGCAACCGGGCACCACTCTGCTATCCTTGAGACAGCCTGGAGGACAAGCTGACGATGCGATCCGTATTCTACCCACATCTGGTCGACGGCCCCGCAGGAGATCCGGCCCTGTATGTCCGGCTGGCACACCGTCGCGAATCGCTGCTGTTCGACTGCGGCGGCCTGTCCAGGCTGCCGCCAAGGGAGATGTCGAAAATCCGGCATCTCTTCATCTCCCATACCCACGTCGACCATTTCATCGATTTCGACCGCCTGGTCCGTTTTTTTCTCTACACCGACCACCACCTCAGGGTCTACGGCCCGGCCGGGCTGGCCGGGAAGGTCGGCAGCCGCCTGGCGGGATATACCTGGAATCTGGTCGACGGCTACCCCTTCACGATCACGGTGCATGAATGGTCCGGAGACACCGTCGCGACCTGCCGCTTTCGCGCCCGCAACGCCTTCCGCAGGGAAGAGACCGGATCGCTCCCCTGCAGCAACGGCCGCCTGCTGACGACGCCGGCCTACCACGTTACCGCCGTCCCCCTCGAGCACGGCAGCATCACCACCTGCGCCTTCGCGCTGGAGGAGGTCCTGCACGTCGCCATCCACAAGGACGCCCTCGAGCGGTTCGGTTACCGCCCGGGGCCATGGCTGACGGCCTTCAAGGACCTGCTGCGCGCCGAAGAGAATTCGCCCGCTGTGGTCACGGTACCGCTGGTTGCGGGCGGATCGGCTGCCAGGCCGGCAAACGAGCTGGCGTCTGACATCGCCCACACCGAGCCGGGGATGAAGGTCTGTTACGTCACCGATGCCAGCCCGAGCGCGGAGAACCTGACGAAAATTGAGGGGCTGGCGAGGGGGGCGCACCTGCTCGCGATCGAAGCTCCCTTCGCCCACGTCGACCTCGAGCGGGCCCGGCTGCGCAACCACCTGACCGCGCGGATCGCCGGCGAGGTCGCCCGCCGGGCCGGCGTCAGCCGCTGCCTCTTCTTCCACTTCTCCCCCCGCTACCAGGAAGCGGACCTCGACCTGCAGGCCGAGGCGGAGCAGGCGTTCAGCGGCGGCGCATGAGCCGTTGCGGCCCCCGGTCGCCGGAGGGGGCGGCGACATTGCACCGGCGACAATCCCCTTCTGTGCAAAAGCACAGTGTTTTTCCTGATTTCCTGTGATATTTTGGCGGCATGCGCTTGGCACTCCGACATCAGATCATTCTCGCACCGGCCGCCGTCCTGACCCTGCTGGCGCTACTGCTGATCTTCATGCAGCTCAGCTACTGGGACCTGACCCTCAAGCGGCAGGCAGCCCGCAACCTCGGAACGGTCTTCATCTCCCTGGCCGAGGCCGACCTGGCGACGCAGAGAATCTACCGCCTGTCGGTCCGCCTGAGCCGCGAACCGATGGTCGATGTCGCCCGGGTCAGCGAACTGGCGATGCTCTACCAGCACCTCGAGGAGGCGAGCGAGCGGATCATCGACAACCTCGGCATGAACAAGTCCGAGAGGAACCGCTTCCGCGAGACGGTGCGCAAGCTGAACCCGGAATACGGGTTCGACGCCGAGCGCTTCGTCGAGGCGATCGGTGAGCTGCGACCGCAGTTCGTCAGCTTCTCCGAACAGATGCAGGAAAAACGGGCCACTTTGAGCCGGATCCATTCCGAGGATATCGACGAGCTGGTGACCCGGACCACCTTCGTTTCGATCATCGTCCTCGGCACCGCCATCCTGCTCGGCATCTTCCTCTCGCTCTTCTTCGCCCGGCGGATTCTTCGCCGCATCCAGAACCTCTCCGAGAGCGCCCGACGGATCGCCCGGGGTGAACTCGCGGCGCCGACGCCGCCGGAGACCATCCGCGACGAGCTCGACGAGCTGACCCTGTCGATCAGCCGG
This sequence comes from Desulfuromonadales bacterium, assembly GCA_041592975.1. Classification (GTDB taxonomy): domain Bacteria; phylum Desulfobacterota; class Desulfuromonadia; order Desulfuromonadales; family UBA2294; genus BM707. Next base: position 9,648 of record JBFHOZ010000009.1, read on the forward strand.
ATGACCGACAAGCTGATTCGCGTGGTCAGCACCGAGAAGCTGCTCGAGGGGGCCGAGGAGGAGCGGCGCCGCATCGCCATGGACATCCACGACCAGACCCTGGCCGATCTGGCGACCGTCAAGCGGGGGATCGAAAACCTCAAGGAGCAGCAGGGCTGCAACGAAACGGCGGGTGCCCTGGAGAGCAACCTGGAGAAAGCGATCCGCAACCTGCGCGAGGTGATGGACAACCTCCACCCGCAGACCCTCGATATCCTCGGCCTCGGCGCCGCCCTCGAATCGCATCTCGAGAGGCACTTCTCGGGCAGCGACATGCCCGAATACCACTTCCACCAGACCCAGAAGTCCGAGGAGCTGCAACTGCCCAAGTTCGCCAACCTGGCAATTTACCGCATCGCCTCGGAGGCGATCCACAACGTGATCAAGCATGCCGGTGCCAACCGCTACGAGATATCCCTCGACGTGATCGACGACCGCTTCTGTCTGGCGATCGAGGACAACGGCCGCGGGTTCAATGCCGACGAACTCTTCGACGGGCGCCACCGTGGCCTGAACAACATCCGCGAGCGGGCGCGCTCCGTCGGGGCCCAGGTCTCCTGGAAACCGTCCCGCTTCTCCAGCGGCACCCGCTTCGAACTGCTACTGAACCTAGCGGCCATCAGCCGGGAGGACTGACCGATGTCGGAAAAACTGAGCATCATCATCGCCGAGGACAACCCGAAGGATTTCGAATTTCTGGAAAACCTGTTCGCCGGCTGGGAGGACCCGCCCGCCATCGAACGGGCCAGCAACGGCGCCGCCGCGCTCGAGCTGGCCCTGAAACACGAGAACCCCCTGGTGGTCAGCGACATCCAGATGCCGGAGATGAACGGCATCGAGTTCGCCCGGGCCCTGTGGGAGAAGAAGCCGACCACGCGCATCGTCTTCTGGAGCCAGTTCAAGGACGAGATGTACGTCCGCTCCCTGGTAAAGATCGTGCCGCCGGAAACCGTCTACGGCTACATCCTGAAATCGAACGCCAAGGAGAAGATCGCCTCGGCGATCGCGACCGTCCTCTGCGACGAGCAGTGCTGGATCGATCCGGAGGTGCGCAAGGTCCAGGGGATGACCGGCCACAGCCAGACCGCCCTCTCCGACATCGAGTACGAGGCGCTGGTCGACATCTCCCTCGGGCTGACCGACAACCTCATCGCCCAGCGTCGCTATCTCTCCCGGCGCGGCGTCCAGAGCCGGCTGAATTCGCTCTACAGCAAGCTCGGCATCGACCAGGAGCAGTTCCACTCCGAGAAATTCGGCGATGCCCTCAACCTGCGCAACCGGGCGGTCGCCGTCGCCCTGCGCCGTGGCCTGATCAATGCCTTCGAACTGGAGAACGAGGAGGCGGAATTCCAGCACTGGCTCGCCCGATTTAACCGGACGCACTAGTTTTTTTTCGCACCGGCATCCTCCGCTTGATTCTCCCTTGCCGATGTGCTAAATACAGTGGTCATACCAAAAAACCACCTGGAGCATTGGCATGACCACCGTCTTCAAACCGATCAAGCCGAAAAAGATATCCGAGGAGATCGTCGAGCAGATCAAGAAACTGATCACCGCCGGCGACCTCAAACCGGGGGAGCGCATCCCTTCGGAGCGGGAGCTGTCGACCATGCTTGGCGTCAGCCGTCCTTCGGTCCGCGAAGCGATCATGGTCCTCGAGGCGATGGGCTTCCTCGAATCGCGCCAGGGGGGCGGCACCTATGTCCGCTCCCTCACTGAAGTGGCCATCGCCGACCCCCTGAGCAGTATCGTCGGCAGCAAGGAACCTCAGATTCTCTACGCACTGACCGAAGTCCGCATGGGGCTGGAGACATGGTCTGCCTATCTCGCCGCCAGGCGGGCGACCGACGCTCAGATTGCCCGCATGCGCGAGCTGTACGAGATCATGGAGAAGCAGGCGGCACGGGGGGGGTGGGATGCCGAGGTCGATGCCAGATTTCACTACACCATCACCGCGGCGACCCAGAACACCATCCAGATCCATGTCCTCGACACCATCCACTCCCTCTTCCAGACCACCATCATGGTCGCCCTGACCGAGTTTTACCAGAAGGAAGGATACCTCGAGCTGCTGCTGCAGCACCATCGCGACATCCTCGAGGCGATCGAGGCGCGCGAGCCGGAGAGAGCCCGCGAGGCGATGCGGGTGCACCTCGAGCTGGTCGAGGAGAAGATGAACGAGATTCTCGAAGCGGGGTGATCAATTTCCAGAAAATCGCATACAAAAAGGGGCCGGATTAATCCGGCCCCTTTTTTCGTCTCTTTAACCAGCCCCGCTGTCGATTTCGAAGCCGTCTTTATTACCTCATCGCCTTGCCGATCAGCTCGACAACGTGCAGCACCGGCTGGCGCATGCCGGCCTTTTTCAGCCCCCAGGCGAGCTGCAGGTGGCAGCCGGGGTTGGCGGTCACCAGCACGTCGGCCCCGGTGGCGGCGACGTTTTCGAGCTTGCGATCGAGGATCTGCCGGCTTTCCTCGGTGAACTTGAGGCCGAAGGTCGCCGCCGAGCCGCAGCACCAGCTCGCTTCGTTCATCTCGACATAATCGACGCCGGGCAGCGCCTTGATCAGATCGCGTGGCTGGCGGCTGATATTCTGCGCATGGCAGAGGTGGCACGGCTCGTGGTAGGTCACCCTGAGGTTGAGCGGCTGCAGCCCCTCGGTGCGCAGTCCGGCGTCGGCGAGAAATTCGGTGACATCCCTCACCTTCGCCCGGAAGGCGACCAGCCGGTCATGGTCGGCCGTCCCCTCGAGCAGCTCCTCGTACTCCTTCAGCGCCGCACCGCAGCCGGCGCAGTCGGTCACAATGGCATCGGCCTCGAGCGCCAGGAAAAGATCGATGTTGTGCCGGGCGAGCTGGCGGGCGGTGTCCCGGTCCCCTTCGGTCAGGTGCGGCGCGCCGCAGCATTTCTGCGTCTTCGGCGTGACCACCTCGAACCCCTGATGGGCCAGGACCCGTACCGTCTGCCGCGAAACCTCGGGATACATCAGGGTCATGACGCAGCCGAGAAAGAAGGCGACCCGTCCGCGCCGCTCCCCTTCGGCCGGGACGGTTTCCGGCAGCTGCCTGCGCAGGGGCGGATGCAGCGTCGGCAGCATCGCTTCGGCCTTCTCCGCCCAGTCGGGTCCGATCTTCATGATCCCGCTCTGGCGGACCAGCCACTGGATGCCGAGCTTCTGGTAGAGCCGCGCCGGCAGCATCGACAGCTCGAGCCGGTCCGGGTCGGGGAGCATCTTCTCGAGAACGAAGTTGCGGAACGCCTTGACCGGCGTCGACGGCGGGAAAGCCTCGTGGGCCTGGCTGCGACAGTGCTCCATCACCTCGCCGGCGTGCACGCCGGAGGGGCATGCGGTCGTGCAGGCGCGGCAATCGAGGCAGAAGTAGGCCTCGTCCTTGAGCGCCCGGGTGAACTCGAGCTGCTCCTCGGCCACCGCCCGGGCCAGGGCGACCCGGCCGCGCGGGCTGGAGCGCTCCCGTCCGGTCAGGGCATAGGTCGGACAGGTCGGCAGGCAGAATCCGCAGCGCATGCACTGCAGCACCGACGGATAGGACGGCGCGTCGTCATTGAAAAAATTCCCGAGCGGCTTCTTCTCACCCACCTGTTGCCTCCGAACTGTTCGCTTCGAACATCTTGCCGGGGTTGAGCAGCCCCTTCGGGTCGAAGCTCCGCTTGATCCGTCGCAGGACGGCCACCCCGCCCGGGCCGATCTGCCGCTTCAGGTAACCGATCTTCGCCATGCCGATGCCGTGCTCGCCGGAGACGGTGCCGCCCCACTCGAGGACCTTTTCGTAGAGCTCCTCGTAGAAGGCGTGCGCCCGCTCCATCTCGTCCTTGTCCCGCTCGTCGCAGAGCACGGTCGGATGCAGGTTGCCGTCGCCGGCGTGGCCGAAGGTGCCGACCTTGAGCCGGTACTTCGCCGTCAGCCGCTCGATCTCGTCGAAGGTCTCTGCCAACCGCGAGCGCGGAACCGTCGCATCCTCGAGCAGGGTGGTCGGCGAGACCCGCGCCAGGGCCGACAGGGCGGTGCGACGGGCGGCCGCCAGCTGCCCGGCGTGCTCGGCGTCACGCGCCATGTGGACCTCGGCCGCGCCGACCTCCTCGAGCACCCGCTGGACCCCTTCCGCCTCCTCGGCGACCATTGCCGGATGACCGTCGACCTCGATCAGCAGGAGCGCCGCCATCTCGCGCGGCAGGCCGATTGACGCGTAGTCCTCGACGCAGTTGATGGTCGCCCTGTCCATGATCTCCATGGTCGAGGGGATGATCTTGGCGGCAATGATCTTCGACACCGCTTCACCGGCCGTACGGGTATCGGAGAAGTAGGCGAGGAAGGTCTTCTTGTCCTTGGGTGGGGGGATCAGCCGGAAGGTCGCCTCGGTGACGATCGCCAGGGTTCCTTCGCTGCCGACCAGCAGGTCCTTGAGGGCATAACCGGCGACATCCTTGACGCTCTTGCCGCCGGTCGAGAACGGCGAACCGTCGGCGAGGAACCCGGAGAGGGCCATGACGTAGTCACGGGTCACCCCGTACTTGAGACCGCGCAGGCCGCCGGCGTCCTCGGCGATGTTGCCGCCGAGGGTCGAGATCTTCTGCGAGCCGGGGTCAGGCGGGTAGAACAGCCCCCTGGCAGCGACGGCGTTGAAGAAATCGAGCGTCACCACGCCGGCCTGGGCGGTGGCGGTCAGGTTTTCCTCGTCGATCTCGAGAATGCGGTTCATCTTCGTCAGGCAGAGAACCATCCCCCCCTGCGGGGCGATGCTGCCGCCGGAGAGGCCGGTACCGGAACCGCGCGGGATCACCGGGATCCCTTCCTCGTTGGCGAGGGCGACGGCGAATCCGACCTCCTCGTCGGTCTCCGGGAACAGGACGATGTCCGGCATCCCCTGCAGGCCAGGTGTGGCGTCATAGCCGAAGGTCAGCAGATCCTCTTTCTCGGTCAGCGCCCGCTTGGCGCCGAAGCGATCCAGCAGAAGTTTCTTTGCAGCAGCCGATAACATACTTGTCCCTTTTCTGTTGCGTCAGTTGAACATGGCTATCGCCCGAAGAAGACCGACGGCAGCCAGGTGATGATCTCCGGGAAATACATCAGTATCGCAAGTCCGACGACCTGGATGGTGACAAAGGGGATGATGCCGCGATATATGTCACCCATGGTGTATTCCGGCGGCGCGACCCCCTTGAAGTAAAACAGGGCGTAGCCGAACGGCGGCGTCAGGAACGAGGTCTGTAGGTTGATGCAGACCATCATGGCGAACCATAACGGATCGAATTCGAGGTCCATGGCGATCGGCGTGAAGATTGGCACGACGACGAGCAGGATGGCCGCCCAGTCGATGAACATCCCCATAACGAAGACAACGGCCATCATGATAATGAAGACGACGTAGGGGCTGACCTCCATGCCAAGCAGGACATCGGCGACGACGTCGCCCCCCCCCATGCTCAAAAAGACAACCGAGAAGAACTTGCCGCCGATGAACAGGGCCATGATCATGGCCGTCGTCCGCGCCGTAGAAATACAGGACTGGGTGATGACCTCCCAGCTGAGCTTGCGTGTCGCCAGGGCGAGGATCAGCGCGCCGATGCAGCCGAGAGCGGCCGCTTCTGTCGGGGTGGCGATGCCGGCAAGAATTGTCCCCATGACGGTGAGAATTAGACCAAACGGTGGTACGAAGTTTTTCATGGTCATGGATATTTTCTGGCCGATAGTGGCGGTGCGGTCCTGCTTCGGGATCGGCGGACCGAGTTTCGGATTCATCGCGCAGCGGATGCCGACATAGGCCAGGTACAGCCCCGAAAGGAGCAACCCCGGCAGGATCGCCCCGGCGAACAGGTTGCCGACCGAAGTCTCCTTCTGGCCGGTCAGGCCGCCGTAGACGACCAGCATGATCGACGGGGGGATCAGGATACCGAGGGTTCCCGACGAGCAGATGATGCCGGCGCTCATGCCGCGATCGTAACCGCGACGCAGAAGGGCCGGACCGGCCATCAGGCCCATGGCGACAACCGAGGCGCCGATGATCCCGGTGGTCGCGGCGAACACCGTCGAAACGACGATGACCGCCATCCCGAGGCCACCGCGCAGGCCGCCGAGGACCTGGTAGAGAGCGTCGAACAGCCCTTCGGACACCTTGGATCGGTCGAGGATCTGGGCCATGAAGATGAATAGTGGAATCGCGACCAGCGTGTAGTTGAGAAAAATGCCCCAGGCGTTGTTGGCAAACAGGCCGAGGAGGCCGGCAACGTCGAAATTATAATCGATCAAGCCGAACAGGGTGGCGACCGCCGCCAGCGTGATCGCCAGGGGATGCCCAAGGGCGATCGAAACCATCAGGGTCAGGAACATCAGTATGGTGAGAATTTCTACGCTCATTGTACGTGTCTCCGGGTCAAGCGGGATATCAGTCGTGCTTCTTCAGGGAGCGGATGTCCTGCAGCAGCTTGGCCACCCCCTGCAGGAAGAAAAGGATAAAACCGATGGCCATGAACGTCTTGATCGGGTAGACCGGCGGCCCCCAGGAGCTGGATGCGTGTTCCCACTGCTGCCATGAATTTACGGCCAAAACGCAGATGTGGAACGTCAGTAGCCCCATCGTCGGGATGAACAGTACGGCGTTGGTCGCGATGCGCAGGACAGTGCGCTTCCTGTCAGGAAGCCTGGCCTCGAAAACGTCGATGGAGACGTGCGTGTCGTGCTTGTGGGCATAGGCGAGGGCAAAGCAGAAGTGCATGCCGTACAGGAACACGGTCAGCTCGAAGGCCCATGATGTCGGCGCGTTGAAGCCGTAGCGCATGACAACCTCCCAGACCACCACCGCAATCAGCGGCAGGATCAGATAGGAGGAGTAGAAACCGAACCTTTCATTGAGGGTGTCGATCATGTTGCCAATCTTGTCCATATCAACCTCTTAACCGGGAGTGAAACTATTCTTTGCATTGATGAACCTGCGGGGGCCGGCCGGCCCCCGCAGGTGTACTGTTTACTGCATGTGCTTTCCTTTGACGAACATTTCGTACGGCCAGGGCGCTACGCCACCGCGCACGGCGCGCCACTCGGCAAAATCGGCCTTGAACTGGTCCTGAGAGTCCATGACCTTCTTGACATCGGGGTATTTCGCTTTCAACCCCTCGATGTACTCGTGCGACGCCTTGGCGAAGTTGTTGATGGTTTCCTCGTCCATGCGAACGAATTCAACCTTCTTCTTGAACAGCTTGACCGCCTCGGCATTGAGGTTTTCCTGCCAGGCGTTGGACCAGAGCTGGGTCTCCTTGGCGGCGATGTCGACGATCCACTTCAGGTCGGCCGGCAGCTTGTCCCAGGAATCCTTGTTGATGAAGAATGCGCTCTGGCAGGACGGCTGGTGGACGCCGGGGGTGATAACGTACTTGGTGATGTCGTCGAAGCCCATCGGATAGTTGATGGCCGGGGTGCTGAACTCGGCGGCGTCGATGACACCCCGCTCGAGGGCGAGATAGACTTCGCCGCCCGGCAGCGGGCTGACCGAGGCGCCGAGGTTGGTCATGATATCCATGTACCAGCCCGGAGTACGAACGCGCATCCCCTTGAAGTCGGCCATCTTGGTGGCCTTCTTGTTGGAGAACAGGCCCAGCTCCTGGCCGACGTTGCCGCCCGGAAGTGCGTAGAGGTTATAGCGACCATAAAGCTCCTGCATCATCTCCAGGCCGCCGCGCTCATAAAGCCAGATATTGTAGCCTTCGGCGTCGAGGCCGAACGGCACCGAGGCGAAAGCGACGAATGCCTCGTTCTTCCCTTTCCAGTAACCGGGCCAGTCATGGCCGATGTCCGCCTGGCCCTTGCTGACGGCGTCGAAGCTCTCCATGGCACCGACCAACTCGCCGGCCGAGAACAGCTTGATCTCCAGGCGCCCGCCGGAGGCCAAGGCGACAGAATCGGCGAAATGCTGGGCCAGGTCGTAGAAGAGCAGCCCCTTCGACCACGGCATGACCATCTTCCATTTGAAGGTCTCCTTCGACGGCTTGATGGTACGCAATTCCTTCTTGACCGCCTCATGACGCTTGTCGGCACCAAACTTTTCGCGCTTGGCTGCAAACGCGTTCGGCGCCAGAACCAGACTTGCCGCGATCAGCAAGCCCACAACAACTCTCCATCTCTTCATCTCATCCTCCTGTCTCTCTTGGTTGACGTCAGATCGGCATTCTGTGACTATCCGACCACACAAATCCCCATCATCTTACCTTTAAATGGTATGACCAATTTTTTGCAAACCATAACCAGAATCGGAACCCGGGTCAAGAAAAAAACAGAACATTGTTATACGGAGGTGCACATCAGAACTCCTTCACCTGTTTCCTCTCGCGAAGATCTTTCACCTTGCGGGCGGCGGTCGCCTGGCTCAGGCCGAGAGCCTGGGCCACCTTGCGGGTCGTCCCGTGCTCCCTGATCGCCTGCATCAGCAAAGTGTCCTCGTATTCCTGAAGCAGGTCGGAGAGATTCCTCGCGTCGCCGGCACCGCCGACGCTGTCGCCCAACTGGGCGAGGGAGCCGATTTCATTGCCGACCGAGGTGACGATCATCCGCTCGACAAAATTCTCCAGCTCGCGGATGTTCCCCTTCCAGGGGAGCGCCGAGAGCTGCTCGACCAGCCCCTCGGTAAATTTCTTGTAACTGTTGTAGCGCCGGTTGTAGTGATCGGTGAAATACCGGATCAGCAGTGGAATATCCTCGCGCCGCTGGCGCAGCGGCGGAATCTCGACCGGCACGACGTTCAGCCGGTAATAGAGATCCTCGCGGAAGCGGCCGAGAGCAACCTGGGCGGCGAGGTCGCGGTTGGTGGCGGCGATGATCCGCACATCGACCTTTTTCTCTTCGCGGCCGCCGATCCTGAAGAAGGCCTTCTCCTGGATCACGCCGAGCAGCTTCGATTGCAGGTGCAGCGGCACCTCGGTGATCTCGTCGAGAAAAATCGTGCCGCCGTCGGCCTGTTCGAACAGACCCATCTTCCCCTTGCGGTCGGCGCCGGTGAACGCCCCCGGCTCGTAGCCGAACAGCTCGGCCTCGAGCAGCGATTCCGGAATCGCCGCGCAGTTGATCTGCAGCAGGGGCTTTGCGCGCCGTTCGCTGGCGCGATGGACAACCTTGGCGAGAAGGCTCTTGCCGACCCCCGATTCACCGGTCAGCAGGATGGTCGAATCGGTGCCGGCGACCCGCAGCGCCAGGTCGATCACGTCCCCCATGCTCTGGCTGCAGGTGACGATGTCCTGCTCGTCGAGCATCTGGCTGCGGGCGGTGTCGGCGTCGATCTTCTTGCTGTACTGCACCACGGTAAGATCCCAGATGGTGTTGACGATGTAACGGATCTCGCCATCCTCGCCGAAAACCGGGCGCCCCTTGACCAGCAGCTTGCGGCCGGTCGACGTCGAGTAGGTCGCCGTCGCCGGCGCCTTCCTGTCGATGACCAGCAGGCTCGCCGAGCCGGAGAAGAGGTTGTCCGGGCCGACCATGTCGTACAGCGAGCGACCGGCGAGTTCCTCGTTGCGGAAGCCCGACATCTCCTCGAAGGTCCGGTTGACCCGGATGGTCGTCCCCTTCCCGTCGACCAGGTAGATGCCGTTGGCGACGTTGTCAAAAACGATCTCGTGCAGTTCGAGGTCCATTCCGCTCCCGTCAGCAGGCGGTCCAGCCGCAGTCGATGGTCAGCGCCGTGCCGGTCATGCAGCTGGCCGCGTCGGAGCAGAGGAACAGCACCGCCGCGCCGATTTCGGACGGTTCGATCAGCCGCTTGACCGCCGCCTTCTTCAGCATGATGGACTCAATCACGTCCTCGCGCGGAATGCCGTGGGTCTTCGCCTGGGCGTCGATCTGGCCGTCGACCAGCGGCGTGCGCACGTAGGCCGGGCAGATCGAGTTGACGGTGATGCCGTGCGGCCCGCCCTCGAGCGCCGTCGTCTTGGTCAGGCCGGTCAGCCCATGCTTGGCCGAGATGTAGGCCGACTTGAACTCCGAGGCGCGCAGGCCGTGCACCGAGTTGATGTTGATGACCCGCCCCCACCCCTTCTTCTGCATATGCGGCCAGCTGTACTTGGTCAGCAGAAACGGCGCCGTCAGCATCAGCGCGATCATGAAGTTCCACTTCTCCTCGGGAAAATCCTCCACCGGGGAGACATGCTGGATGCCGGCGTTGTTGACCAGCACGTCGACCGACCCGAAGGTGGCGACCGCCTCGTCGACCAGCGCCCTGCAGTCGGCGGCATTGGAGAGGTCGGCCCTGACGAAGTGGGCGCCGATCCTCTCCGCCTCCTGCTTGCCGGCCGCCACGTTGATATCGGCCATGACCACGTTGTAATCGGCACCGGCCAGGGATTCGGCCACGGCGAGGCCGATGCCGCTGGCAGCCCCGGTGACCAGGGCAACACGCTTGTTCATATTGCGTTCTCCTTGTTATCGCATTCAGGCGCCCTTGAGATCGGGCGCAAGGGCAAAATCACAGCCGGTCGCCGCCCGGATCTCGTCCAGCGACGAGAACGGCGACACCTCGAGCAGGGTCAGCCCCTGCCCGCCGTCGACGGTGAACACCCCCTTGTCGGTCACCAGCAGGTCGACCACCCCCTTGCCGGTGATCGGCAGGTCGCATTCGTCGAGCACCTTGGGGCTGCCGTCCTTGGCGTTGTGCTCCATCATCACCACCACCTTCTTGACCCCGGAGACCAGGTCCATGGCGCCGCCCGGCCCCTTGACCATCTTGCCGGGAATCATCCAGTTGGCGAGGTCGCCGTACTTGTTGACCTGCATGCCGCCGAGCACCGACAGGTCGACGTGGCCGCCGCGGATCATGGCGAACGATTCGGACGAATCGAAGAAGCTGGCGCCGGGGATGGTGGTGATGGTCTGCTTGCCGGCGTTGATCAGGTCGGCGTCGACATTCTCCTCGGTCGGGAACGGGCCGATGCCGAGCAGGCCGTTCTCCGACTGCAGGGTGATGTTGATCCCTTCCGGAATGAAATTGGCGACCAGGGTCGGCATGCCGATGCCGAGGTTGACGTAATAACCGTCGGAGAGCTCCTGGGCCACCCGCCTGGCCATCCATTCGCGCACCTCGTTGAACCCCCTGGCGGAAATCCCGGCGCCGGAGAGGGTCTTCTGCTCGATCGGCTTCTCGTAACCGGTGCCGAGGACCAGCCGGTCGACGTAGATGCCTGGCACGTGCACGTGGTGCGGGTCGAGCGCGCCGATCTCGACGATCTCCTCGACCTCGGCGACGGTCACCCGCCCGGCCTTGGCACAGGCGACGTTGAAGTTGTTGGCAGTCTTGCGCAGGATCAGGTTGCCCGCCTTGTCGGCCTTCCACGCCTTGACGATCGCCAGGTCGGCGGTGATGCTCTCCTCGAGGACGTACATGTTGCCGTCGTACTCGCGGACATCCTTCCCCTCGGTCAGCAATGTGCCGTAGCCGGTGCGGGTGTAGAAGGCCGGGATACCGGCGCCGCCGGCGCGCAGTTTCTCGGCCAACGTCCCCTGCGGGGTCAGCTCGACCTCGAGCTCACCGGCCAGGAACTGCTTTTCGAAGGTGGCGTTCTCGCCGACGTAGGAGGAGATCATCTTCCTGATCTGCCGGGTCTGCAGCAGCAGGCCGAGGCCGAATTCGTCGACGCCGGCGTTGTTGCTGACCACGGTCAGCCCTTTCGTCCCCGAGTCGCGCAGGGCCTTAATCAGTTTCTCCGGAATGCCGCAGAGGCCGAAACCGCCGGCGGCGATGGTCATATCATCCTGCAGCAGCCCTTCGAGGGCCTTGGCCGCATCGGTGTAGATCGGTTTCATCAATCCCTCCCGGCCTGGTCCACGCGTTCAAACAGGGCGGCGACCGCTTCGCCGCCGCCGATGCAGAGGGAGGCGACGCCGTAGCGCGCCTGGCGCCGGCGCATCTCCCGGATGACGGTGGCCGCCAGCCGGCCGCCGCTGGCACCGATCGGATGGCCGATCGACACCGCGCCGCCGTTGACGTTGACCTTTTCCGGGTCGAGGCCGAGTTCCCTGATGGCCACCAGCGGCACGGCCGCAAACGCCTCGTTGATCTCGAACAAATCGACATCCGCAATCTTCAGCCCGGCCTTCTCGACCACCTTGCGGATCGCGCCGACCGGGGCTTCGGCAAAATCGTTCGGAGCGATGCTGTTGGTCGCGTAGGCGACCAGGCGGGCCAGCGGCTTCAGGCCGTGCCGCTTCACCGCATCGGCGCCGGCGAGCAGCAGGATGGCGGCACCGTCATTGATGGTCGAAGCGTTGCCGGCAGTGATCGAGCCGTCCTTCTCGAACACCGGGCGCAGCGTCGGGAGCTTGTCGACAGAGCCCTTGCCCGGCTCCTCGTCGGTGTCGACGACCACCTCCCCCTTGCGGCTGCTGATGGTCACCGGAACCAGTTCGTCGGCAAAGACGCCGTCCGCTATTGCCGCACTGGCGAGCCGGTAGGAGCGGGCGGCGTATGCGTCCTGATCAGCGCGGCTGACTCCGTGCCGGGCGATCCAGCGCTCGGTGATATTCCCCATGTGGTCGCCCGAGTAGGGATCAAGCAGTCCGTCGGTGAGCATCATGTCGAGCACCTGCCCCGCCCCCATGCGTTGCCCGAAGCGGGCAGCGGGGAGCAAATAGGGGGCGAGCGACATGCTCTCCATGCCGCCGGCGAGGACGACAGACGCGTCGCCGAGGCGGATCGCGTCGGCGGCCAGCATGACCGCCTTCAAACCGCTGCCGCAGACCTTGTTGATGGTCATCGCGTGGGCCGAATCGGGGATTCCCGCAGCGCGCATCGCCTGGCGGGCCGGCGCCTGACCGGCGCCCCCCTGCAGCACCTGGCCGATGATCACTTCGTCAACTTTTTCCGGGGGGAGCCCGGTCTCGTCGAGGACCGACCGGATGACGCCGGCGGCCAGCCCGGATGCCGGCACGGTGGAAAGCGACCCGCCGAAAGAGCCGAACGGCGTGCGACGGGCGGCGGCGATAAAGACTTCTGACATGGACTACCTCCTGATAAGGGTCGATATACTCAACGCGATAATCATCGCAAGTCCCGTACCAATGTCGAAAAAGTGGTAGAATGGGAGTTTGGGAACAGGCGATTGCAACTGGCGCAGGAGGAATGAGTCACTATTGAATCACCTTTTCCCGACTTGTCAATCCGGACCGCCATTAAAAGCGGGGTGACTCCGGGGAGGATGCAATGATTCAATATTGAGTCATTCGATCCATGAATGAATCGATTTCTCCCGGATGGATCGGCATTAAAATATCGTTCTGTAATTATCCTTGACACAATTGACCGCGAAAGTCTAGCATTATTGGTCAGACCATTGACTTGTTTTACCTTGAGGAGCGTTGCATGGACCACATGGAGCAATTTATCGCCGCCGCCGAAAAGGTCGGCGCCACGATCAGGGCCTGCAGCAGCGGCGAGGAAGCCGGCCGCTACATCGCCGAGCACGCCGACGGCACGGTCCTTCTCCCCCCCCAGGCGAGCCTCGAACGGACCGGCCTGACCGAGGCGATCAGCCGGCAATCCGCGTCCCTGGACACGTTCGACAAGCAGCAGGCCGAGCAGGCGGCGGCCGGAGTCACCGGCGCCAATTTCGCGATTGCCGAAACCGGCACCATCGTCCTGGAGAGCACCGATGAGGCAGTCCGCCTCGCCACCACCCTGCCGACCCTGCATTTCGTGCTGCTCGACCCCAGGAAGGTCGTCACCGACGGCCAGGCGGCGATCCCCTACTTGCGCCAGATGCATGCAAGCGCCCCCCGGAACTACCTCGCCTACATCACCGGCCCGAGCCGAACGGCCGACATCGAGCGGGTCCTGACCATCGGTGTTCACGGCCCGAAGGAACTGCATATCCTGCTTCTGGAAAATCTCTCCGACGATTTTCTCGAAAGCTGATCGAGGTTGATTATGTCGAAGCAACGTTCACAGGAATATCGCGCCCGCGTCCTGAACGCCCTGAACACCCCCCGGCTGCAGGACGCCCTGCATCGCTTCGCCGATGCCTACGTCGTTTCCCGGGAAAATGCTTTCGCCGGCAAGGATTTCGATGCCCTGCGCCAGGCGGTCGGCGAGATGAAGGACGAGGTCCGCGACCATCACCAGAGGTACATCGACCAGTTCGTCGCCAACGCGCAAAGCGCCGGCGCGACGGTCTATTTCGCCAAAACCGCCCAGGACGCCAACGACTACATCGCCGGGCTTGCCAGGGAGAAGGGGTGCAAGCTGGCCGTCAAGAGCAAGAGCATGGCGAGCGAGGAGACCCACCTCAACCTGGCCCTGGAGAAAGCCGACGTCAAAACGGTCGAGACCGATCTCGGCGAATGGATCATCCAGCTCGCCGGGCAGCGCCCGAGCCACATGGTCATGCCGGCCATCCACATGTTCCGCGACGAGGTCGCCGAGCTGTTCAGCAAGCAGACCGGCCAGTCCGAGTCGGACGACATCCCCCACCTGGTCGCGGTCGCCCGCCAGCAGCTGCGCCAGGAATACCTCAAGGCCGACATCGGCATCAGCGGCGCCAACATCGCCGTCGCCGAGACCGGCGGCATCGCCCTGGTGACCAACGAGGGGAATGCCCGCCTGGTCACCACCCTGCCGAAGATCCACGTCGCCCTGGTCGGCATCGAGAAGCTCGTGCCGACCCTCGAGGACGCGCAGAAGGTCCTCGACGTGTTGCCGCGCAACGCCACCGGCCAGCTGCTGACCTCCTACGTCACCTGGATCCGCGGCGCCGTGCCGTGCGGCGAAGGCGACAAGGAGCTGCACATCGTCCTGCTCGACAACGGCCGCTCCGCCCTGGCCGAATCGCCACACTGCAAGGACGCCCTGCGCTGCGTCAAGTGCGGCGCCTGCGCCAACGTCTGCCCGATTTACCAGACCGTCGGCGGCCATGTCTTCGGCCATATCTACATCAGCGCCATCGGCATCATCCTGACCGCCTTTTTCCACGGCCTCGACAAGGCGGCCGAGATCGTCCGTGCCTGCATCGGCTGCCGCGCCTGCGTCGCCGTCTGCCCGAGCAACATCGACCTCGAAAGCATCATCCTGCACCTGCGCGAGGTGATCGGCGAGGAGGAGGGGATCGGCGTCGGCAAGGCGCTGGTCTTCAAGAAGGTGATGCGCAACCGCAAGCTCTTCCACACCCTGCTCCGCGCCGGCAGCAAGCTGCAGAAGCCGGTCACCCGGGGGGAACGGACCATCCGCCACCTGCCGCTCTTCTTCTCGTCGCTGACCGAGTGGCGCGCCCTGCCGGCGATTGCCGACACGCCGCTGCGCGACCAGTGGAAGACCATCGGGCAAAAAGTCGAAAAACCACGCTACAAGGTCGCTTTTTTTGCCGGCTGCCTCAATGACTTCGTCTACCCGGAACTCGGCCATGACCTGGTCAAGGTTCTCAACAAGCTCGGCTGCGAAGTCACCCTGCCCCTCGAGCAGAACTGCTGCGGGGTGCCGGCGCTCTACTCCGGCGACCGGGAGACGGCGACCGTGCTCGCCGAGCAGAATATCGCGGCGATGCTGGCAGGCGATCCCGACTTTGTCGTCACCACCTGCCCGACCTGCACCATGTCGCTGCAGCGTGACTTCGTCGACCTGCTCAGGGACAACCCGGTCTGGGCGGAAAAGGCGGCGGCCCTGTCGGAGAAAACCATCGATATCGCCCGCCTGCTGCACGAGAAGCTTGATGCCGGGGAACTGCTCAAGGGCAAGGCCGGCCCGGTCAAAGTCACCTACCACGACTCCTGCCACCTCAAGCGGGGCGCCGGCGTCTGGCGGGAGCCGCGCGCGTTGCTCGCCGGGTCGGGCCGCGAGGTGATCGAGATGGCCCACTCCGACCGCTGCTGCGGCTTCGGCGGCTCCTACTCTTTCACCAGCCATCCCGACATCGCCAAGCGGATCCTCGCCGACAAGCTCAAGGACATCGAAGCGACCGGCGCCGACTGTGTCGCCATGGACTGCCCCGGCTGCATGCTGCAGATCAGGGGGGGGCTGGAGAAGAAGCCGGCCAGGATCAGGGCGGCGCACACCATCGAACTGCTGGCCGAAGTTCTCGACGACTGATCGCCGCTGGACAGTCTTCGGCAAACATGTCACCATGCTCCGGAGGCAGCCCGCCTCCGGAGCCTTTTCCTATGAGAGCATCCTACCCGTCGGTCAGCACCACCCGCATCCGGCTGTCGCGCCGTGACCTCGCCGACATGATCCGCCTGGTCCGGGCGCTGTTCCGGCTCAGCCGCCTCCCCGGCTACCGCCAGTCGGTCTGGCCGCTGGTGCCGGAGATCGCCCGCTTCAACCCGGGACACGACGCGGTCATGATGGGTTACGACTTCCACCTCTCCGATGACGGCCCGCAGCTGATCGAGGTGAACAACAACGCCGGCGGCGGCCTGCTCGCGTGGCTCGCCTACAAGCCGGAAGAGATGCAGGCCCACGACGTTCTCCCGGATCGTCTGCGCGAGCAGCTGGTCGCCTCGTTCGCCGAGGAGATGCGCCGCTTCACCGGCAGCAACAGCGTCCTCCCCAGGCGCATCGCCATCGTCGACGAGAACCCCGAGGAACAGTTCCTCTACCCGGAGATGGAGATCTTCCGCGAGCTGTTCGCCGACTGGTGCAGCTGCTGCGCGACCATCGTCGACCCGCGCGAGCTCGAGGCGAGCGCCAGGGGGGTGTTTATCAAGGGGATGCCAATCGACCTGATCTACAACCGCCACTGCGATTTCTACCTCGAAACCGAGGTGATGGCCGGGATCCGCGACGCTTACCGCAACGGCACCGTCTGCCTCACCCCCAATCCGTTCACCTACGGACTGCTGGCCGACAAGCGGCGCCTCGCCTGCTGGACCAACCCGGAACGGCTGAAGGAAGCGGGCCTCGACGAGCGGAGCCGGGAGACCATCCTGCGGATGATCCCCGAGAGCCACATTATGAGCGATCTCGACCCGGAAGCGCTCTGGGCCGATCGCAAGGACTGGGTGCTCAAGCCGGCCGTGCTTCACGCCAGCCGCGGTGTGCTGGTCGGCTCCAGCATCTCCCGCAAGCGCTTCAACGAGTTCGTCCCGGAAGAGACCATCGTTCAGCGCTTCGTCCCGGCGACCCTGACCGAAACCCCGGACGGCGAACTGAAAACCGATTTCCGCCTGTTCGTCTACCGGCACCGGGTGCTCGGCATCGCCGCCCGGCTCTACCGGGGGCAGGTCACCAACCTGCGGACCGAGGGGGGCGGGTTCGCCGCCGTCGACCTCGTCTGACCAGGATCGCCATCGGCAGGGGAAAAGCCCGACGAAACAGCCACTTCAACGCCGTCAGCAACAACATGTTGGTACGCGAATTGCTTTTATCTGGCGACATGGACAACGTCGCGAGGATTGGAACTATGTGCATGGATGGAAGCAGGATGGACAACGCCGGCCGCGGAACCGTCGGGCTGAACCGGAGGCAGTTCTGTAAATCCGGCATGTTAGCCCTGGCCGGCCTCGCTCTGCCGAGCCGGGCCCTGGCCAGCCTGTCCGGACTCCGCCCGCCGGAGCGCCGGCTCTCCTTCTACCATACGCACACCGGCGAGGCGCTCGATTGTGCCACCTACTGGGCAAATGGCACACCGCAGCCCGACGGTTTGACGGACATCTACCACATCCTGCGCGACCACCGCTGCAACCAGGTCGCCGAAATCGACCTCCGCCTGCTCGACCAGCTGGTGATGCTCAACCGGACCCTCGGCAACGAGGAGCCGCTCCATATCATCTCCGGGTTCCGCTCGGAGGAGACCAACGCCTACCTGCGCAAAAAGAGCCAGGGGGGGGGCGTCGCCAGGCGCTCCCTGCACATGGACGGCCGCGCCATCGACATCCGTATCCCCGGCATCGCCACCGAGACCCTGCGCGATGCGGCCCTGTC
>JBFHOZ010000010.1:0-27416 GCA_041592975.1 Desulfuromonadales bacterium
CCGCCGCAATAGGCGGCACGGCGGCGAGCGGCCTCCTGCTGTTCTTTGGCCGCCTGCTCCTCTAGCCAGCCCACTTCCAACTGCTGGCGCTCCGCTTCGTTGCAGACCAGCATGCCCGATTCGGTCACCGCACAGACCGCATACTCTTTGTTCCAGGGGTGGCCGATCTTGCGCGGATGGATCAGTTCCAGCGGTCACTGCAGCGCCAGCGCGATTTCAACCCCCAGCGGTACCCCACCCCTTGGCAGGGCATACACCTGCGCCGAACCGGTAATCTTCGGTCGCAGCGTCTCGGCCAACTGCTGGCCGGCATCGTGACGATCTCGAAACATCATGGGATGTGCTCCTTTTAACCAGTACCTCCCTGCCCATCCTGACCAGCCGGCGCCTGTCCGGCTGCAGCACGAAGGCGCGTTGTGTCGCCATCCAGTTCCAGCTTCAAACTGCCGGAACGCAAATGTAGATCCCGTTGTGGGAAGGGAATCTCCAGCCCGTCCTTGGCCAGCTCGTCGGAAATCGCCCATAAAAAACGGGCCTGGGTGGCGGCGGGCGAGACCATCAGATCATGCTCCACCCAGACCACCAGTTCGAAATCCAGACTGCTGTCGCCAAAATTGGTCAACCAGACATCCGGCTGCCGACGCGGATCGCCAGAAAGGAGCCGGCCATGAAGGCGGTGCCGAGAATCGCCGCCAGCAGGTTCGGATCGAGACCGTTGTCGAGGTGTTCGGCGAGCAGCTGCCCGGAAGCGGCGCCGATCACCAGGGCGATCAGCGGCACGATGTAGAGCAGGAACGAGGAGTGCAGGAAGGTTCGGGTGCTGGTCGCGATCTTCACCCGATCGCCGACGCTGGCCGCCAGATGGTTGTGGACCTCGACCGTCTTGCTGCTGCTGTCATCGCCGACGTGGCAGATCCCCTCGGCGGCGCAGTTCTCGCAGAAGCTGCTCTTCTGGCAGAGAACGACGGCGATATCCTTGCTCTTCAGTTCGATGACGCTGCCGTATTCTTCGATCATAGGAAAACTATATCACAGTCCATTGACGAAACAGCTGCAAAGAGTCCTCACGCAGGGTTCGCATCTTTGCGTCATTTCGGCACCTGAGCCAGCACGTCCCTGTTGCCGAGGTAGAGATGCGCCACCTCCCCCCCTCTCTCGCCGCGGCAGAGGAAATCGGCGGTCTGCGCCGGCACAGGCATCTTCTCCGGCTTGAGCACCTGGAAGTTGGCCCCCATCCCTTCCTCCAGCGCGCCGAGTTCCCCGGCCAGCTGCAGAGCCCGGGCGCCGCCGACGGTCGCCATCGCCAGCAGCCGGACCGGATCGAGGGCCGGGCCGTAGACCTCGCGGGCGAACGCCATCTCCTCCCAGAGCGAGAGCGAGTCGTTGCTCGCCAGCGAGTCGGTACCGAGGGCGAGGTTGACGCCCAGGCAGAGATACGACTCGACCGGCGCCCGACCAACCCCGAGCCGGGCGTTGGAGCGGGGGCAGAGCACCACCGAGACCTCCGCCCTGGCGAGCCTGCGGATGGCGGCGGCGTCGAACTGCACGCCGTGCACCAGCAGGGTGCCGGGGACCAGGGCGCCGTAGCGGTCGAGGTAACCGGCGGCATCGGTCGCATACGGCGGCACCGGCTTGTGCCAGCCGACGGCCGGGTAGAGCCGGGTGGCGATGTCGCCGGACGATTCCATCAGAAAAGCGCTCTCCTCCGGCGATTCGGCCGCGTGCATGGTCGTCAGGCAGCGGCGGCTGCGGGCGAGATCGAGCACTTTGCCGAGCGTCTGCGGGCCGACGGTGTACGGCGCATGCGGCGAGAGGCCGCGCCCGAGGGTTGCCGGCCTGGCGCCGTCGAGCCAGTCGGTCGCCAGCATCGGCAGGACCGCCCCCATCCCCTCGTCGAGGCCGATCAGCTCGTAGCAGAGCCAGCCGTGCAGGGGGGCGTCGAGGTACTCGGCGTCGAGGGCGGCGACGGAGAGGATGTCGCAGACCGCGCCGGTGCCGCTCCTGACCAGCTGGTCGAGCCCGCTGCGGACCGACTGTCGCAGCTGCTCCGGCTCCAGGTCGTGCTTGACCCGTATCAGTTCGAGGATCCAGTCGACGAACCCCTGGCCCGGCAATTCCGGCGGCAGACCTTCACGCCACTGTGGATAGTCGGTCAGTTCGACATGGGAGTGGGCGTTGACCAGCGGCGGCAGCAGGATGGCGGCGCCGAAGTCGACGACCTCGGCCTCGGGTGCGGCCCTTTTCAGGTCGGACGCCGGGCCGACCGCCGCGATGCGTCCGTCGACGACGCGGATGGCGCCGTCGGCCAGCGGCGCGGACGTGACCGGCACGACGAGTTCGGCGGCATAGATCTTCTGATCGGACATGGCGCTCGACAATCAGCCGGCCGCCTCGGCCGGCCGCGAAGGATCGGCGGCGACGGCGGCGCACAGCTCGTTGATCTCGTCCATCATCGCGAGAGTTTCCGGATGCTTGACGATTTCGGTCTGCTCCTCGAGGACGGCGGCGAGAATGTCGTCCGTGGTCAGCGGGTTGGCCAGCACCACCCGCAGCACCGTGACCATCTTGTCGCTGGTGGGCGGCACCCGCAGGCGGGTTCGCGACACGAAGGTCTTGCCGTATTCACGCTGGGCCTTCTGGATGAGGCGGTTGACCTGGTCGAGCAGCGCATTGATCCGGCAGCGCTGCGCCGCGCCGGCGCGGGCGAGCGCCTGCTGGACCGGCTCCGGGCAGTAGCGGTAGGTCAGGATGTTGAGTTCCGGCTCGCTGGTCAGCTGGAACTGCGGATGGCGGCCGATCATTTCCGCGAAGCGCTGCGCCTTCTCGATCCCCATGTCGATCAGCAGCTCGTACCCCTTGCGGCCGATAATCGACAGGCCGGCATGGACCAGCATCGACTTGCCGGGGCGCGACCCCTCGAGGGTGTGGCTGCCGAGGTCCTTGGACCCCTCGCGCAGGATGTAGGCGGCGTGATGCTCGATCGCCGACAGGGCGGTCGGGTCGCGGAACAGCACCATGCCGGCCCCCATCGGGACGTAGAGCTGCTTGTGGGCATCGAGCGTCACCGAGTCGGCCCGTTCAATCCCCTTGAGGAGATGGCCGTACCTGTCGGAGAAGAGCGTCGGACCGCCCCAGGCGGCATCGACATGAAAGTGGCACCCCTCCCCGGCGGCAAAATCGGCCAGCGCGTCAAGCGGGTCGACGTTGCCGGTCTCGGTCGTACCGGCGATGCCGACAACCGCCAGCGGCCGGATCCCCTCGTCTTTCAGTCGCCTGTATTCCCGGCGCAGCTGGTCCATGTCGATGCGGTTGCGGCTGTCGGTATCGACCATCACCAGGTTGTCGCGACCGATGCCGAGCAGGTCGACGGTCTTTCCGAAGGAGTAGTGACCGCGCCGCGACACCAGCACCGCCAGGTCGCGGCAGCCGAGGAATTCGAGCGACCGTGCCAGCCCCTCGCGGGCGATGCCGCGAAAATCCCCGTAGGGCGCGAACAGGCGGTTGCGGGCCACCCACAGGGCGGTGACGTTGGCGATCGTACCGCCGGAGCAGAAGGCTCCGAGGGCATGATCGCTGTTGTGGATCCACTGGCGGTAAAAAGACTCGTTGGCGCGGTAGATGAGGCGGTGGAGCATCGCCAGCACCTGCCGCTCCATCGGCGTGAAGGCCTTGGAGGTCTCGACCTTGACCAGGTTCTGGTTGAGCGCAGTCATGATGCGCGAGAGCGGCAGCATGAAGTACGGCAGCGCCGAGGTCATGTGGCCGATGAAGCCCGGCGCGGCGGTATGCACGGAGTGGGCGACCAGCTTCTCCTTGACGAACTCGGTGTAGTCGGAGACGAACTGCGGCTCCTCGGGAATGGCCGTGGCCGAGAAGTCGGACTCGATCGATTCGATATCCCGCTCCAGGGCGACGATGTGCGTCTGCAAAAAATCGGCGACGTTCTTGGCGATCGCCCGGTCGATCGCCCCGAGGGTCGAATCGGGCGCCTCCGGAACGGTGAATATCCGGTAGAGGTTCTCGAGGTTGGCGCGGGCTGTTTCCCTGTTCTTCGCCATTTTATTCGCCCGGGAGCAGGTGGCCGTTGTCGATCAGGCGGGTCGCGCCGATATGGACCGCGAGCAGCAGCACCGAGTCGGCGTCGACCCGATCCTGCTCCTGCAGGGTGTGCCGGTGGCAGATCTTGATGTAATCGATGCGCGCCGCCGGCTGGCCGGCGATCAGCGCCGCGATCGCCTCCGCGACGACGGCGGAGCGGGTCTCGCCGCCGGCGACCATCTGCCGGGCGGTGGCGATCCCCTGCGACAAGGACAGCGCCTGCCGGCGCTGATCGTCATCGAGGTAGACATTGCGCGAGCTCATCGCCAGACCGTCCGCCTCGCGGACGATCGGCAGGCCGACGATCTCGACCGGCATGTTCAGGTCGAGGGTCATGCGGCGGATGACCGCCAGCTGCTGGAAGTCCTTCTCGCCGAAGAAGGCGACATCGGGCTGGATGATGTTGAACAGCTTGCTGACCACGGTGGTGACGCCGCGGAAATGGTGCGGCCGGCTGGCGCCGCAGAGAACTTCGGTAAGCCCGGCGACGTTGACGTAGGTGGCGTAGCCCTCCGGGTAGACCTCCTGCGGCAGCGGCGCGTAGACGAGGTCGGTGCCGACCGAGGCGGCCAGCTCGAGGTCGCGGCCGAGGTCGCGCGGGTAGCTGTCGAGGTCCTCGTTGGCGGCGAACTGGGCCGGGTTGACGAAGATCGACAGCACCAGGACATCCCCCCGCTCGCGGGCGGCGCGGAGCAGCGACAGGTGCCCCTCGTGCAGGTACCCCATGGTCGGCACGAAGCTGATCCGCTTGCCGGCGCGCTTCAGAGCGAGGCAGCGGCGCTGCATCGCGGCGGTCTGGTGGATGACCTGCGGCGCCGGGTGGCTAGAAGCTGTGTTCATCTGTGGGAAACTCACCCTGCTTGACCTCTTTGATGTAATCGCGGATGCCGCCGCGGATGGTATCGGCGACATCGGCGTATTTCTTGACGAATTTCGGCGAATACTTCTCGCAGAGTCCGAGGATGTCGTGGATCACCAGCACCTGGCCGTCGCAGTCGACGCCGGCGCCGATGCCGATGGTCGGAATCGCCAGCGCGGCGGTGATCTCCTTCGCCAGGGCGGCCGGAATCCCTTCGAGAACGACGGCGAACGCGCCCGCCGCCTCGACCGCCCTGGCGTCGGCCAACAGCTGGTGCGCCTGGACCTCGTCCCGCCCCTGGACCCGGTAGCCGCCCATCCGGTGGATCGACTGCGGCGTCAGGCCGATGTGCGCCATCACCGGCACGTCCATGTCGACGATGGTACGGATGGTGGCGGCGACGTTCTCCCCCCCCTCGAGCTTGACCGCCTGCGCCCCCCCCTCCTTGACGAGACGGCCGGCGTTGAGCCGCGCATCGCGCCGGGATGTCTGGTAGGAGAGGAACGGCAGGTCGGCGACGATCAGCGCCTGCTCGCTGCCGCGGGCGACGGCACGGCAGTGGTAGAGCATCTCCTCCATGGTCACCGGCAGGGTGGTGTCGTGACCGGCGACCACCGAGCCGGCCGAGTCGCCGACGAGGATGACGTCGATCCCCTCGCCGTCCATCAGGCGGGCGAAGGGGTAGTCGTAGGCGGTCAGGACGGCGATCTTCTCGTCGTTCGCCTTCATGTTGCGGATATCGATGACCGATTTTCTCTGCTTCATAATTCTCTCAAGTTTCCTGACAAACAAAAAAACCTTCCGGGGCGGGGCCCGAAAGGCGCAATTATCTCACGGAGTGCACTGCTGCACGCCGGGATGCTGCTATCGCCTTCCGTCCCGGTCCGTGGATCCAGGCGGTATGACTTCGTCAGGCGGCGTCCTCTGCATGCTCCGCTGCGGGTTACGGGCCGCGACGCCTGCCTGAAAAAGAGTAAATTCTATAGCACAGGGGGGGACGGGGTGTCCAGTCAAAACTGGCTATTTCTCTAACGATAACCCGTCCTTATAGGCATCGGCCCGATGCTCGCCGAGGGACCAGTACTGGCGGATGCCGCCGAGGTAGACCAGGGGGTCGAACTGCCGAACGTCCATCCGGCCCTCTTCGCCGACCGCCGCGGCGCAGGCATGGACCTCGAGGATCTCGCCGATCAGCAGGCGGTAGTCGCCGAGCGGCACCTCGAGGGTCAGCCGGCACTCGACCGACAGGGGCGATTCGGCGATCAGCGGCGCGCGCACCCGGTCGGCCCTGGCTGTCTTGAGCCCGGTCACGGCGAGCTTGTCATGGTCGCGACCGCTGCGGATGCCGCAGTAATCGGCCTCGACCGCCAGCGATGCCGGCACCATGTTGACCACGAATTCGCGGCTGTGGCGGATATTCTCGTAGCTTCTGCGGCCGTGATGCAGCGACACCGCCATGGTTGGCGGCGTCTTGCTGACAATCCCGGCCCAGGAGGCGGTCATGATATTGGTCTCCCCTTCGGCCGAAAGGGACGACACCAGAGTGGTCGGTTGCGGAAAAAAGGTGATGCAGGGGCCGAGTCTGACTTTCTTCATATCAACTCCGGTTGCCGAGAGGCCGATCGGTCACGTCGCGGCGATTTCGTCGATCAGGTCAAGCAGCACGGTGAACGGATGCAGGTTGACCGGCGGCGCGGCCAGCATTTCCTGAAACAGGCTGCGCCAGCGGCGCATCGTCTCGCGATTCCTGGTAAAGAAGGTGTTGCTGTTGCAGTCGCAGGCGGAGCAGACCTCGCGGGTCAGGCTGACGAGCACCTGCCTGTACCGGGCGACGATCGTCCGTTGTGCCATCCGGTCCCAACGACCGGGGAGATGGACTTCGTCGATGAGCTGCAGCAGGCGGTCGAAGTCGAGGGCGTTCCTGACGTCGAGGTAGCAGCGGAAGACCGGGAAGAGCTCCTGGCCGGTCTGTTCGACCAGCCTGGTGACCGGCAGGAAGTCGCTCAGCGCCTCGAGGTGCGCCACCATCCGGGCCGTCTCCCCGGACATGCCGGCGGCGACGAGTTCCTGCGCCTCTTCCGCCATCTGCTGGCAGAGTTCGCCGGGGAGAACCGTGGAGAGGGAGGCGGCGTAATGCTGGACCTGACCCCGCAGGGAATCGATCGAGGACGGGGCGAGCTCGGGCAGGTCTCCGTCCCCGAGGTATCCGCCGGCCAATGCGGCCAGGACATCCTCGAGTCGCAGCAGCAGCTCGTACTGCCGGGCAGCCGGGATCCGGTTGTCGAGACCGAAGATTTCCCGCCGGATCGCCTCGGCCCCGAGGGCGGCATCGAACAGCAGGTAGGCCTGCGCCACCTGGTCCGGAGACGTTCCGGTCTGATCGGAGACGTTCATGATGAAGGAGCTGCCGGCCTGGTCGGCAATCCGGTTGGTGACGACCGTGGCGATGATCTCCCTGGCCAGAGGGTGTTGCGGTATCTCATCGGCGAACATCTCCCGAATCGCGTCGGGAAAATAGGAGAGCAGCAGCTCGCCGGCGCTTGGGGCGGTCGGAATGGCGCTTTCGAGCAGCGCCTGGTAGAGATGCATCTTGCTGTAGGCGAGCAGAATCGCCAGCTCGGGCCGGCTCAGGCGGTCGTGGCTGCGGGCGAGGATCTCCCTGGAGGACGGCAGGTATTCGCTGCGCCGGTCGAGAATGCCGGCCCGGCTCAGCCTCTCCTGCAGGGCGATATGCGGTTCGATGTCCCGGGCGCAGCGCACCTGGTCGAGCGAGAGGCTGAGCGACTGGGTGTAGTTGTTGGCGAGGACGTCGTCGCAGACTTCGTCGGCCGCGGCGGCGAGGATGCGGTCGCGCTCCTCGACGGAAGAGACCCGGCCGGACTTGATCAGCTCCCGCATGAGGATCTTGAGGTTGACTTCGTGGTCCGAACAGTCGACCCCGCCGGAGTTGTCGATGGCGTCGGTGTTGATCCGTCCGCCGGCAAGGGCGTATTCGACCCGGGCCAGCTGGGTCATGCCGAGGTTCCCCCCCTCGCCGACCACCCTGACCTGGAGCTGCGGCGCGTCGATGCGCACCGGGTCGTTGGCGCGGTCGCCGACCTCTTCGTTGCTCTCGGTCGTTGCCTTGACATAGGTGCCGATGCCGCCGTTCCAGAGAAGGTCGGCCCGGGCGGCGAGAATGTGGCGGATCAGGCTCTGGCCGTCCAGGGTTTCGTGGCGGATGCCGAGCCACTCCCGGATCTGCGGCGAGAGCGGAATATCCTTGGACGAGCGCGCGAAGACGCCGCCCCCCTTCGAGATCAGCTTCGGGTTGTAGTCGGCCCAGCTCGAACGGGGCAAGGCGAACAGCCTCCTCCTTTCGCGGAAGGATTTCGCCGGGTCGGGATCGGGGTCAAGGAAGATGTGCATATGATTGAAGGCGGCGATCAGCCTGATGCTGGACGACTGCAGCATGCCGTTGCCGAAGACGTCGCCGCCCATGTCGCCGATGCCGATGACGGTGACCGGGTCGTTCTGCACGTCGATCCCCATCTCGCGAAAGTGCCGCTGCACCGAGACCCAGGCGCCGCGCGCGGTGATGCCGAGTCTCTTGTGGTCGTAGCCGACGGAGCCGCCGCTGGCGAAGGCGTCGTCGAGCCAGAAACCGTACTCGGCCGAGACGCCGTTGGCGGTGTCGGGGAGATGCGCCGTCCCCTTGTCGGCGGCGACCACCAGGTAGGGGTCGACGTCGTCGTAAGGGATGATCCCGGGCGCGCGGACGATGTCGTCGCCGACGCGGTTGTCGGTCAGATCGAGCAGGCCGCGCATCAGCTCCTTGTACGCCTCTTCGGAGAGCCGCCCCCCTTCATCGCGGGTGGCGAACGGGGTCTTGACGATAAACCCTCCCTTGGAGCCGACCGGGACGATCACGGTGTTCTTGGTCATCTGGGTCTTCATCAGGCCGAGGATCTCGGTGCGGAAGTCGTCCGGCCGGTCCGACCAGCGGATGCCGCCACGGGCGACCTTGCCGCCGCGCAGGTGGATCCCCTCCATGGATGCCGAGTGGACATAGACTTCGTACATCGGCCGCGGCGCCGGCATGTCGATGATGCCGATGGCGCTGATCTTGAACGAGAAGAAGTAGTCGGGGCGGTTCACCCGGACGAAGAAATTGGTGCGGACGGTCGAATCGATCAGGTTGAAGAAGATGCGCAGGATCTGGTCCTCGTTGATGTCGGCGACCGATTCGAGAGAGCTGACCAGCTCGAGACGGATCGGCATCAAGCCCTGCTCTTCCCGCTCCGCCATGGTCGGCCAGTCCTCGCGGGGGGCGAACCGGGCCTCGAAATAGCGGTAAAGCAGCCCGGCGACCTCGGGGTTGTTGATCAGGGCAAACGCGACGCGTTTCTTGGTAAAGGGGGGGCCGAGCTGGAAATAGTAGTTGCGGTAACCGCGGAAGACGTCGATCTGCCGCCACGTGAGACCGGTCAGCACCAGCAGGTGATGCAGGTAGTCGTTCTCGACCGCGCCGGTCCTCAGCGCCATCAGCGTGTCGAGCAGGTTGCGGCGAACCACGGAGAGGGAGATCGCCTTGGCATCGCGGTTGCGGATCGAGAAGGTCTTGATGAATACCTTCCTGTCGCCGCAGGGGACGATGAAATCGGTCTCGTCGATGACGATCAGGTTGAGGTTTTCCAGAAACGGCATCAGGTCGTTGAGATAGGTCTCGCGGAGGCTGTAGAACTGGAGCCGGTAGTGCTGCTCCTTGCCGCGGAACGGCCCCCACAGGTCGATGACCTCGTTGCCGTCGGCCAGGACCTTCTCGATGTTGCCGATATCGCGCACGGCGAACCGTGGATGCACCAGCGCCTGGTAATCGACCGAGAAGGCGTTGCGGTATTTCTCCCAGAGCCGGCCGCCGTCGGTTTCCCCGAGGGTTCTCTCGAGCAGGCTGTGCAGCTTCTGCCCCCACGGCTGGGCGATCTGGGTCAGCCCCCGCTCGAGCTTGTCGATATCGATCGTCACCTCGTCGCCTTCCGGCTGCAGGTTGACGTGCAGCGACATGTAGTCGGGAGAGAAATGGATGACGCGCGAGAAGACCTCCGGCACACCGAAGTAGCGGCCGAGGAAATTCCCGATCCGCTCCATGTTGTCGTCGCTGTAAAAGCTTTTCGGCATGATCAGCAGCAGGGTGACGCCGCGGATGGCGAGCCCCCGGGCGGGAATGACGCGAACCATGCCGTGGCGGTAGAGCAGCGCGAAGCTGCGCACCGTCTCGATGATTTCGGCGTGTCCCATGAAGAAGAGCTCGATCTTCGGGTAGGTGTTGAGGATTTCGACGATCTTGCGGTAGTCATGCGAGCCGCGCGGCACGCCGATGGCGCCGAGCGCCTCCTCGACCTTGCGCCGCAGCACCGGGATGCCGAGGGTCTGGTCGCTCAGCCCGCTCTCCGACGGCAGGCCGATGAAGCCGTGCTCCAGCCAGGTTCCGTCGGCAAGCTCCTGGCGAGCGCCGATATAGACGAGCCGCTCATTGCGCAACACCGGGCTGTTGCGGTCAAGCACTTCGATGCCGACCTGCTCCGGACGGAGGAGCAGCTCCTGGAAACGGGGGTTGAAATCGGATATCTTGCGGACGCGGCTGCTGTAATTGAGGAACAGTTCGTTGACCAGCCCGAAGGCGAGGCTCTTCTCCGGCCTGACCATCCTCTCGCCATCGGCGTCCGGAGGCTCGATCCGCAGGCAGCGGTAGGCAAAGATGCTGACATTGTCCTCTCTCAGCCAGTTGAAGAAGTCGGCGTACCGGGAGCACTGTTCGCATTCGACCAATGCCTCCAGGCGGGCATTGATCTTCTCCCGGTCACGGTCGATTTTCAGCACGTCCCGCAGCAGCCCGGCGATCTCCTCTTCGAGCCCCGCGAGGAGATCAGCGGGCGCCTTTTCGAGCTCGATCGCCACCAGCGATTCAGCCTCCCCCTCGCCCCCCATGTTACTGACGGCGACAGGCCCTTTGCCGGAGCGGACCGCGCGGAGGATCGGATGCGTGACGATGCGGAAGTGGATGTGACGGCGGTTCAGGCAGAGCTGGATGGTGTGGACGAGGTAGGGTGCGTCGGCGCAGTTCGTCACCAGCAGATCACCGCCGCTGCCGGAGAGAGGGAGCAGGCCGACGGCGACATCGACGGTCCGCTGTGCGAGGAACCCGTAGAGGGACGAAACCCACTCGGCCAGCTGCACGGGGGACGCCCCTGAAAGGTAATAGACCGGGGTGTTGGACGCCAGGATGTCGGCCAGCCGCGCCATCTGTGCGGCCTGGTCGGCGGGGTGCTCTTTTTCGAGCAGCGCCAGGGTGGCGGACATCTTCTCGGCGAGATCGTCCTTGGCCGACCTGCGTTCATGCGATGTGACGATCAGTTTCATCAGCGACGACCTCCCCTCTGGCTTCCCGTAGTCAACAGGTTAAGCGAATAACGGCGATACTTCAACCGGCGCGGGGTCAGTTTTCGTAAAAAACGATCTCGGCCCGCTCCTTCAGCTCCCCGACCCACGCCTTCAGCAGGCGGGCGGATTTTTCCTCCCTGATGAACCGGACGATCTGCGGCCTTGCCTCCTCGATGCCCAGCGCCACATCCTCTTCGCGCTCGACGACCCGGATTAGATGGAACCCGAACTGGGTGGCGACCACATCACTGATTTCGCCGATCGCGAGGGCGAAGGCGACATCCTCGAACTGTCGGACCATGTCGCCGCGGCGGAACCAGCCGAGATCGCCGCCGGAGGTCGAACTCGGGCAGTCGGAATGCTGCCGGGCGAGCTCGGCGAAATTCTCAGGGGTCACCGCGGCCTGCAGCTCGCGGATCTTCAGCAGCGCCCGCTCCTCCTTCCCCTCGGCCAGCTTGGCGAGGATGTGGGCGGCGCGCACCCGGCCGCGCCGGATCATCTTCTCCGGGTGCCGCGCGAACATCTCCCGGATCTCCTCCTCGTCCGGCTCGGGGAGATCGGCGACTTTCCTGTCGGTCATCATGTTGACCGAAATATCCTGACGCAGCATGCGATGGTAGGTGATCGCGTCGATACCGGCCTTCTCGAGGGTGGCGTAGAACTCGTCCTCGCTCGGAAAGTTTGCGATGAGCCTGTACTTCTCCTCGTCGATCGACTCCTCGGAAGCGACGATGCCGTAGAGCAGCGCCTCCTGGTAGATCAGCTCGCGGGCGAGCAGTTTTTCCAGGGCAAGTTCGCGCAGCTCGGCGAGCTCGGCGGCGGCCAGCTGGTCGGCCGTCTTGCGCAGCTGCTCGATGGCGTAGCCCTGGATGGCGTTTTCGAGGTCGGAGCGCTTGATTTCAGCGCCGTTGACGGTTGCGACAATTCCGTTCATGAATCGTTCCTCTCCGTGTCGTTGATTTCAGCAGCGAGGCGACCGAGAACATCGGTCAGTCGGGCGAACTCCTGGAGGGACAGCGTCTCGCCCCTCCGGGCCGGGTCGATGCCGCATTCCCTGCCGGCCTGTTCTACCCCTTCCGCCGGAAACGCGTTCGCCCTGAGGCAGTTGCGCAGGGTCTTGCGGCGCTGGCTGAAAGCCGCCTTGACGACCCGGCGGAAGAGCTCTTCGTCCTTCACCGGATAGCGGGGGCGGTCGCGGCGGACGAACGAGATCACCGCCGAGTCGACCTTTGGCGGGGGTCGGAAGGCACCGGGAGGGATGACCGCCACCCTCCCGACGTCAAAATAGTACTGGCAGAAGACCGACAGGATTCCGTAATCGCCGGTCCCCGGCCCGGCGACGATCCGGTCGCCGACCTCCTTCTGGAACATCAGCACTGCGCGGCTGAAGAGTTCGCGGCAGTCGATCAGCTTGAACAGGACCTGGCTGGAGATATTGTACGGCAGGTTGGCGACGAACACGTACGGCGGGGATACGAGAATCTTCCGCCAGTCGAGAGCCAGGGCGTCGCCGGCATGAACGGTCAGGTTGGCATCGTCTCGCGCGACCAGGCGGGCGACGAGGTCGCGGTCGAACTCGACCACGTCGACCGAATGCGCGGCGGCGACCAGGTAGTCGGTCAGCGCCCCGAGTCCCGGGCCGACCTCGAAGACCCGCTCGTCACCGGTGAGGGCCGCGGCAGCGAGAATATCGTCGATAAATTTCCGCTCGTGCAAAAAGTGCTGGCCGAACCTCTTCTTTGTCCTGTAACCGCTATCCATCGCCGTCGCGCTTCTTTTCCCGGATCCGGCGCGGCCAGCGGGGGACGCGGATCGCCTTCAGTTCGGGGATGAACCGAAGGGTGACCGCGTAGGAGATCGAGCCGAACAGGATGGCAAAGATCAGGCTTCCGGCACTGAGCGGCAGGAGGATGTCCCAGCTCATCGACGTCAGGGTTTCGAGCGAGTAGGCCTGAGGCAGGGAGAGACGCTCCATGCCGAGCAGCAGCCGGCCGAACTCGTATTGCGACGCGTAGATGAACGGCGCTGTCAGCGGGTTGGTGATCCAGACGCCGATGATTGCTGCCAGTTTGTTTTCGCGCAGCAGCCAGGCGAAGAAGAAGGCGAGCGGCATCTGCACGCCGAAGGTCGGGGTCATGCCGATGAAGATTCCGAGGGCGAACCCCTTGGCGACCTCCTCCGGGGTTCCGCGCAGGCGGACGAAACGGAGGAAGTTGAGCTTCGTCTGCCGAACCAATGACCAGCGGCGCCACATGATACGTCCCTAACCCGCCAGTTCGCGACCGGCCTCGTCGAGTGACCAGCTGGCGCGGGCGTTGAGCGAAAACTGCTTCGGACGTGACGTGCCGAGATAGTGGTCGGCGGCGACGGCGAGCATGGCGGCGTTGTCGGCGCAGAGCGCCGGCGAGGGGAAGAAGACGGCCATGTTCTTCGGCCCGGCCATCTCCTGCATGCGTCGGCGCAGCCCGCTGTTGCAGGCCACCCCGCCGCAGACGACGATCCGCTCCAGGCCGCTTTCAGCAGCCGCCCTGAAACTCTTGTGCGACAGGACGTCGACCACCGCTTCCTGGAATCCGGCGGCGATGTCCTCAAGCTGCCGTTCGTCGGGGTCCGGCACGGCCTGGAGATGGTTGCGAACCGCCGTCTTGATGCCGCTGAAGCTGAAGTCGAGCCCCTTGTGCATCATCGGACGGGGGAATTCGATGCGGCGCGCGTCCCCTCTCGCCGCCAGGCGGTCGATATGCACCCCGCCGGGATAGCCGAGGCCGAGCAGCTTGGAGACCTTGTCGAATGCCTCGCCGGCGGCGTCGTCGCGGGTACAGGAGATGGTCGTATAGCGTCCGATGTCGTCGACCCGGTATAGGTGCGTGTGGCCTCCGGAGACGGCGAGAGCGAGATAGGGGAAAGGGATGTCGTGTTCGAGCAGGGCTGCGAGGATATGCCCTTCCATGTGATGCAGCCCGACAAGCGGCAGATTATTGGCGAAGGCGATCGCCTTGCCGGCCGACAGCCCGACCAGGAGCGCCCCGATGAGCCCGGGACCGCGGGTGACACCGACCCCCTCGATGTCGGCGAGGGCGACACCGGCGGTCCGCAACGCCTCGTCGATCACCGGCAGAATCGACTCGACATGGCAGCGCGAGGCGAGCTCCGGCACCACACCGCCGAAGCGGGCGTGGATGTCGACCTGGGAGGCCACCACGTTCGACAGCACCTGGCGGCCGTCGCGGACAACGGCGGCGGCGGTTTCGTCACAGGAGGATTCAATCGTCAGGACTAGCATAACACTTCAGGTCACCTGGCATTGCAACACTTCGGACGATGCGTCAGAGCAGATTCGCGGCCAGTTCGGCCAGGCAGGATCGCTCCCCCTTGCTGAGGATGATGTGCCCGGCGATCGCCTGCCCCTTGAATTTCTCGACGACATAGGTCAGGCCGTTGCTCGACGAGTCGACGTAAGGATTATCGATCTGGTACGGGTCGCCGGTCAACACGATCTTCGTCCCCTCACCGGCGCGGGTGATGATGGTCTTGATCTCGTGCGGCGTCAGGTTCTGCGACTCGTCGACGATCAGGAACTGCATCGGAATGGAGCGGCCGCGGATGTAGGTCAGCGCCTCGATCTCCAGCAGGCCGAGTTCGACCAGCTCCTTGTAGCCGCGCTTGCGTTTCCCCTGCTCGTCGACCGAACCGAGCAGCAGCTCGACGTTGTCGAAGATCGGCTGCATCCACGGAGCCAGCTTCTCCTCGATATCCCCCGGCAGAAATCCGAGGTCCTTTCCGAGGGGGAAGACCGGACGCGACACCAGCAGGCGGTTGTAACTGCCGTCATCGGCCGATTTGAGCAGGCCGGCGGCGATCGCCAGCAAGGTCTTGCCGGTGCCGGCCTTGCCGACCAGGGTCACCAGCTGGATGTCGTCGTTCAGCAGCAGGTCGATGGCGAACTGCTGCTCGCGGTTGCGCGGATGAATCCCCCAGGCCCCCTCCTTGGGAACCTTGATCAGCGGCAGAACCCTCCCCATGGCCGCGTCATAGCGGCCGAGGGCGGTATGCGACGGGTTGGCCGAGTCGACCAGGGTCAGGCACTGGTTCGGGAAATAATCCCCGTCCTTGAGGTCGATGGCCCCCTCGCTGTAAAAGCGGTCGACCGTCTCCTTGTCGACCATGACCTCGGCCTGGCCGGAGTAGAGCTCGTCGATCGAAACCTTGTCCGATTCGTAGTCCTCCGCCGTCAGGCCGAGGGCGTCCGCCTTGATCCGGAGGTTGGTGTCCTTGGTGACGAACACCACCCCCTTGTCACCGGTCGCCTTCAGGTCGAGGGCGACGGCGAGGATCCGGTTGTCGCCGCGATCGTCCGCCAGCTCGGGCGGCAGGCGCTTGAGGGAATCTTCGGTGTAGAGCATGACCCGCAGCGTCCCCCCGGAATCGATCTTCACCCCCTCTAGCAGGTGGGATTTCTTCCGCAGGCTGTCGAGGTAGCGCGAGACGTGACGGGCGTTGCGCCCGGTTTCGCTCAGTTCTTTCTTGAACCGGTCGATCTCCTCGATGACGGTGATCGGGACGACGACATCATTCTCTTCGAACTTGAACAGCGCCTGCGGATCGTGAAGCAGGACATTGGTGTCGAGAACGTAGTATTTGTTCATGAATCAGGACTTCCTAACGGTCGTAATCGAGGACGTCAATCCCTTCGGATGTCGCCAGAAGCTTGATGTCGACGGGGTAATCCTTCCCGGGCACGTTGCGCTTCCCCTTGAGGATCGCCTCGCCGTAAGTGTTGAGCATGTTCAGGACCTGCTCCGGCGAATCCTCGATGATGAATGTCTGGTAGATGCCGGTCTGCATCAACTCCTCGCGGGTGACCGGTCTCTCCGGCGGCAGGGCACATGCCGAGATCGTCATGACCAGCAGCGCCAGGCCGAGCAGAATACGTTTCATGGGAACCTCCCTCTAGAAGATGACAACGGAGTTATTACCCTGTAATGACTTTCAAGGCGTCGATCAGCCGACCGATATCCTCGGGAGTGCTGAAATAACCGGGACTGACGCGAACCGTACCGCGCGGAAAGGTGCCGATCGTCCGGTGCGCATCCGGTGAGCAATGCAGGCCGACCCGGACCATGATATCGTATTCGCGGTCGAGGCGGAAACCAATTTCTGCCGGGTCGAGATCGGCACAGTTGAAGGAGACCGCGCCGCCGTGCTCGGTATAACGGGCCGGGCCGTAGACGGTCAGACGGTCGATCGACTGCAGGCCGCTGATCAGCTCGGCGACCAGCTCCTGCTCCCGAGAACGGATGGCGTCGAGGCCGGTTTCGTCGATAAAGCGGATGCCGGCCAGCAGGCCGGCAATTCCCGGTGTATTGAGCGTTCCGCTCTCGAACCTCTCCGGCAGGTCGACCGGTTGGGCGTCCAGGTGCGACTGGGAACCGGTGCCGCCATAGACCAGCGGCTGCAGCTCCACACCTGGTCCGACACAGAGCAGACCGGTGCCGGGCGGGCCGTAAAGCCCCTTGTGACCGGCCACCGCCAGCAGATCGATGCCGGTATCGCCGACGGAGATCGGGAGCAGCCCGGCGCTTTGCGCCGCGTCGACGAGCAGCAGGATCCCTTTTTCACGGCAGAAAGCGGCAACATCGGCCACCGGCTGCACCGTTCCGGTCACGTTGGAACAGTGCGTCATGACGACCATGCGGGGTGCATCGGCACACGCCTCACGAATCGCATCAACCGAAACCAGCCCGGTGTTGTCGGCCCTGACCCGCGACACGATGACACCGCGATTCTCCAGGGCGCTCAGGGGGCGGATAACGGCGTTGTGCTCCATGCTCGTGGCGACGACCCGGTCGCCCGGCTTCAGGGCGCCGAAAAGAGCCAGGTTGAGCGACTCTGTCGCTCCCGAGGTAAAAATAACCCGGGCGGCATCGTCAACGCCGAAGAAGTCCGCCGCCGCCTCGCGGGCATCGAGGACCAGACGGGCCGATTCAAGAGAGAGCCGATGCCCGCCCCGCCCCGGGTTGGCCCCGAGGTTGCGGAAGGCGTGATCGACCGCCCGGTAGACCGCTTCCGGCTTGGGGAGTGATGTGGCTGAGTTGTCGAGATAGATCGTCATGGCTACCTGGCACCGTTGCACATCGGGTCAAGACCGCCGTCAGTGTCGAGAAATTGCGCCAGGCCGCGGCACCCCCCGAAACAGACCTCGTAGTCCCGGCAGCTGCCGCACCCCGGAGGACGGGATGCGATGCGGGCACAGACGTCCGTCCGCGCCCCGGAAGACCAGATCTCGGCGAACGAGTTTTCGAGCAGCGAGCCGAGCGGCTCGGGCCAGCTGACACAGGGGAGAACCGATCCGTCGCGGTTGATGTGGGCCAGACTGTTCGCCGCCTGACAACCGCCGTATTCGCTGCGACTGCCGGCCCTGTCGGGCGACATCATTTCCCAGAGAAAAAGATCGTGAATCTCGAGCTCGACGCTCCCGACCGAAACCGGGCGTCCGGAGATCCTGTTCCGTAATTTCTCGAGGTCACCGGGACGCAACAACCGACCTCTTCCGGACTGCTGAAAATTATCATCAATCCGAACGTTAGGCAACTTGAAACGGGGGACCGCGAGTTGATTGCAGAAATCGAGCAGGGGAACAATCCAGTCGATGTTCTCGTTGCTCGGAACCAGGCTGATGCCGGGGTCGAAGCCCCGGCTGCGGATCTCCCCGACAACCCTCTCGATGGCGGCGAAGTCGGGCGACGCAGCATCGACGAACGGCGCCAGGTTCAGCATGATCCCGGCCTTCTCCGGCGGCAGGGAGGACAGCGCCTGCAACTCCGCATCTCCCCCCTCGGTCATGACGAGGACCTGCATTCCGGCGGAACCGAGCCCAAAGACGATGGCGTCGCATTCCGGATGCAGCAACGGCGTCCGTTCGAGGGTGACGAAAAAGAGACGGGCCTCGATCAGGCGCCGCAGCACGCGATCAGCATCCGCCGCGGGCATACCGCCGTCGCCGGCGTGCAGGTCCCAGGTGGCACGAACCGGCGTGTCGAGCAGGTCGAGCTTCATCGATAAAAAAACCGGGGGCAGCAACAGCTGCCCCCGTTTTCTCAGCAAGGGTGAACGTTGGTCGAGCCGATCACCCGGGGCTTCTGATATTTCTTCATAACGACACCTCCTGTTCTGTGGCTGGCGAGCCTGTTGTTCGTATTATTTCCAGCAGTGCGGATCGGGTTCGTCGAAATCGCCGGTCGTGGCGAACGCCCGCGCGGTGCAGCCGCCGAGGCAGGACTCGAAGGCGCCGCAGTCGCCGCACTTCCCCTTCGCCTCCTTGTTGCGCATCTTGTTCAACACCGGCGAATTGTACCAGAGATCGTCAAACTCGTCGGTCAGGATATTCCCGACGACCAGCGGAATGAAACCACACGGGGTAATATCGCCGTTCGGGCGCAGATGCAGGGAAAGCTTACCACAGCTGCTCCCTTTTACCAACGGGTTTTCCGCGTATCCGGGGAGAGAGGCGATCACCGGATCGTCGAAAGAGATGTCTAGATCCGAGGTCTTCTCCTTGACGTCGAGCGCCTCGATATAGAAGGCCTTCCACTCCTCCGGCGTCAGGTCGAGCTCTTCGCGGTTCTTGAAGCCGCGTCCCGAGCACTTGAAGTTGTGCAGGTAGACCTGCTCCACACCCCGTTCACGGGCCAGGTCGAGCAGTCGGTCGAAATCCCTGTAGTTGATCCGGGAGATCACCGAGCTCATGGTACTGCGAATACCGGCATTGCGCAGGGCGTCCAGGGCCCGGACGGCGCGTCCGAAGGAACCCGGCATGCAGCGGAAATCGTCGTGCAGCGCCGGGTCGACGCTGTCGATGCTGATGCCGACGCTCCTGAACCCGGCCTCCTTGAGCCGCACCGCCGCCGCATCGTCGAGCATCCAGCCGTTCGAATTCATCGAGACGTTGAGCCCCTTCGAGGTGGCATACTCGGTGATGGCAAACAGGTCGTCGCGGATCAACGGTTCGCCGCCGCCGAAATTGACGAACGGCACCTGCTTCTCCGCCAGCACGTCGACGATACGGAAATTCTCCTCGGTCGAGAGCTCGGGGACATCCTCTTCGCGGCTGTAGCAGTGCGAACAGCTGAAGTTGCAGCGGAATGAGAGTGTCCAGTTGAAGGTCAGCGGTGCCGAAAAGAGTTCGGTAATATTATTTTTCATGGTCAAGCCAGCCCTTTTCCAGCAGATCGGCGACGAACGTCTCGACGTCGGCGGCCAGTTCGTCACGTTCGACATCGAATTCCCCGAGCAACTGATCGACGATCGCTCCGGCAGTGCGCGTCCCGTCGCACAGCTGCCAGATCGCTCCGCCGACATAATTGAGTTGGTGCATGGTGCCGGACGCGATGAGGATCACCGTCCCCTGCTCGTCCGCCTCCATGCCGGAGGAGAGTGCCTGTTCGACCTGTGCCTCGCGCTGTTTCTCCACGCGCCAGACGATCTTCGGATTTCGCGTCAGTTTGTTCAAGGCAACACCTTTCTTCAGGCCAGCCTCAGGCGACCGGCCTCTCCCGGAAAAGGAGGGAGTTCAACAGCACGAACAGTATCCCGGCGAGAACCGCAACCTTGCCGTAGATGCCGACACCGGCGGCGGTGGCGGCAATATCCCACGACTGCACCACTCCGCCGCCGACCAGCATGCCGAGCACGACCATGCCGGCATCGCTGTCCCCCTCGCCGGCCTTGATCAGCTGACGGAACGGGCAGCCGCCGATGATGACCGACAGCCAGCCGACCAGGACCATGCCGAGGACGCTCCAGACCGGTTCGAGGTGCGCGCCGGGCTGGCCGTAATAACCGAGCCGGAACGACCCGGTCACCAGGTTGGCGACAACGGCGACAACGAAAAATGTCAACAGCCCCCAGGCGAGCGGCGCCCTCCCCCCCATGAGAAGGAAATCGCGAACGCTGGCGGTAATACAGAAGCGGCTGCGCTGGGCGACGAAACCGAGCAGCAGACCGGCGGCAAGCGAAACCAGCACCGGCGCGTGCAGCGCCGCGCTCCCCTTTTCAGAGAACATGACGAATCCCGGGCGCAGCAACAGCAGCAGCAACAGCAGCAGGAATACCGCCGGAATCCAGAAACCGCTGCCGCCGCGCTGCGCGTCCGGCCTGCCGAAACTGACGCCGGCGGCGAGGGAGCGGATGCCGAGCCAGACCCCGGCCACCAGTCCGGCCACTCCGAACAGTGCCGTCAGGTCACCGGCGGTCAGGCGCAGAAGCATTTTGATCGGGCAGCCGATGAAGACGGCGCTGCCGACGATGAGGAATATTCCGGCGAAGAATCGCGGCAGCGGCGCGCTCCCTCCGCGGGAGCGGAATTCGCCGAGCAGCAGCGAGCTGCCGACGGCGCCGAAAACGAAGCCGATCAGCTCCGGGCGGATGTACTGCATACGGCCGTTGTCATGCAGGCCGAGCGAACCGGCGGTGTTCTCGACGAAACAGGAAACGCAAATGCCCGAATTCTCCGGATTCCCCCAGAAGGCCAGCATCACGCCGAGCAGTCCGAGGGACGCGCCGGAAAAAAGGACCAGCCAGAAATGTCGGTCGAATACCGGCATCCTATTCGCACCCTCCCGCCAGGCGGCTCTGCAGGTAATAGAGTCCCCTGAGGGACCTCTCCAGGCTCGGATTGTCGCCGGACGCGAGCGCCCGGCGGATTTTCGGAATGGCCGTCTCGACCAGCCCGGCGATCTCGGCGCGGCGATTCAGGCGGCTCCTGGCATCGACATAATCGCCGTTCAGCCTGACCGCCGCGGCGTACTGGGCGATCCCTTCCCCCAGCCCCCCCTGGGCGACCAGTATCCCACCCCGCAGGATCATCGTGTGCGGCTCGCCGGGGAACTCCTTCTCGAACTCCTGCAGGCGGAGCAGCGCCTCCGTGCGCCGGCCGGCGACGATCATCTCCTCGACCGGCAGGAACGCCTCCTCGAGGAAGGCCGCCCGGGCCCGATCCTGCATCGCCCGCTCGAGAGACGGATTCTGCACCGGCCGGGGGCGGTCGCCGCCGGAAAATCCGGCCAGCAGCATCCCCATGGCGAGCAGGACGACTCCGGCAGCGAAAATATGGATCTGGTCGAAACGATCCTTCGGCAAGGTCAGAACTCCTGGTAAGGCGGCATGTTGGCGTTCTTCGCCATCCGCCGGATCGGGTCGTAATCGGCATCTGACAGCTGTTCGAAACCGCTGATCCAGGCCGAATCGAGCACCCTGATCGTTTCCCCGTCATAATCTACCGTTGTCTCCGGGGTGATCGCGAGCAGCAC
Source organism: Desulfuromonadales bacterium (assembly GCA_041592975.1). Taxonomy (GTDB): domain Bacteria; phylum Desulfobacterota; class Desulfuromonadia; order Desulfuromonadales; family UBA2294; genus BM707. The sequence continues at coordinate 21,685 of JBFHOZ010000010.1, forward strand.
CTTGCGGAACTTTTTCACAAGATCCTCCGGGACGGTCCGTGCGGCCCCGAAAGTGCAGTACGGGATGATCTCGCTCTGGGCGATGACGTTGAAGTCATCGGCGGTGATCCGCCCCTCGGCGATCATCAGCTCGAGATCGAGCGCCGGGGCGGCAGCGACGTCGAATTCACCGAAATAGACGCCGTAGATCACCTTTTCATGCTTGAACGATCCGTGCGGGATGGCGTAGTAACCGAGATCGATTTCCGGGTCGAATCCGGCCTGCAGCATCAGGTCGTACTGGGCGAGGTACCCGGAGGGCGCGAGCTGCGGTCCGAAGATCATCCGCTTCCCCTTGAGGTGCTCGATCCTGGTGATGCCGCTCCCCTTGCGGGAGATGATCGCCCCGGCGGTCCGCGCGCCGTACTGACCGCGCTTCTCGGTGGCAATCAGCTGCATCTGCTGGCTCTCCCTGAGCATGATATAAAGCAGGGAGTTGTTGTGCCCGAACTCGAACTCGCCGGCGCTGAACCGCTCCTCGAAATCCTGGGTGTCGACCGGGACGAGACGGAAATCGATGTCGAGCTGATCCGACAGATAAGCAGTAAGCGGACTGAACCGGGCGATCGTCTCCGCCTCGCTGTTGCAATTCATGTAGCCGATGCGCATCACCGGTCGATCCTGGATATTCCGGCAACCGGCCAGCAGCGGGATGACGACGGCCAGGGCGAGCGCCAGCAGTCGGAAGATTGAGTTGTAAACGGATGTGACTTTCATGGGTTGCTACCAGTCCCTTTCTGATCCCGGGGCGGATGCGCCAGCGGATTTTCGATAATGACGATGCCGTGGCCCGGCCGGTCCTCGCCGTCCCGTACCAGCAGCGACAGCGCCCCTTCGTCGACCGTCCCCCACCAGTTCCCCTCGATCAGCAGGTCCTGCTCGCCGTCGTTGACGAGGGCGTAGGTGTCGTTGGCGACGATACTGTTGCCGGCCATGCGCACCGGAGAATTGATGATGCGGAACCCCGAGCGGCCGTTGCCGTCGACCCGGTTGTTTTCGATCGTCGCTTCTGAATCTTCAAGAAAGATGCCATGCTCGCTGTTCAGTGCGACAATATTTCCGGCGAGGACGCCGCTGGTCCGCTGCAGGTAGAGGCCACGCCGGTTCGCGGTGATCGCGTTGTCGACAATGGTGACCTCCGAATCGCGGAAGCTGGCGCCGTTGACCAGGTTCCGCTCGATCCGGCAGCCGGACAGCTCGAGGGTGCTGTAAACACAGCGTACCCCCCAGTAGCTGCCGGTGATGACCGTATCGGTCATGGTGACGGTCGCATCCCTGAACTGGACGCCGTTGTAGTTGTCTTCGAAGCGGCAACGGCTGATAGACACTGTCGATTCCTGGAACTGCGCGCCGCGCCAGTTTCGCCGGAAAAGCGAGTCGGCAAGCCTCGCCTCGGCAAAATGCGCATGAAAACCGCGGTAACCGTACTCGACCCGGCAGTGCTCGAGAACGTTGACCGACGGCGACGCCATCATGTTGACCGCCCCCCAGTCCCCGGGGCGTGGGGACGGCTCGGCCGAGGTGAAGACAACCGGCCGGTCGGGTTCGCCGCGGGCCAGGAAAATCCCCTGGATGAAGAGTTCGTGTTCGCCGATACCGTCATTGTTGCTGTCCATGCGGGTGAAGCGAACGACCGTACCCGGGCGGATTTCCAGCCTCGCCTCGGGGGCGACCGTCAGGATTCCGTCGACAAGGACATCCCCCTCCCAGACCGTGTCTTCCCAGATGGTCTGTTCGCCGGTGTAGCGGACCTCGGCCGTCGCCGGCAGGGCGGCGCACAGAATCAGCGCAAATGCGGAGGCCAGGACTTTCATTCCTCTCCCCGCTTCCGAACGTCGAGGATCCGGACGTCCTCGCGGTTCCCCCTGACCAGGAACGGGTCGTAAGGGAGGCCGGCGGGGATCACCAGGCCGATGTCATTGCCGCTGACCGTGTTCCGGTCGATATAGGGACGGCTGCTCCGGTCGACGACGATCCCCTCCTCGTCGTTGGCGATCACGGAGTTTCCCTTGAGATAAGGGGCCGCACCGCGCCAGCAGAAGATCCCCCCTTCGCCGCGAGTAATTTCATTGTCGAGGATTTTCGCGGCGCCTCCCTGGATGACGATCCCGTAGCGGGCCGAAGTGATGCGGTTGCCGACAATTTCCGGCGACCCGCCGATGATCTGAATCCCGGTCTCGGGCTGGACGATACGGGCGTGACGGATTGCGGATCCGGCTGCGTTGTCGAGGATGATACCGGCCCAGGCCGGCTCGCTGCCCGCCGCTGGCGATTCGGGGAGGAACGTGACCGGTCGGCTCTTTGTCCCGTCGACCAGCAGGGTCCCCCGAACCAGCAGCTCGGTCTGCGGAGAAAGGTATTCGGGGTCGATCTTGGTGCTCTCGGAACCCCTGACGTGCAGGGTCGTTCCGGGGCGAACGATCAGCGCCGCGCCGGGCGGAACCAGGATGTCTCCGCTGACGACGACGTGTCCGCGAAGGACCGTTTTCCCGTTCAGGACGCCGGCGACCTCGACCGGTGCATCCGCCGGGCCGCCGATCGCCGCACACCCGCATACGGCCAGAAAAAAAGCAGATACCAGCAACCGCCGCATCAGATCCATCTCCTCTGCATCAGGAAACGCCGCGCCGCCGCCATCGGCAACTCGCCGCCGGAGACATCCCGCAGGATCTCCTCGACATGCGCCGGCTTCAGCTGCCTCTCCAGGCGTTTGAGCGCCGGCCCGACGGTGGTGAACTGCAGATCGGACAGGATCCGCGGGCCGGAAACGAGCATCGGCAGCCCGTCGACGACGAGAATCGCCTGCAGTCCTTCAGCCGCCCGGTCGGCAAATCCGAAATCGAGCTTTTCGGCGAGAATCTCGCGGGTCACATCCCTCCCCTCGAGCGCGACCCGCTCGGTTTCGACTCCGGTCTTCTCCTTGACATAGATCGTCACCAGGGACGTCAGCACCTGACCGCGCATCTCTTCCGGAATGCCGAGGAAAAGTTTCGGCCCGAAGCAGGCATGCGCCGGGTAAGCCGTCAGCAGTACCAGCAGGAGCAGCCCGGTCACCCTCAGCGAACAAACAGCCATTCGATCACCGTCGCCATGTAGAGAAGAAACAGGAACGTCGCGCCGAGACAGGTCGCCACCAGAAAGGAGCGGCCTTCAACGGCGCCGTCGTCGACCGTCCTGTAGCCGACCCGGAAAGAGACCAGCAGCCCGCCGATCAGCACCAGGGCTATCAGCCACTTGAGCAGGTCGAGGGGGATCAGGACCCCGGGAGGCGTGACGGTCTGCATGACATTCATCGCCAAAAACGACTTCACTCCGCCGGGATCACCGAGGGCGAAGGGCAGATAGGCCGCCTTGGCGTTGATCTTGACCAGCGCCAGCACGGCATGGGCGGCGAGCACCAGAGGAACAAGCGGCAGCGCCAGACGCCCCATGCTCATCCAGAAACCGTCCTTTGCGGCGTCGTCCGCTGCCGGCGGCCCGGATTCCGGCGGCTGTCCGACCGTCTCAGTCCTGACCTGTCCGAGCCTGAACGCCAGGTAGCCGGGGAGCATCAGCAGCAGCGGCAGCAAAAATGCGACCCAGACGACCGCCAGAACGTAAAAGCCGTTTTCCTGCCAGCCGAGCAGGCGCGCGGTCTGCTCCGGCAGCATGAATATGAGATCGCGCAGGCCGACATTGACCTTGCTGAAATTGGCGGTCAGCATGCCGAGCAGAACCAGGAAGAAGACGGTTTCGCTCGGGCGAAGACCGCCGCGGCAGAGATCGGCGAACCAGGGCCGGAAGCCGATGCCGACGTTCTCCTTGTCGCAGTTCTGCAGGCAATTGAGACAGAGGGTGCAGTCGGCGCTGTCGGCCAGCTCGGCCGGAACCAGGCCGACCGGGCAGCCATCGAGCCTCTTCCGGCGATAGACGACCGTCGAAGCGAATTGCAGCTTGGTCCATTCGACCGGCTCGGAGACGCAGCGCCGCGTCTCGCAGCTGGCGCAGACATCCTTGTCGCTGACCCGCAGCTGGAACGGCGCCAGCCGGGCGTAAAGGCCGAATACGGCACCGGCCGGACAGACCAGGGAGCAGAAGGCCCGCTCCCTGAAGACCAGGCCGATGCCGGCCGCCAGCAGCAGGCAGACCGCCAGCAGCACGGCGGTGTAGTCAGGAAACCGGTGGATCGCGAAAAAATAGACCATCAGCTGCAGGAGAATCAGCACCAGGGTCACCGGAATGAAGCTGCGCAGCCAGGCGGGGATCTCGCGGCGGAAACCGATCCGGGCCATCAGGCCGTTCAGCCAGCCGAGGGGGCAGACGGCGCACCAGCCCCGGCCGAGCAGCAGGGCGACGAAGACGACCCCCATGATCCACCAGACCCAGAACAGGTGGCTGGTCAGGTTGGTGTACATCAGCGGGTCGCGGACATCGACGCCGGCGATCCGGTGGTGATGCCAGCCCCAGGTGGTCATCGCCGCCAGCAGTGCCAGGCAGGCGGTGCGGAGCAGCCGCCACGTCCAGGCCGACCGCAGCAGCGGACCGATAATTTTCAGTCTGAGCAGGTTATCCATGTCATCCCCTAGTGGTAAACGCTGTAGGGCTCCACCATGTTGCCGTCCTCGTCGCGATACCGAACCGCCTTTCCGGTGACCACCGACAGCGAGCGGGCCGACCACTCCCGGACCACCATGACCGGATCGTCGAGGGTCTTCTCCAGGCCGGAGGCCGACGACGCGGTGCCGACGGTCCCCAGGGCCATGGCGGCATTCATCCGCACCTCCCAGTCCGGGTCTGCCAGTCCGGCGAGCAACGCCGATTCGGCGCGGGGGGCGCGCAATTTGCCGAGGGCGAGGAAAACATCGGCCCGGTTCGGGCCGTCGACCTGTGCGAGAAGCGGGTCGAGGGCTCTCTTGTCGCCGATATCCCCGAGGGCGCGGATGGCGCCGGCGGCAGCCAGGGGATCGGCCGTGACCAGAAGACCGATCAGCGGCTCAACCGCGGCCAGGTTTATCTTGATCAGCGAACGGGTGGCGTACTGGCGGACCGGCAATTCCGGATCGCCGAGAGCCTGCAGCAAAAACGGGATCCCCTCCTCGCTGCCGATTTCTCCGAGAGCCCAGGCGGCGATATACCTTCTTTTCAGGCTCCTGTCGGTCAACACCCGGGCAATCGGCTGAACCGCCGATTTCTCCCGCAGGGTGCCGAGGGCGGCGATCACCCGCTCCCGCTGGTCGCGGTTTTCGCTCGCCACCGCGGCGAGCAGATGCTCGACCATCGGCGCTCCGATTTCGACGACCAGCGGATAGACCTTTTCGCCGACCCGGTTCTCCGTCATGCCGAGCAGATCGACCATCCGCCGGCAGGCAGACGGGTCGGCATTGCGGGCTTTCTCGGCCAGCGCAACCAGATCGACCGGGCCGTTCTGGCAGGCGAGCAGGGATGCGGACAGCATCATGATCAGGAGCGGACGAATCATCACCAGACCTTCGTGACCGTGATGTCGACGCCCTCGAGAATCTCGCCCTTCCTGACCACCACGGCCGACGGCTCGATCGTCCCCTGGTCATAGCGGCCGTAGAGATCCCCGAGCTTCGGCGGACCGCCGAACTTGTCCCGGGCCGCGAGATAATACGTCCCCCCTTTCGGGAGGTAGATCAGGTACCTGCCGTCAGGAGTCGTCTTTTCCGAGACATACTTGGGGCGCTCCGACA